>CACZJR010000023.1 GCA_902781545.1 uncultured Spirochaetales bacterium | reverse complement strand
ACTGTACCATTAAATGCAGATCAGGACATCAGTTTTCTGAAAATGTAGATGCTATCGGCCTACAGAGTAAAAAGCTGCATTAAACTATTCATTCAACTTAATGAAAGCGGCACTGCCAGTGATGGTTGGACGGTCTGACCTCTTGAATTCGGAAACGGATATCGGGAGGCGTTGCTTCCCGATTCGTCGCAAGATGAAAAAGGAGGTGATGTCTATGAGTGATTATGAGATCCTGGTGATAGTCCTTATGGTTATCACCATTGTGATTGCATGTCTGAATAGAAAATGAGCCGCCCAAGACTCCGACAAGTCTGAGCGGCAGCTCGTTCAGTTTGTTTGAGGTCACCGTCCAACGGCAGTGCCTCTGTATTTATAATATCATCTGAAAACCAACTGCTGTCAAGGTTTACATGATATCAAAGAATCTCGATGGTATAGCCGTAACCCCTGAGGAAGTTGGTGACGGATATCACATTGTCCGAGTATGTGATTTCGTAGACAGGTGAGCCGTCCTCGAATACGGACCTGCGTGTGAGTCTCCCGTCATCAAAGCCTTCTATCAGGATCATGCCGTTCTCTCCGAACTCAGTTTCCAGAGCTTCTGATGTGGCAAAGCAGAGCTGCATGTCAGCAACGATGTACATTCCGATTATCCTGTACTCAGGCATGAACGTGGACTCGAATGAGAGTCTCTCTCCGTCATAGAGGACCTTGCCCATCGTCTGGCCGGTGGGGGCAAACAGCATCAGCTCAAGAGACTGATCATCCCAGACAAGCCATGCCTCAAGCGACATTCCCTCATCAAAGCCCGGGAATGTGCCAGAAACAAGCTGGTATGAGTCCAGAGGCTCACCGACCGAGGCCAGCGGAAGAAGATGGAAATCGGATGACTCCCCCATCCTGATTTTGAGGCTCGTGCATGATGCAAGGACCAAGAGCATCATCAGGGCTGCTGCTATGACAAACGCTTTTCTCATTTTCTTCCGGCTCCTATTGTGCAGATATATGCTATGAGGATTCCAACAAAGACTGTAAGGCCGAAGATGTGCACCGGACGGAAGGAGCTGAACATCAGGGATCCGAAGCTCAGCTCTGTTGTCAGGAATGACAGGAGCACGGCCTTCTTTGAGGAGTCACCCTTCCCGCTGGAGGCAAAGACCATGTAGTCAAGGCCAAGGCCCACTATCAGGACCAGGCCCACGGCGACGAAGAAGTCAAGTGAGAGTCCTGTCAGTGTCAGGACCCCTATTGTACCTGTCAGGATCGTATAAGGTGAAAGGCTCATTGACAGGCCCTTCCTCCATCCGAAGAACAGGACCATCGCAACCACTATGGCAGCCACGGCGATGATGAACAGCCTGAACATCATGGCAGACAGATGATCCAGCTGCGCGCTTGTGTCCTTGGCTGTCTGTATGTACTGCACACCGTCCATGGAGGAGGCTATCTTACTTACAAGAGAGGCATCAGAAGCATTCTGGACTATGACAACCTCGTAGTATTTTCCGTCAATCTCACCCATGGAAATGGAGGCTATCATCTGTCTGAGGCTGTCAGGAAGGGATGATATGGTGAAATAAGAATCATGGCCTGAGATCTTCTCAATGATATTTTTTCTTGAAGTTTCATCAATTCCGAGAATATCACACTGCTCATCAAGATAAGGAAGCAGAACCTTTGCAGCACTGCGGCTCTCATCTTGCTCAGACTTGGGCGGAACAAAAGAGACTGTGGCTATGTAGCCTTCAAGAAGACCTTCTTCCTTAAGCTCATCAAGCCTCCTTGTGAACACAAGCTCCTTCTCAAGGGCATCGTTCTCCGAGGTGCCCTCGATTATCGCGTATGTGGAGTCCATGTAGCCCAGGGCCTTTGAGGCGTTGGTCTCGCTTCTGAGCATGCGCTCAGACGGGGTGTAAAGGCTTGTTATGTCATTGTGGATTCCGATGCGCGGGATCTGCACCAGTACCAGCACGGTCGATGCTATGGCAAGCCATGGAAGCAGGAACGGAAGCTTTCTGCCTTTCTCCGGTCTTGCCACGAAGGAGCGCCTGTTGATCATCCTGTCGGTGATCAGCCTCGGATAGAGGACCATGGCGGCAAGATAAGAGCTGAGAAGTCCGAACAGTGAGATCACCGCCATCTGCCTGAGGATCCCATATGAGGAGAACAGGAGCACGAAGTAGCAGAGCTCGGTGGAAATGAAGCTCAACGTCAGGTTCTTTCCGATCTTCTTCCTGATGTCGAATCCCTTGTCATCCGGGGATTTCTGGGCGGTGCAGATATAACTGTGGATCGAGTAGTCTATGCAGGTTCCAATCAACGATGTCCCGAATATCATGGAAAGCACATGTATGTCCTTGAAGAACAGAAGCAGCGCACAGGCGGCGCTTCCCACCGAAAGTGTCAGGCTCAGGAGGAACAGCCAGAGGATATGGAAGTTCCTGCACAGGAGGAAGAACATCAGGAGGATCAGGGCCACGGAAACGACAGAGATGATTGTCATCTCGCGCTGGGCACCGGATGCGCTCTCATGGCTGTGGAACGCAAGGCCGCTGAAGCTGACCTCCACGCAGAACTCAGAGGCCACGGAATCGCCTAGCCTGAAGATCTTCTCTATTGCGCTGTCAGATGATGTCAGGTTCTGGCTCTCCTCTGAGAGAACTCCGCTTATCATGACGTACCAGGTGCCGTCAACCTGGGTGCAGAGCACACCGTCCTTAGGGGCAAGTGTGGTAAGGGACCCTACCTTCCCCAGGATGTTCATCCAGACGGACTCACTGAGAAGAAACGGATCCGAGTCAAGATTTGACAGGGAAGAGACGGTAAAGGCACTGAAGATATTGGCAAGACTGTCGTTCTGGAAGGCTACAGGATCTTCGGTGATGCGCTCTCTTGTCTGCCCGTCAAGAAGGTTGTAGACGTTGTCCGAGACAGCTTTGAAAAGCTGTTCCGTGTCCACTGTGGAGCTGTCAAGGGAGAGCTCGTCAAAGGCACCGGTATTCTCCAGGTCCGAATAGAGCCTGATCGCGGCAGAACGCACTGTCTCAAAGTCACCTCCGCTCACAAAAAGGTTCACGTTCGAGTTCTGTCTTTCTGTGAAGGTGCTCTCCGCCTTTGCCATGGACTCTGACATGCCCAGCTGTGGGATCATGCTGGTGAAGCTTGTGCTGAGGTGCCTGGGGCTCACAAGGACAGCTGTGACCGCCGATGCTGCAAGGATTATGAGGAATAATGCAAAGAGTATCGGGCCCTTAGAGCGAATAGACCTTAAGCTCTTCATCTGTCAGCTCCCTGTTCTCAAGACCTGAGAACTCATATCTGATGCTGTCACCGGTTGTCTCATAAAGGGTGAGGCTCTCAAACCTGTCGGAGCCCTTCATCTCTATGCTCTCCATGAAGGACGCGACCGACTTGCTCTTGGGTACAAGCCTCAGCTCCCATGATGAGCTGTCACCTGCAAGGTATGAGGTGAACATCTGGCTCATGACCGAGAAGTCAGCGCTGAACACACATTCAAGTGATGTGGCTATCTGGGTGTAGATGGGGTTCTGGGCCATGTCCAGGTGAGTCGGCTCTCCGTCGCGTATCTTCTGGATAAGTACATCCTTTCCCACCACCAGCATCGAGGCATAGGGCTTCTCCGTGTACCAGACAATCCCGTATCCCGTGGCTATCTGGATCCTGCCCGTGGAGACAAATGTCCTTGAGCTCCCCTTCACTGCCTTGACCTGCCTGAAGTCCCCGACAAAGGATCCTCCGGAGAATGCCCCAGATATGAATGAGTAGTCTCCGCTTGTTAGATCCACCTCCTTGAAGGCATCAGATGCAAACAGGCAGAATGCTGTCACAAGCAGAAGAATCATCACCGTTATCTTTCGCATATTCCCCTCACTAAATCCTTCACTCTTCTCTTTCCAGGGCACGGAAGGAAATTAAAGTCATTATTTTCATAACATCTCTCCTTCCAGAGGCTATTGATGAATGATGTATACTCCATTGCAGTTTCTGCAGTATCAGGGTTAAAGAATAACGATTCCTCTCCCTTGATCTTTGCAGCAACCACTGCGACGGTGAAATCCCAGAGGTCCCTGCAGCTGGCCTTCTGTGTCTCAGTTGAGGCTGAGACCGCATCAAAAAGATCACCCCAGGTCCTGTTGTCAGGACTTTTGTACCTGTACTCCTGACCGTAATAGCCAACCACATAATCACGTGGTCGTGCATCAGGGCTAATCTCATTGAAGGAGATTATCCTGTCTGCCTTGCGGTTGGCGAGTATGATCACCACGAACTGCAGGGCGATCAGGATTCCCATCACAAGATAGGAGATCACGGCGTTGTAGATTGTCCAGACCTCAAGCGTGCTCCCGAATGATATTGCGATATTGATGGCAAGACTTATCACCAGATGAACGACCCAGGCTATGTTCAGCCCAAGGCAGCAGCGCTCAAGGATTCCTCTGCCCGGATGTGTCTCTATGGCAGGATCCATCATCATGGCAAAACGTGTGATTATCGGATGACCTTTGATCAGCGGGACCGTGAACGTCACAAGGAAAACAAGCGTGATGGCTATGGGATAGAACTTCAGCACTAGCTCACTCTGGGTTATGAGGACAATGACGGCAATGACGCCGAGTATTATTGCGTTCCAGTTCTTCTTGCCGTCCGAGCCGAAGAAACCGAAGTAAGCTATGGCAATCACCATCATCCCCAATGAGACGATGCTTATTGGAAGATGGAACACCATCAGGGCAAGGAAGACGAACACAGGGTATGTGACCAGCACAGCAATCAAAAAGACCTTGACTGCCCCCTTGCCCTTCATGCGAACCTCCAGAGGACCTGTCAGGCTCTGTAGAATGCCTTCATGCCCTCTGTGAGGTTGAAGGTATCCATGGTTCCAGCGGTCTCATACGGTGAGTGCATGGCAAGCTGAGCCGCGCCGATATCAACTGTCGGAATTGAGAACTGAGTGGTTGAGATGTTTCCCAGTGTGCTTCCGCCAGTGACATTCGAGTTGTTGAAGAAGACCTGATAAGGCACATCTGCGTCCTTCAGGATTGACTTGAGGAAGGATCCCGAGTATGCGTCGGTTGTGTACTTCTGGTTTCCGGCGTACTTGATCAGGACTCCGCCGTTGATCAGAGGCCTGTTCGTCGGATCACACTTCTCAGGGTAGTTCGGATGAAGTGAGTGTCCGTTGTCGGCGCTGAGCATGAAGCTGCCCGCCTGGATTGCGCAACGCTCGTCGAAGCTCCAGTCCATGGCACAGCCGATACGGTGTGTCAGCTGTCTCAGGAAGTCGCTGTTGGCTCCCTGCTTTGTCGAGCTTCCCACTTCCTCATTGTCGAACAGAGCCACCATCTGGATCTTGGAGGATGCAGAGTCCTCGCTTGTCACAAACGCCTTTAGGGCGCTGAAGGCACACTGAAGGTCATCTATCTTCGGACATGAGAAGAACTCGTCATCCAGGCCCCAGATGGAGCCGCCCATGCGGTTGTAGAGGAAAAGCTCCGTATCAAGGACGCTCTCCTCCTCGACCTCAAGGACCTCGGCAACAATGGATCGGATTGCCCCGGTCTGCTTTCCAAGGCCGATAATCGGAAGCATGTCCTTCTGGACCTTGTACTCGTAGCCCTTGTTCGCCTCACGGTTCTGATGAATGCAGAGATTGACTATCTGGCAGAGATCCTTATCGAAATCAACTAATCTCTCAGAGATGCGGCCATCGGACTCCTTAACAAAGGCTCTTCCGGCCAGTGACAGCGGCCTGTCGAACCAGGGGGCCATTAGCATTCCGCCGTAGGCCTCCACGTTCAACGTGGTGTATGTCTCTCCGTTTGAGATCTCAGGATTCTCCTTGAGCTTGAATGACGGGCTGTCTGTGTGGGCGGCCACAATGGAATACCCGGTGGGCTTTCCCTCGGGCATGCGGAAAGCAATAAGGGATGAGCTGTTGCGCACCACAAAGTAGCAATGTCCGGCCTCGATCTTGAAGCTCTCCTTCTCATCCAGCCTTGTTGCTCCGGCATTCTCGAGCATCGTGGCCGCATTGGCCACGACGTGGTAGCATGAGGGGCTGTCCTGGATGAAATCCATCAGCTCGATTGTTGATTCAACGTACTTCTGGTCCATGCGGCCTCCGCTTATTTATTTCTCAAGGACAGCCTTGATTCTCCTGACTCCTGCTGAGGAGCTCTCCTCCTTGAGGATGCGGAAGTGTCCCATGTCTCCGGTATGGGTGACATGCGGTCCGGCGCAGACCTCCTTGGAGAAGTCGCCTACCGAGTAGACTGTGACCTGCTCGCCGTACTTGCTGGAGAAGAATGCGATGGCTCCCTTCTTCACAGCCTCATCCGGGCTCATTGTCTCAACAGTGACCTTGAGGTCCTTCTTGATCTGCTCGTTGACGATATCCTCGACCTGCTTGATCTGCTCAGGGGTCATCTTCTCATGGTATGTGAAGTCGAACCTGAGTCTCTCAGGTGTGATGTTGGAACCCTTCTGCCCGACCTCATTGCCAAGGACCTGCCTGAGGGCAGCCTGAAGCATGTGGGTTGCTGTATGAAGGGCAGTTGTCTGCTCGCTGTGGTCTCCCAGTCCGCTCTTGAACTGTCCGGACTCCGCTGTCCTTGAGAGCTCCTGATGCTTTGCAAATGCCTCCTCAAAGCCCTTGACGTCAACCGTGAAGCCCTTCTCGGCAGCAAGCTCCTTTGTGAGCTCGATCGGGAAGCCATATGTGTCATAGAGCTTGAAGGCAGAACCGCCGGCAATCTCCTTGACTCCCTGCTTTTCCAGGAAGAATGTCATCTTGTCGAACTGCTTCTCACCCTTCTCAAGGGTCTCGGAGAACTTGTTCTCCTCGGCAGTGAGCTCGGTGTAAACACGCTCCTTGTTCTGGATGATCTCAGGATACGGTCCGCCGTAAAGGTCAACCACGACCTCGGCCACCTTTGCAAGGAATGCACCCTCGATTCCAAGATGCTTTCCGTTTCTGACAGCACGCCTGATCAGCCTTCTGAGGATGTAGCCCTGTCCGACGTTGGACGGTGAGACTCCTCTCTGGTCTCCAAGGATGAAGGTGCTTGTCCTGATATGGTCCGCGATGATCCTCATTGAGGTGTCGGTCTTCTCGTCCTGTCCGTATGTGACGCCTGCAAGCTCACCGATCTTCTTGAGGATCGGCTGCATGACCTCTGTCTCATAGACGCTCTTCTTGCCCTGAAGGATGGCGATCGTGCGCTCTATGCCCATTCCGGTGTCGATGCACTTGCGCTGCATCTCGACGAACTTTCCGTCCTTGGTCTTCTGATAACCCATAAGGACATCGTTCCAGATCTCAAAGTACTTTCCGCATCCGCAGCCTGGCTTGCAGTCCGGTCCGCACTTTGGACGTCCGGTGTCAATGAACATCTCGGTGTCTGGTCCGCAAGGTCCTGTCTCTCCGGCTGGTCCCCACCAGTTGTCCTCACGGGGCATGAAGTAGATTCTCTCATAGGGGATCCCGCAGCGATGCCAGATCTGGGCGCTCTCCTCATCACGGGGAATGCCCTCCTCTCCCTCGAATACTGTGACTGAGAGTTTCTCGGGATCTATTCCGAGCTCTTTGGTCAGGAACTCATAGCTCCAGGGGATCATCTCCTGCTTGAAGTAGTCTCCCAGTGACCAGTTCCCGAGCATCTCGAAGCATGTGAGATGGTGCGGGTCACCGACACTGTCGATATCACCGGTCCTGATGCACTTCTGATAGTCCGTGAGCCTGTTTCCCGCTGGATGAGGCTGACCGAGGATGTAAGGTACAAGAGGATGCATGCCGGCAGTGGTGAAAAGGACTGTCGGATCGTTTTCTGGAATGACTGAGGCGCCGCTGATCTGGACGTGGCCCTTGGATACGAAGAAATCGATGAATTTCTTTCTGAGTTCATTAGCTGTAAGTGGTTTCATAATGAGTAAGATAATATCTATATGCTTGTTTTCCGTCAATAACGGACAGGGTTCTCAGAAGAGCGATGGCTGCTGGTCGTCAGCCTTCCTCTTACCGAATGTCCGGGCAATCTGCAGGGCTCTCTTGGCAAGGGATCCGGAGTTGTGGCTGAGGTTGATTATCACGGGATCCTTGAACTTGCGCGGCCACAGGTAAGTCCTGTTGTCATAGGTCTCCCTCAGGACAAAGACCTTCTTGCCCTGCTTCTCGCTGTACAGCGCCTGCTTCACCCCGCCTCCTCCGTCGCGGTCCTCTATGACAAAGCTTCCCATGGCAATCTGACTCATCAGGAGGTTGCGCTGCATGAAGAAATACTGCTGGACCTTGCGGCTGGGTGCGAACTGGGAGACAAGAAGACCGTGCTGGGCGACAAGGGACTGAAGGCGTTCATGCTTGGGCGGGTAAGACTCACAAACAGATGTCCCAATCACGCCAATAGTCCTGAAATCCTTAGCTAATGCCTCAATATGGGCTACTCCATCTATTCCCATAGCCAATCCGCTCACAATCGTGAAACCACTCTCACCAAGAGAGTCCACGACCTCTCTTGCAAGAGCCATTCCCCTGTTGGAGGGGTTTCTTGTCCCCACAACGCTTATGCCCTTGCTCTGAAGCAGAGTGCTGTCTCCCTGGAGATAGAGAAACGGTATTCCTTCTGCATGCTCCGGCCATACAGGGCTTGAGGAATCTATTATCAGTGTGTTCTTGTCCATCCTCGCGAAAGCCGAACGGCATCTGAGATAAGAGTCGTTGATTGTCTGCTGGTCAACTCCAAGGACCTCTGAATACGTGCGGATGTTATAGGGAAGCTCCTCCCTTGTGTCACATTCGTTGGAGACCTGCTGGAACAGGTCCCAGCAATAGCTGTCCGCCTTCTGCAGCACGCGCACCATTGTTTCGTAATTCAAAGCCCTCTGATAATTTTCCATGGACTCTATTGTACACTGTTTTTTCCATTTTGAAATATCCTCTTGACAGTTATGAATCTTTGGGTTATACATACTTCTGCACGCCGTTTTAGCTCAGTTGGTAGAGCAAGGGACTGAAAATCCCTGTGTCCCTGGTTCAATTCCTGGAGACGGCAACTTGCAAGAAAACCAATTCCCTCGGGAGTTGGTTTTTTCTTTTTTCTGAGCCCTTCTGCTCTTGGAAGAGTCCTTAAGATATGGTAGATATGGAAGGCATGGAAGTTATGAAGAAAATGCCCGACAAAAACTCCCTCAGGAAAAAGATGCTCGACCTGATGAGATCCGAACCCGGACCGGATCCTGCGCTTGTCGCTGACAGGATATGTGCCCTTGATGAATACAAAAATGCCAGTCATGTCCTGGCCTACATACCCCTGAGAGGTGAGATTGACGTCTCCCTCCTCTTGGACAGGGCCATAAGGGACGGCAAGACCGTCGCAGTGCCTGACACAGACATCGGGGACTTCAGGATCGTCGGAGACGGATGGCGTGATGATCTTGTGAGGCTTTCCAACAGCACATTCACAACTGGCTCATATGGTGTATTGAACATAATTGATATCAATAGTAGAATAGGCACCGTTGAAAAAACCAAAGGAATTATCCTGGTACCCGGACTTGCCTTCACAGAATTCGGAACCAGACTTGGGAGAGGTGCAGGATACTATGATCAATTATTGCATTTGATGGGGAACTCCGGTTCATTGGATTTCATCTCGATTGGAATCTGCAGGAAATCACAGCTGCTGGATGATATTCCGCAGCAGCCACACGACGCAAAAGTCCGTATGGTAATCACATTCTGACATTCAGACTAACAGACAATTTATGCGCAGACTACTTAAATATGCCCGCAGGCAGTGGAAGCTCTATCTGACTTCGATCATATTCCTTGTCATTGGAGTTTACCTCAACGCCCTGGGCCCCAAGTTCATAAGGGACATCATAGACACGTGCATCGTAGGAGGCAGAGGGGACCTTTTCTTCTCAATCGCAATCCCGATGCTGGTCGTCTATCTGGTCACAGGTGTGGCCAAATACATCCAGGAGTTCTCCTCGGACTGCATAAGCTCCGCCATGCAGAGGTGCATGCGCGAGGAGACATTCCGCAGCATCCTCGCAGAGGACCAGTACTTCTTCAGGGAGAACAACCCCGGTGAGCTGATGAGCCGCACAAAGCAGGACATCGAGACAGTCGGATTCACCACCGGCTTCATCGCCATGTTCTTCATAGAGATCGTGCTTCATGTCATCTACATGGCATACTGCCTGATCAGCATCAACCCCAGCGGAGCCATCCCCGCCCTGGTGATCATGCCCATCATCGGTGTGCTGGCGATCATCTCCGAGCCCAAGGGCGACAAGCTCTCCGACAAGAGGTCGGACGACATCGCGGACATGAACCAGAGCGCAACCGAGAGCCTCAGCGGAATTAGGACTGTCAAGGCCTTCGGACGCGAGAGGGAGGAGGCCGCCAGGTTCGACAAGAGCAACAGAAGGTTCTTCAGGCACTCACTGAAGCTTGACTTCCTCTGGGCCAACTGGATCACCCCGATGGAGGCACTTGCCAGGATCATGCTTTATCTGGCCATCCTCCTCTCAGGAATCCAGGTCATCAGAGGCAAGATGACACTCGGAGAGCTCTCCGCCGTGACATCCTACACAAGTGAGCTGGCATGGCCGATGATGGAGCTCGGCTGGCTTCTGACAGAGTTCGCCGCAGCCAGGGCATCGCTGAGAAAGATCTCCAAGATCCTCGATGCAAAGCCCAGGATCAAGAGCGGAGAGAAGCATCTGGAAAAGCCTTCCGGAGACCTGGAGTTCGACCATGTGAGTCTGACCGCCGATAACGGTGCCGTGATACTTGATGATGTCTCATTCCATCTTAAAAGTGGAAGAACTCTTGGCATTATGGGCGCTACAGGCAGCGGAAAGAGCACAATCGCCAACCTTGCCATGAGGTTCATCGACCCGACTTCAGGAAACATCAGGACAGACGGAACTGACCTCAGGGACCTTGATCTTGACAGTGCCAGGTGCGGAAAGGCAATCGTCACCCAGGACATCTTCCTGTTCTCTGACACAATCACAAGCAACCTGGACAAGGGGCAGAAGGGACTTCTGTCACAGGAGGTCCTGGAGGAATCTGCCAAGGATGCCGCGGCCCATGACTTCATCTCCAAGCTAGCCGAAGGTTATGACACAGTCATCGGAGAGAAAGGCGTGGGACTTTCCGGAGGCCAGAAGCAGAGAGTCTCCATCGCAAGGGCATTTGCCTCAGGAAGACCGCTATTGATCTTCGATGATGCGACATCCGCCCTGGACATGGAGACAGAGAAGAAGGTTCAGAGGGCAATCAAGCATCACAGGAACCTGACGATGATGATAATCGCCCACAGGATCTCAGCAGTGCGTGACGCTGATGAGATCATCATACTCGACCATGGAAAGATCGTGGAGAGAGGAACCCATGAGAGCCTGATGGCGCTCAAGGGCATCTACTACAAGACCTACATGACACAATACCCGGAAGAGGAGGAGAACTGATGGCTGTAAACACATACAAGCAGGACGAGAGAGTCTCTGATGTCAGCAACATGAAGACCCTTCTCAGGACAGTATCTTATCTCAAGGACTACAAGCTGCAGACCGCGCTGGCAATCATCATGATCCTGGCGCAGACGCTGATTGTGGCCATCCTCCCCTCCTTCAGCGAACGTGCCGTTGACGTGGATATCGCAAACAAGGATGTGCGCGGCCTGCTCACCACAATGGGCATCGCCACTGCCCTGGCCATCTCAAGCTGGCTTCTTGCCATGGGTTTCAAGAAGATCCTGGCAAAGGTCACAAACAAGATCGTCTATGATATCAGGCGTGACGCATTCGATCATCTCCAGACCCTGTCTCTGTACTACTTTGACTCAAGGCCCACCGGAAAGATCCTGAGCCGTCTCATAAACGATGTCTCATCACTGAAGGAGATGTTCACAAGGCTGATCACCAGCCTCATTCCGAATCTGACTCTGATCATCGCGGTTGTGGTGATAATGCTCAGGGCCAATGCGGTTCTGAGTCTCTCTGCATTCCTGGTCGTTCCTCTTCTTGTGGTCAGCATCTACTTCGTCATGATCAAGAACTTCAAGAACTGGATGGACTTCAGGCAGAAGAACTCCAACATGAACGCCTACACCCATGAGTCCTATGCGGGAATCAAGGTCATCCAGGCCTTCAGCGCCGAGCGCGAGACAATCGAGGAAGGCGACAAGATCATGAAGGACGTCGAGAGATCCTGGGTCAAGGCAGTCAGAAGGGCCGACCTCCTGAACATAGTCATCCACTGGTCAATGGGAATCGGGTACTTCGTGCTCTATCTCTTTGCCATCAAGTGGCTGAAGCTCGGCGAGTCATCCGTAGGACAGCTGATCGCGTTCGCCTCCTACATCGCCCTCTTCTGGCAGCCGATCAGGTCCCTGGCTGCGACCTTCAACCAGTTCACAAACCAGGTCACCAGCGCACAGAGGGTCTTTGAGCTCCTGGATACCGAGTCAATCCTTCAGGAGGTGCCCGATGCCAAGACGCTCGATGTCAAAGACGGAGCAGTTGAGTTCAGGAACATCACATTCGCCTACCCTGACGAGCCTGATGTAGAGGTCATCCATGACCTGTCTCTCAGCGTCAAGCCCGGTGAGATGATCGCCCTTGTAGGACCCACAGGAGCCGGAAAGACCACCATAGTCAACCTCATCTCGAGGTTCTACGACCCGCTTGACGGCCAGGTGCTGATTGACGGACAGGACATCTCAAAGGTCACTCTTGCATCACTGAGGGCCAACATCGGAGTCATGACGCAGGATTCGTTCCTCTTCTCCGGCACAATCCGCGAGAACCTCCTGTACGGAAGGCCCGATGCCACGGAGGAGCAGATGATCGATGCCTGCCACCAGCTCGGAATGGATGACATGATCATGTCCCAGCCCCAGGGCTTTGATAGTAAGATCAGCCAGGATTCACTCTCACAGGGCCAGAAACAGCTGATCGCCCTTGCAAGGACGCTCATAGCAGATCCGAAGATCCTTCTCCTGGATGAGGCCACAAGTGCCATAGACACAAGGACAGAGGAGCTTGCCCAGGCCGGAATGGCCCTTCTCATGAAAGGCCGCACCAGCTTCGTGGTTGCCCACAGGCTGTCCACCATTGTCAAGGCTGACAGGATCCTTGTCATCCAGAACAAGGGCATTGCCGAGGAAGGCACGCACAAGGAGCTGATGAAGAAGAAAGGCATCTATGCCGATCTCTACAACTCACAGTTCGAGGAGCTGGATAAAGAGTGATCTGATCTCAGATTGCGGAACTGAGGAAATCAATTACGGCAGCATCATACTGCTCTGTGTTGTTGATCCTCACGAATGAATGCCTGCCCTTGTCGAAGAACACAATCTTCTTTGACTTGGACGGGCATTTTTCATACATCATCTGCGCGTTCTGCGGAAGTGAGAACACATCCTCCCTGCTGTGGATGAACAGGATCGGACGGGTCATCCTGTCAATGCAGTACACAGGTCCGTTCTTGGAGGCGTTGACCCCTGTTCTGATCCTGTAAAGGAAGAAGAAGATGTTGATGAACGGGAACACCGGGCGGTGATCCTGGATAAGGTGCTGCTTGAATGACTCCCTGAATGTGGTGTACATGCCGTCAGCCACCATGGCGGTGAAGTACTCAGGACAGTCTCCTGATGTGAATGCATAGAGGGCTGTGGCAGATCCAATGCATATTCCGTGACAGACAACGGACTTGATGGAGCACGTGTCATGGAGGAAAGCACCCCATGCAAGGATATCCCTGTACTCCTTCAGCCCAAGGCAGTTGCACTTGCCCTCGGAGTGCCCGTGGGAGCGGTTGTCTATGGCAAGAACGTTGTAACCTGCCTTCCTGAAAGGCTCCGCGAAGTAGCAGGAGTATGTGCAGCCCTCGGTTCTTCCAGGGATGAGAATAACAGCTTTATCATTGCCGAAATCGTAATATTGTGCTGACAAATGCAAGCTATCGTTGACAATTGAGACATCGTTCATTGAATCCTTGTACTTCTCTGCCCAAGCTTCACCGCCTTTTACAATACCCACATACTCAGGATCATCAGGGAAGTTTATTGTCCTGTTCCACTTCTGCGGGGAAGTCCTTATGAACAGGTGCCTGAGCTGTTTGTCAGCTATTATGGCAAACGGCAGGACATAGAACAGAAACGTGAGGACCAGGAGTCCAAGTACAATCCAAAGTGCAATCATCATACAATACCAATCATCAGGTCACAGTTTTCCTGACATCCTTCTATCGGAGAGAATCCTATGCCGTCATATGCCGATGACAGCTCGTCGATCAGCGGATCGATATCAGTATCAGGCTTATGGAACACGAACGCGGTCTCCCTGTCTCCAAGATCCTTGACTGAGCCAGTTGCCTTGACGGCACATTCGGAGAGGCTCTCACAGCAGCAGCTGATCCTTCCCGCCACATAGGCCACAAAATGTCCTTCCCTGCACCTGACACCATCTATGGTGCAGCTCTTGGTGGACCTTGATATGCGGATTGAGACAATCTGGCTTACGGACTCTTTCAGCTCGTCAATCCACGCCTGAGGGTCCTCATCCTCTATGCTGCTCATCGTTATGGCATAGAATGCCTTGACCACGCTGTCCGAGTCGATTATCTCGATGTTGTCGCGGCCTGCGATCGAGACAGCCTGAAGCGCGGCCTCCCTTGCGTTCTTGCTGTTCGGGAACACCGCGATCTTCTGGGCATCGATGCAGTTGAAGCGCTCGATGAACTCGCTGACCGGGATGCTCTGAGTGTCGTGGCTGTCTATGCAGCTGACAAACGGGAACGGCTTGAACAGAGGGAACAGCGCCCTGTCACAGACCACAACTGCCACAAACGGCGCGCTTATCGTCTTCTGGACGGACCGGATATATTCATTGTGCTGAAGGCACATGTTCTCAAGCTTGAATGACAGGAACTCACCGTACTGCTGCGCATAGGTGATTATCGGTGCGGGCCTGAGTGTATGGACATGGACCTTGACCCTGGAGCCGTCAGGAATGAACACCAGGGACTCACCCTGCTCTGACAGAAAGGCCCTGAAGGACTCGAAATCAAAGGAGCTTACATCTGTCCTTGAGTTCAGAAGCTGGAGGATGAACTCCATGCAGTAGCCGTACTCGAACACCGTATCAGCGGTGAAGGAGTCCAGGTCAAGTGAATCAAGCGGATTTGAAGCCGCCCTTCGCTCAGGATTGTCAGAGACCCTGGTGATTCTGTTTCCCAGGAGGAAGCCGCCTGCTCCCTCCATGATCTTCAGAAAGCCGTATCCGCCGCTGTCCACGACATTGGCCTCTGCTAGAAGGGCCATCAGGTTCGGGGTGTTGTCCAGGCTCTCACGGATCTTGCCCAGATAGAGGGCAAAGAAATCCTCGAAGCATGAGAGCTCATCGGCCTTCCTGAGTATGAAGTCAGAGCTCTCAAGGACCACAGTCAGGATGGTTCCCTCGACGGGGTTCATGACAGCGAGGTATGCGTTTCTGGCTCCTTCCTTCAGCGCAACGGCAAACTCCTTCGGTGTCATCTCCGCCTTTCCTGAGAGAGAGTTGGATATTCCCTTGAAGATCTGGGAGAGAATGACTCCGGAATTACCTCTGGCGCCGTAAAGCATGCCCCTGCTCAGGCCCTCAAGGAACACTGACAGTTCATCCGTGTCAGGAGATCCGTTCAGTCCGTTCTCCAATGTCATGAGCATGTTCGTGCCCGTGTCCCCGTCAGGGACGGGAAACACGTTCATCCTGTTTATCTCGGACTCCGAGCTGTACAGGTTGTTGAGGGCATTGACAAGCATCTGCTTGAAGAAGGAACCGTTTATGACCTGCATGTCACTTTGAAGACAGCTCAGCAAAGAGCTTCTTCTCCTCCTCCAGGTTCTGTGTCACAGGCTTTCCATAATAATATGCGGCCATCAGACCGGGCCCGATGTTGACTCCGCATGACGGGAACACTGTGGTGAGCAGGATCTTACCCGGCTTGATGCGTTCCTCGATCATGGACTTGAACTCCATGGCCTGCTTCTCCCTGTTGGTGTGGGCCACTATGATGATGTGGTCCTTGGGATCCACGATGGTCTTCTCAAGGTATCTCAGGCAGAGATCATAGGCTGATTTCTCACCCTTGGCCTTTCCGATGATCGTGGTCATTCCGTTCGGATCAAGGTCTCCGATCGGCTTGATTCCCGCGATTGTCCCGAAGAATGCCTTGGTGCCGTTCATCCTCTTTGTGCGGGCGACGAACGAAAGGTCATCCAGCCAGCCGGACTGATGGATGTTGAACCTCATGTCTGTGATGCGGGAAGCAGCCTCCTCCACATCAAGACCCTGATCCCTGAGCTGGCTTGCCATTATGCAGAGCAATCCGATTCCAGGTCCGAACCTGAGTGTGTCGATGCATCTGATTCTGACATTCGGGTACTTCTGGAGCACGGTCTCCGCCCCTGCACGGGCAAAGCCGAATGTTCCGCTGATTGCAGAGGAGATTGTGAGCACCAGTATATCGCATCCCTTTGAGGCCCACTTCTCCAAGGCCAGGCTGAACTCATATGCATTAGGCGGAGCTGTCTTGTAATCAAGCGGATTCTTCCTGAGGCTGTTGTAGAAATCCTCACGGCTGACATCATCCCATGTGAGGTCGCTGACCTTCTCAGTCTTGTCCGGAAGCGTATAATGTCCGGGCACGAACTCAATCCCGTATTCATCTCTTATCTCTTTTGTCAGATCACATGTCGGATCTGTAAGCACGACGAATTTACCGCTCATTCTTCTCTCCTGTTTTTCTCTATGTAGTCAATCACGTCCTTGACGGTGACAAAACTGCTGAAATTGACGTTCTCAAAGCTGACCGAGAATGCCTCCTCTATGGAGATGACCATGAAGAGCATCCCGACAGAGTTAAGTCCAAGGTCTGTTATAAGGTTCGAGCTCTCACTGCATTTATCCAGGATCTCCGAGGAGTCACTGAAACTGAATGAGAGTATCTCCTTGAGTTTATCGAAAATCTGTTTCCTGTCCATGTCAGTCCTGCTTCCTGAGGATCTTCATGCTCGGTGAGCGCTTGAAGTCGGTGGTCCTGATCACGACCTTGTTTACCTGCTTGAATGAGGGAAGCTTTGCGTTTATCTCATTGATCTGCTCCCTGATGAATGAGTCACGCAGGGACTCTTCCACGGTCGCAATCACCGCAGGTCTCGGTAGGACCTCAAGGACCAGAAGCTCCCTTCCGTTCTCGATCCTGGAATAGACAAGGCAGTCCTGGATGAAGTCACATTCGTTGAAAGTCGCCTCAAGCTCAGCAGGTGAGATGTTCTCACCGTTGGAGAGGACGATTATCTCCTTGATTCTTCCTGTTATGTAGAGCCTTCCGTCCTCATCGAACCTGACAAGGTCTCCGGTCCGGAACCATCCGTCAGAGAAGGAGCGGGCCTCCTCCTCCGGCTCCGAGGCATAGCCGTCAAGCATGTTCACGCCCTTGAGCCAAAGCTCTCCGTCAACCACCTTGACCTCCATTCCGCTGTAGATGTATCCGACTGAATCAGGGTGCTCAAGGCAATCAGGGTTACCGCTGACAAGGTTGGCACTTTCAGTCAAACCGTAGCCAGGAAACAAGGTTATACCTAGATTTTTCCAAGCTTTCACCAAATAAGGGGCAACTGATGCCGCCCCACAGATGATGTACTTGCAATCAGCGCCCAGCATGTTCCTGCCGAACTGCCTGGAGATGTTCAATGCCATTTCCGCAAGGGCAGGAACCAGAACCATGATGGTCGGCCTGAACATGGCGATCTCCTTGAACATCTGTGTGTTGTCATGACAGACATGCAGGCAGCTTCCGGTATAAAGGGATGTCAGGGTGTTCCTGATAAGGCCGAACACATGTGTCATGGGAAGGACTATGAAATACCTCTGGTTGAAGACTTCCTTATAACCGTAGCAGCCGTTCTTTGTTCCTCTCATAACCGCCCTGTGGCTGAGGATGACGCCTTTACTTCTGCCGGTTGTGCCGCCTGTGAACATCACGGCACATGGACTGTCTGTATTCATGTCCAGATCCGTAGCCCTGTCCTCTCCGGGATTGCCTGCATCCAGGACCGGAAAACCCGGTCTCTTTGTGGCAAGGACACCTGTCTTCGGAAGCATTGCCTCCACTGTCAGAAGAGCATCAAGGCCGTACTTCATAGAGAAGCCGAAGAGCGTCACATCATCGAGCTGCGGCGGAATCAGCACAGCTGTTGCGCCATATGTGGAGCAGCCGATGAAGCTGTACACGAACTGAACGGAGTTCGGCATGAAGATACCGACCTTCGCGTTTCTTGCAACTCCCGCCTTCTCAAGCATTCCCCTGACTTTTGAGGCCAGGTCATCTAGCTCACTGTAGCTGTAGGCACGCCCGTCATCGATTGCCGGGAGATCGGCATACTGGCGGACGCACTCCCTCCACATGGCGGTCACGTTGGGATAATCGACAATCCTTGCCAGTGTGGCAGGATCAGTGTACTTGTCAAAGACATTCTCAATGACGAAGCTCATCTCAGCACCTCGCTCTTATAGTATTTCTCAAGCTCCAGCTCCTTCTGGTAAAGGAGCTCTGTCAGCTCCCTTATCCTGGACATTGACAGCTTTGAGCCGTCATCTGAGCCGGGTCTGTACAGCTTCCCGATTATAACATGTTGCCGCCTGAATGAAGAAGTCCTTTTCCCTATATATACAGGCAGTATGGGGACGTTAGCCTTCAGTGCCATGAGCATGGCACCGTCCTTGAACGGATGAACCATGTCCTCATCCGTGTCAACGAATCCCTCGGGGAAGATCACGGCCCCGTTGCCTTCCTTCAGGCTGTTCATCAGGCTGTAGTAGGTGTCCATGCTGAAGTTGTCCTTGTCAACAGGAATAAGGTGAAAATGCCTGAACACGAACCGTCCGGGGGCATTGCCCATGAGCTCGGTCGTTGCCATGAAGTTCAGATGCCTCTTTCTGATTGTGATCAGGAGCACCACGGGATTTGTGAAAGAGTTGTGGTTGGACACCACGATGAACGGACCTTTCGGAAGCTTCTCCTTGCCAAGCGGCCTGTGGACCTTGGGCCTCCAGAACAGCAGTGCAGGCAGGACACCTGTGACCTTTGCGAAGTCATAGAGGAAGTATCCCTTATCTTGCTTTCTTTCGCTTTTCAAGCTCTTCCCCCAACTCGATTATCCTGCTGCGGACAAAACTGTTTATGGCCTCGATGTTCTCCCTCTCACCCAATGACTCGTCATAGAGCTCGGACGCATAGATCGGTGTGCCGATCATGACATGTGAGCGCTTCTTGGAGAAGTAGCATCCGTCGGTGAACACCGGGATTATCGGGGCATCGGATCGCAGGGCGATGTACACATAGCTCGGCTTGAACTCAAGCGGCGTAGGCTCATCCTTCTCCGGAATCCTGGACTCAGGGAAGATCTCAACAACCCCGCCTTTCTTGAGGATGTCGATGGACTTCCACATGAAGTCAAAGTCGTTGTCATGCCTGTCCACCCTGATGGCACCCCACATCTTCAGGAGGGCATGCAGGACGGCATTGAGGTCATAGGTGACCTCGGCGACTATGCACCTTAGAGTCCTTGTGAAGAACACGAACATCCAGACTGCGAAGTCATAGATTGCCTTGTGGTTAGTCACCACCAGGGCCTTGCCTCTGATACGTCTTCCCTGAACCTTCCTGTTCTGGTAGAAGACCTTTGTCTTGAACGCGATGAGGAAGAACGGGAAGCCCGTGATCTTTGTGAACCAGTTGAAGAAAGTCAGCATCGGCTCAGTCATCCATATGCTTGAGAATGTATCTGGTGAAGTCCTTCACAGAGGAAAGACGGGAGCCTTCCTTGGAGGAGAGCTCTATGTCAAATGCATTCTCAAGATCACCGAGAAGCACAAAGTAATCAAGGCTCTCACCATTGAAGCTCTTGAAGAAGTCACCGGTGAATGAGATCTCATCAGCACTGCGGTCAAGAACCCTGGCAAAGCAGACTGTCACCTTCTCCCTGACCTCTGCCTCAGACATGACTGATCTTGCAGGAAGACCGGAAGGATCGATGAGTTTGATGGCTCCCGAATTGTACTCCTCGGCAACTCTGCTCCGGTCAATCATATAGCTGCCGGACGAGAGGTCATCCGAGGTGAATGCGGCGGAAACAGACCTGTCTTTCAGGGCGGCTTCAACCTGCCTTATGACAGATGAAGTGCGTCTCGGAGACAGCCCCGGGTCAACTGACACAACCAGGACATCTTTACCGGATGAATCTTTAATAAGGGCATTCGACCTGATATACATTGAGTCAACTGCTTCTTCCATCAGATCCACCGGAATATTGGAATCCGAATTAAAATAGCCTAGAACATATGATAACTTAGAGAAGAACGAAGTTACGCTAGATTTCAGGCCATTGTTATCTGTAAAGATGACTTCAGCATAAGATCCGAACATCTCTGTCCTGGTTTCTTTGAGAATTGATCCGTATATCAGCTTTCCAAGCGGTCCGGAGCTTGAAAGAGCCTTATTCAGGGACTCCAGCCTCCTGTTCTTGGCAGCTTTCTTCTGCGCTCTCTTCATCAATGCTGAAAGCATCAACGGATATGCAATTACATGGGTGACATCATGGTTCCTTGCAGTCTCTGACACTGACTGAAGCCTGTCGTCCTGAGGAAGGACAACGGTTGCCCCTATGGCACAGAGGGCAAGCAACGAGTACATTCCTAACGCACTTTCAGAAGGTGCAAGACAAAGGGCCTTGATTCCGTCGGCCTTTCTTCCGACAGGCATATCCATGGCCTTAAGAATCCCCTCTTTCGCTTGCTTGATATCACATCCGGAAAGCTTCCCGGACATCTCATTTCTGAGCCATGATTCGGCATCCTTGCCCTTAAGACGGGTCTTCTTAAGGCCTGTGCTGTACTCAATCCCAAACGTGTTGTTCTCTGAGAACAGCACATCATACAGTTCTTCCAAAGAAGATACATTGCCAATGAGTTCTGCCTTGTTTCTGAAACAATCCAATGCCTTTTTTTGCTTCATCCCTGATCCCGGGTCTCCACCTTGCCTAATAATACATTTATTGCTCGCGAGGGTCTATATGAAACAATATGAATCACAATGAGCCGATTGCTTGGATAAAGAAAGAATCAGATCAGGCCCCGGATGGTCCTCACCCTGCCCTCATCGGTATGGGCGATTGTGAACTCGCTCTGCCTGAGCAGACCTCCCATGTAGATGTGACTCGGATGATACTCCATCTTAGAGGCCTCCTCCATCGGAAGATGCACATGGTATTCCCTTGCCCCGATCCTCTCATGGATCTTCTTGAAGTTCCGCTCAGTTATCCCGCACCCAGGCATGACGATGATCCTGTCACCGGCAATCTTGACCAAATCTGCAAGCAGGTCCATGCCCTCTGTCACAGTGGCCTCCTGACCGCTTGTAAGGACGCGGTCGACTCCAAGACCGATAAGATCCTCCAGAGCCTTGTACGGATCGCGTGTCATGTCAAATGCCCTGTGGAAAGTAACCGATAGCGGCCTTGCAATCTCAATGATCTGGCGGCAACGCTCAACATCCACGTCACCCTGCGGAGTCAGGATTCCGAAGACAATACCGTTCACATCTGCCTTCTTGAATGCCAGGACGTCCTCCTTCATGGCCTGGAACTCCAGGTCGGAGTAGCAGAAGTCCCCTCCTCTGGGACGGATCATGCAGTTGATTGGAATGCCGGCGAGCTTTCTAGCAGTCAGCACGGTTCCGAGCGACGGTGTCAGACCGCCCTCAAACAGATCCGAGCACAGCTCAACTCTGTCCGCATTGCCGTTTTGGGCTGCAAGCACGGACTGGACATCTTCAAGGCAAATCTCAATTATCGGTCTCATGACTTGATTATGGATTATCAGGCTTCCGTTGACAAGCTTCATGCAGTGTATTACATTTGTATTACAGAGGTAATACATGAGAGCAGATGCAGTTCTACAGGTAAGAATCGATTCCAATTTAAAAAAGGAAGCAGAGGTGCTGTTTGAGCGGCTGGGGATATCTCTTGCCGATGCAGTGAGAATGTTCGTGTCCCAGAGCATTGAGCAGCAGGGCCTGCCGTTTGACGTTAAGACCGATTATCCAGGCAGAAAAGTGCTGCATGCCTATGGAATAGCCCAGAAGTATGCGGATCCTTCAAAAATCCCATTGGAGGAAGGTGCCTGGGCAAGGGCCGTGATGGAGAACTATGCTGATACTTGATACAAACATGATTCTGAGGTATCTGCTGAAGGATAACGAGGAGCAGTCTGCCGCAGCAGCGGAAATCATCAGGACAAAGGATGTCCATACCACAGCAGAAGTGATTGCCGAGGCAATCTATGTCTTGTCCGGCATCTACAAGATAAACAGAAATGAAGTCTCCTGGATGATTCACTGCATTCTTCTTGATGTGAGAGTTGAGAATCAAAAATCCCTCAGGTACGCCCTTGGCCTGTACAATCAGACAAGCCTTGATTTCGTCGACTGCCTCCTAGTTGCATACCACAAGGTCCTGGGTGTTGAGGTGTTCTCCTTTGACAAGAAGCTGAACTCAAATCTGGAAAAAGACCACCCTATCTGCGGAAACCCCTTTTTTCTGTCTGAAGAAGCCCTACTACATTAATCGAGTTATCCTTTTTCTATTATTCCGCGCTAAGATATGGTATTGTTTATTTTATAAAAAGGCAGAGGATAGGATAAGGCTATGAGAAAACTAACATTCATCATGATTGCACTGCTTGCGGCACTGGTCTCTTTTGTGTCTTGTGATCAGGACAGCGGTGTCATCCCGGTCACGAGTGTGACACTCAATCATTTCGCTCTTTCACTCAATATCGGAGAATCTGAAACACTGACCGCAAAGGTCCATCCGGACAATGCGACAGACAAGACCGTCATCTGGAAGTCAAGTGACGAGTCAATCGCAACCGTCTCAGAAGGCAAAGTGACAGCTTTAAAGGAAGGATTTGCGACAATCACTGCAACTGCAGGTGAAAGAGCCATCAATTGTTTGGTATTTGTACTAGATCCGGATACAAGGAAGATTCCTCTTACACTGCAATTCACTAAAGGCGGAACCCTTGAATACACCAATTATGATCCTTATTTCTTTGATACCCTGTATTATTCAAAGAACGGAGGCGAGATAGTCCAGTTCTCGCCGCCAAACATCCAAGTGGAAGCCGGTGATATAGTCTGTCTTTATGCTGACCGTGACGAGGTGTCCTTCGACCGCTGTCTGACAATCAACTGCATCGAATGTGAATGTTACTTTGACTTTGCCGTTAGACATGAATGTCTTGAACTCCTGCTCAGCGATGATCTGATTGCCGTTTATGTCAAGGGCCGGTTCTTTAGTAGCCTTGTCCATCAGGACTCCCTTGGCTGTGTAGGTCTCACCCTTCTTAAGGTTCTTATACTCGATAACGTCAACAAGTGTGATCTCCTTCTGCGGGCGGATATCCTTGTTCTTGCCATTCACAGTTGCAGTAGTTCCGATCTCAGGGACATCATCAGTGATGGTCTCCAGATCAACGAACCCGTTCTGGGATTTCTGATCTAACGTGAAGAAAAACTTCTGG
>CACZJR010000022.1:2020-26313 GCA_902781545.1 uncultured Spirochaetales bacterium | reverse complement strand
CCGATTCTGTTCATGCTGACGGCTTCCTTCATGGATGCAAAGCAGATTCTGGCCATGCCGTTCAAATGGATTCCGAGCAAGGAGTATTTCACTTCTTCTTCCAGGACGTTCATGACCAACTTCGTGAAGGCCATACGCGGAAACAACAATAACAACATCTTCTTCACCGCAATGATCAATTCACTGCTTGTTGCAATCACATGTGCTGTAACGACGGTGTTTTTCTCTGCTCTCTGCGGATACGGCCTTGCAAAGTTCCGTTTCAAGGGAAGAAATGTAGTCTTTATGGCAATCATGAGCACCATGATGATCCCGTTCGAAGCGATCATGATTCCCCTGTATATGGTCACTAGATCAGTAGGACTCATGAACACGCTGCCCGGTCTGATTGTTCCGTTTGCAATCAGTGCATTCGGTGTCTTCCAGATGAGACAGTACCTTCTTACATTCCCGAGCGAGTTCCTCGATGCTTCACGTGTCGACGGACTCAGGGAGTTCGGAATCTTCCTCAGGATCGTTCTTCCCAACTCCACGCCGGTTATCGCAACGCTGGGTATCCTTTCCTTCAGAAACCAGTGGGATAACCTCCTGTGGCCGATGCTCTGCGCTCAGGCCGAAAGGCTCAAGACCCTGCCGCTGTACATAGCAGGTTTTGCAGAAGAGAAGCAGACCGATGAAGGTGCCCTGATGGCATGTGCATTCCTGGCATCCATTCCGATGTTCATCCTGTTCTTCACTCTTTCCAAGTACTTCCTCGGCGGTGCCGCCGTGTTCGAGTCCAGAAAGGGCTGATACTTGTATTGTTGCCGTTTCGGGCTGTTGCGGAATAATATTTCGCAGCAGCCTTTATTTTTGAGGTAAGTTATGGAAAGCAAATTCAAGAAGATGAGTCTTGAGGAGAAGACGGTTGACTCCACCTTGGTCTATGACGGGAATCTCCTTCATCTTTACAAGGACAATGTGATCCTGCCAAACGGCAAGCCTTATGTGCGTGAGTACATCAAGCATAAGGTGGCTGTGGCGGTTGTGGCCATGGATGATCATGGCCGAATTGTAATTGAGCGCCAGTACCGCTATCCGTTCCACACGGACCTGATGGAGATTCCTGCAGGAAAGCTGGATTTCGAGAATGAGGAGCTTCTTGCCGCCGTCAAGCGTGAGCTCATGGAGGAGACCGGAATAAGCGCAGGCAGATTCGAGTACCTTTGCCCGTTCTATCCTGTGTGCGCATATTCCACGGAGGTGATACACCTGTTCTTCGCAACGGACCTCACTTTCTCCGACAAGAGGGACCTTGATGTGGATGAGAGCATCAATATCGAGATGATTGACATAAAGGATGTGGTCCAGATGATTTATGACGGCAAGATTCCTGATGCAAAGACCCAGTGCGCCGTCCTTCATGTCTGGTCAAGATTCTGCCGGAAAGGGGAGGGAAGATGAGATACGGAATGCCTTCCCTGATTGAGTTCAGGACAGTGGAGGAGCATGCTCGCTTCTGTTCGGAGCATGACCTTGATTTCTTTGAGCTGAATCTTGCCCTTCCGTGGTTCCAGTCAGACAAGATAGATCCGGATGAGCTGCTCAAGATCAAGGAACGCTACGGGATTGACTACACGGTTCATTTCCACGATGAGATAAACCCGTTTGACTTCTGCCCTGAGATGCGAGCTGGATGCCGGGACAATGTGTCCTATGTCCTTGACCTTGCACGGCATATAGGTGCAAAAAGGGTGAACATGCACCTTCTGAACGGCACATACTCTGCGGTCAACGGCCAGAAGGTCTATGCCTACGGTCTCTGTGAGGAGGAATATCTTGGCTTTGTCAGAACCTTCATCGATATGGTCGAGAAGAAGATGTCAGGCATGGATGACTGCATCTTCTGCATAGAGAACACATCAGGCTTCAGGTTCTACCATAAGCACGCGATTGAGCTCATGCTCAAGTCCCCTGTATTCGGACTGACGTTTGATATCGGACACAACTACAAGGCGTCCGAGGACGATGAGTCCTTCATCCTTGAGCATTCGGACAGACTGCGCCATTTCCACATCCATGATGTGACTGCCAAATCCAATCATGTTGCCCTTGGAACAGGAGTGCTTGATGTGGACAGATACCTTGAGATGGCCCGGAAGTTTGACTGTCCTGTTGTGATTGAGGTAAAGGAGCAGAATGCCCTTATTGAGAGCCTTGATTATGTCAGATCACATATGTGATCACTGTTTTTTCATCTGCCTTAGAAACACCAGGACCGCAACAGCCATTATCACAATGCCGTAACCCAGAACCCACCAGAGATGTGGCAGGGCGACCTTGATGTCTCCGCGGACCATGGCACGCTCAAGCTCAACTGCATGGATGAAGGGCAGGGCATTCGCGAATGTCTTGACCGCTTTCCCGAGCATGTTTATGTCGAACCAGATTCCTGAGAGCCATGCCGAGAGGTTTGTGAGCAGGGCTCCGCATATTCCTCCGACCTGTTTCTCCGTCAGGGCGCTTCCGCAGAGAAGGCCAAGCGCGATATAGAAGAACGAAGGGACAAAGATCATCAGGATTGCCCAGATGATGTTTACAGTGAACTGCAAGCCAAGAATCAGGGCCAGGATGTAGCAGATCACCGCCTGTGCGATGCAGAGCGGGATTACCGGAAGAAGATAGCCCAGGATGAAGTCAGTTGCCTTCAAGGGCGTTGTGTAGAGCCTTGTGAGCAGTGAGCTTGTTCTGTCCTTGGATATCAGCTGGGCAGAGAACAGCGTCATGAAGGAAAGTCCGAACACCGTGATTCCGGGTGTCAGGTGCGTAAGCTCGAACATCTCAACAGGGATATTTGCCTGGATCAGTGAGAGCAGGAGGAGCAGGACCACAGGAAAGCCCAGCCCGAATGCCATTGTAAGCGGATCACGCAGGATCTCCTTCATTGTCCTGTTTGCAAAGGAAAGCATTCTTCTCATCTTGCACCTCCTTCCTTAACCAGCTTGATGAAGGCATTCTCGAATTTCTCCTCGCCAGTCATTTCCTTCAGCTCCTGTGCTGTGCCGGTTGCAAGCAGATGGCCGTCTTTCATCACTCCGATTCTGTCGGAGAGTTCCTCTGCCTCCTCCATGTAGTGTGTGGTGAGTATGATTGTCATCTTGCCCTTGAGCTCTCTGATGGTGTCCCAGAGCTCGCTTCTGGCTATCACATCAAGACCGAGGGTGGGCTCATCCAGGAACAGGATCTGAGGCTCGCTTATAAGCGCCATTGCGATGCTGAGCCTTCTCTGCCAGCCTCCTGAGAGCTTTGACGCCTTCTTCTTGCGGATTCTGTCCAGCTTGAACTCCTCAATCATCTCATCGGTGCGCTTTTCTGCTCTCTGCCTGTCGAAACCATGGACTCCACACATAAGCTTAAGGTTCTCTTCAACTGAGAGATTCGGTGCAACAGCGGTCTCCTGCGGTGATACTGCGATTATTTTCTTCACGGCATCAGCCTCTGAGGCTATGCTTTTGCCGTTTAGGAGTGCATCACCGGATGTCGGCTGCGTGATGCAGCAGAGCATCTTGATTGTGGTTGTCTTTCCGGCTCCGTTTACTCCTAGCAGGGCAAAGAGCTCTCCCTCATGAATCTCAAGGTCGAGGTTGTCCACGGCCCTGATGTCCTTATAGTCCTTTGTGAGTTTTCTTATCTCAATGGCGTTCTTCATCATTCGCCTCCGAATTCTGTTCCCTGAATCTTCTGATCAGTCCTTGATAAGTGTCTGTCATTGCCCTTGAGGCAAGTTCCTCATCCCAGTTGTAGTAGGATGTGGCAGCCATGACCGCTATCCCGTGCACACATGTCCACATCTCCAGATGAAACATCGCTGCCTGATCCTCGGACAGTCCAGTGGCCTTCATGATCAGGGGAAGCACATCTGTGAATGTGCTTTTCTCCACGGGGTCGGGTTCGTTGGTCCTGTCTCGCATGAACAGCAGCCTGAAGAGGTTCTTCTCCTCAATGGCAAAGCGTATGTACGCCATGCCGTTTGTCTTGTATGGAGGGTAGCCTGATTCTCTCTCGAATTCTCTTCTGACAAAGTCGTTGTAGACGTCAAGCGTTGCCTCAAGGACGCTCTTCATCAGATCATCCATGTTGCTGAAATTCGAGAAGATAGGCTGTGTGGAGCAGCCCAGGGCTTTTGCAAGGGCCCGGGCGTTCAAGGACTCATATCCGTCTGAACGGACAAGCTCCACTGCGGCTTTTATGATGTCTTTCTTGAAGATGACAGTCTTTCTCGGCATAAAATAACAAGTGTTATATTATGCTCTGCCATATCACATGTCAACAGTCCGGTTTGGATTTGGCTCCATAACCAGATGTATTCTCTGCAACCATTGAGTCCGTATTCCAATTGAAGTCCTCTGAAATCTCATTCAGTTGTCCGTACTCCCTGATCATTGCTTTTTTAGTCACAACCCACTGTTTGCCATAATTACAGACGTCAAAGCCAACCTTCAGTTTCCCATAGGAAATTGCTTTTCTCAGCGTGCTTTCGTTCAGATTCCAAAGCTCTGTCGCATCACTCAAAGCAAGCAGCCCGTCAAATGGAGTAGGAACAGCCGTACCGTTATCCCAGATTTCATTGCATGAGAGATCAAAGTAATCATTCCATACAATACCGAAGCCCGAACCCTCAACGTGGACTCGTTTGAACAGTTCTTTGTCAGACAAAAGATCACCGAATGCAGGGAACTTTTCAAGAAGCTGGTTCATGTCATATGTCTTGCAGAGGCCATCCTCAAACTGTGCAATCAGCGTGTGATTGTCAACAATTCCAATACTTTTTACTTTGTGAAATACGTATTCCATCAATCACTCCAATGGGGGAAGTTGTCTGAACTGCTGGGTCTTCCACATTTCAATCAGTTCATCCTTATGAATTGTAATCCATTTCCGTACTAAGGCCAGTGCCGTTCCCGGAAGATTGCCTCTGATCTGGTTTCCGGTCTTAATGTCAATACAATGCATGAAGGTGGGGAGGGTTGTGTTCTTTCTGCATCTGGTAGATGCTTATCTTAATGCCATAAAACCTGGCAATTGTGGGCATGATGAGACCTCCCATAATTGGGATTATATCACGCCAACGTGATATTGTACAGGTTGTTTTGGAATAGTCTGTCAGCCCTCTTCAGGGAAGCAGTGCATGTGAAGGGCGTCAATCACCCTGAAGCCCTCGGCGCTGGTTCGGCAGCGTCTGAGGCCGAAGAACAGTGAGCGCAGCTTCAGGTATTTTGACACTGCGGCAAGGTCGCTGCAGCCTTCCGGGAACTGGCTCTTGTTGGTCTTCATTGCCTCTATCTGCTTCTTCAGATGCCCCTTTGTGGCGACATAACGGTTGGGCTTTGCAGTCATGTAGAGGGCAATTGCCTTCACGGGGGCAGTCTGTGCGCCGTAGCGCTCCATGATCTCCTTGAACGGAGCAAGCTTTGCAATGATCTTGCATTCACGGCCAATGTTCAGATGATCGATGTGGCACTCGTTGGGGACATCAGGGTCAACCGCAAAGATGACATCGGGCTTGAAGACACCCACACGCACTGCCATGGCGGTACGGAGCTGCTGGATGTCGTAGAAGCCACCGTCGCAGAAATCCAAAAAGTGGACATCATCCACTCCCAGGACCTTGGCGCTGGCGATGGCCTCTTCCTTTCTAATCTTGACCAGTTCCTCCGGCGTGGTTCCCTTTGGTGCGTTCCCAAGTCCGTAGCGGCCGTCAAGGCAGATTAGGAAAGAGATCTCCTTGCCCATGGCGGCCAGCTTTGAGACTGTGGCACCGGCTCCGATCTCTATGTCATCCGGATGCGGGCCGATGAAAAGGTATCTTGAGAAACTCTCCAGTTTAGGAAGCGGCACTGCCGCCTTAAGGACCAGTCTAAGCATGCTCATTCGTTAACAAGGCTCCTGCGGTACTCGAGCTCCTTGCAGATTCTCTCATACTCGGACTCATCGAGCTTATACTTTGCCCTGTACAGGAAGAATGCCACGAGCATGAAGGCAAGCGGCACGATTGTCATTGCAATAAGAAGACCGAGACTCTGGCCCCTCTGGACATTTGAGAGAAGGGTGCTGATGACTCCGTTCTTGTCATAGGCTGCATCCATTGCGGCTGCGTTCTCTGCGGATGAGATTCCGTTTGTGATCTCTGTGACCCTGAAAATCAGGTATGTGGCGCTTGTCAGTGCGACGCAGATGGCACTTCCGAGCTTTGTGAGGAACGGTCTGAGAGATGAGATGATTGCCTCGGCACGCTCCCCGTGCTTGTGCTCATTGTATTCGACTGTGTTGATGATTGAGATCATCATGACAAGATAGAAGCCGTACTGTCCGAAATTCGCCAGCATGTAGCCGACTGTGATGATGTAGAACTTGATCATGGTGGCAGGCATGAACAGGCCGGCGAGCAGCATTGTAAGATAACCGACTATTCCGACGTTCTGCAGAATGCCCATCAGTCTCTTTCTCTGGAGTCTCCTGGATATCATGGGGTAGAAGATCATCAGGAATGCGGTCACGGACATTCCGAGCATGGTGAACAGTGAGTAGAGGCCTCCGGCATAGCCGAACTCGAAGTAGATGTAGAATGATCCGAGTCCTCCGACGACAAGGCCGTTTCCTATCTGCTGGAGCAGGAAGATCAGGGAGATCCACATCAGCTGGTCATTTCCGGTGATAGTCTTGACTATCATCTTCAGGCTGATCTTCGGAGCAGGCTTGGACATGTCGCTCCTGTTCTCCTGGACTCCGAACAATGTGAACATCGCAAAGAGAGGGGAGAGTATGCAGATAACAATCGCCACGACACCGTAGGCTGTGACGGCGTTTCCGCCGATTGCCATCCCACCTGTGGTGAGCATCGGGATCAGGACTGATGCAAGGGTGCTTCCGATTCCTGCGAACAGCGTGGCGCGGGATGTGAACTGGTTTCTGGTGTCAGCGTCCGATGAGAGGGCCGGGACCATTCCCCAGTATGAGATGTCATTCATTGTGTATGTGATGCTGTACAGGAAGTAGATGACGCCGAAATAGACGACAAATCCCCAGCCGTTGATTCCGGAGTTGTTGAATGCCGCAATGACGACTGCGCTTGATGTTATGCATCCTGAAAGCAGCCAGGGCTTGAACTTGCCCCATTTGGTCCTCGTCTTTTCAATGATGTTTCCCATGATGGGGTCATTGAGGGCATCGAAGATTCTTGCCGCGACCATGATTGCGGTGATTGCGGTCAGCTGTGCTGCCGTCAGGTTCTTTGTTATAAGGACAAATGTCAGAAGGAAGTTCGCGAACAGCGCATAGACCATGTCCCTTCCCACTGTTCCCAGCGGATACATGATCAGATTCTTTCTAACCCTCTTTGTGTGTGCCATCTATGCCTCCAATTGTTTTTTGTAAACACTATCTTTCAGTATACATTATGAATCACGCGTTATCCACAACTTTTCTGTACGGGCCGACCATGCCCTCTGTGACCTTGTCACCGGCCTTGGCCATGAGCTTAGGACTGTTCATCAGGATTCCCACGAGCTTCATCTTGAAGATTGTTCCTCTCTGTTTCTGCGGGAAATCATCGTAGAGCCCATGGGACTTGTAGTATCTGTGGTCCGCCTTCATCATGCCCTGCATGAGGTAGATCAGGTCCCTGAATATCTTCATGCCTCCGATTCCCAGGAAGTTCGATGTCCTCTGAAGGCCTGTGTCCAGCGCATATTCCAGATTAAGGGCAAGCTGGTCGATCTCCTTTTCCGGATCTGTCTGGTTTGTGGCGGTACCGGCGATGTAGTTTCCTCCGACCTGACCGCGGCCAGCGATTATCATCCTGAGATTCTCCTCGGCGTCAAGGTTTCCTGTGATGATATAGCCCATGGGCATTCCTGTGGTCACCGTCCTGTGCCCGTTGCAGAACTGCCTGTCGTCATAGAGCTTGAAGCGCACACCCATGCTGTGGTCCTGGATGTTGAACGCCATGATGATGGAGTCTGTCTTCTGGATGCTGTTTCTTAGAAGGTCCTCGAACCCGTCCTTGTAGATGCAGTGCCCTGTCGCGGCGCAACGGAAGCATCCGAGACATCCGCCCTTGAAACCGAATGTTCCCAGGTCAATGACCCTGGTCTTAAAGGGAAGCTTTGACTGGAACCTCCTGACCATTGCATCAAGGGTGGGGTTGGTGTTGGAACTATCGACCAGAATGACAACATCTTTGTCATTTTTAGGCTGAACATGCGTCCTGGGGACATCAACTTCCTCCACAAGAGGCTTTCTCTCATGAAGAACCTGCCTTTCAAACACCTTGTTCCTGACGCACCAGAGCAGGTGTTTGAAGTACTCGCATGCCTCTTTCTGGCCCTTCTCCTTAAGCAGGTCATCCATGTCCGCCGAAAGGCCCGGGATGTAATTCATCCCCAGGTCAAAGCAGTTGTCCCTCACGTAATTATGGGCTGTGATGTCATAAAAGTGCTTGCTTGTGGTGATCTGGCTGGCCACCTTGCCCTTCAGGTCAACATTGTTTTCCTTGATCAGCCTGATGAACTGGTGGAGCTGGCTTGTGGCTATGAAGGTGTACACAGGGTATGAGAACAGAATCATGTCTGCGCCTGAGAGTGCCTCCGCAGCAGGGCTGAAGTCCTTCTGAAGACCATGGATCCTTGATGCCGCATCCAGATAAGTGAATTTCTGATCCGGGAATTTCTTCTCAAGATAAAGGGCGGTGTGAAGCGTGATGCTGTTCTTGCCGCTGGGGCTTCCGTTGACGACTAGTATGTTCATTTCAATGCCTCTAAATTATTGTTTACTGTTTTGTGACCACTGTGATGCAGTCCTTGCACCATGCCTTGTAGTGCTTTCCGCTTTGCTCCAGATGGAAGGTGTTGTCCCTGCTGCATCCCGTGCATGGGAGATTCAGGCCGTTGTGCCTCATGCAGACCCGGCTGATGAAAAGCGCCGGTGTGTAGGTCTCTCCCGTATAGTTGAACGGGGTGTCCTTGTCCAGCTCGTAGGATCCGATAAGACAAGGCAGCTCCTCTTTGAGGCTGTCATAGGCAAGGGTGTTCTCCGTGTAAAGGAAAACATCGGCAAATGCCTTGAAGTCAGGATGATTCTTGAGGTAGCCATATGCCCACCTGACCTGTGCTATGTTGTTCAGTCCCACTATGACAGAAGGATCCTCATCAAGGGTCTTCTCCACCTTTGCATAGTATTCCTCTTCCTTGAACATCACGGGGGAGAGTGACATGAAAGTACCTTTGTCTGTCCGTACGACCTTGTCCCAGAGACCGAGCTCCACACGTGGCGGGAGAATGCCGTTTCTGAGTGATGGGGGAGAGCATTCTGTGATACTTACAGGAACTGAGAGCTCTTTCTCAAAGGTCTGGTCAAGACTCTCATAAAATGATCGCCTTATCTGCTTCATCACGGACATGGGCAGGAACGGGCTCTCAAAGCCGGACCTGTTGGTGACAGAGAGCTTTCCTGATGTGAAATAGCTCTTGTCCGATGCCTCAAAGACCTTTGTGAGAATTGCTGTGATGTCTGAGCTGCTCTTTGCCTCCTGGACATCGAGCGGATAATTCTTCCCGTTAACTGATATGGATGAGGGGAGGATGCTTATGTCCAGGTCCACCGGACTCTTGTAGAGAGGTATGCTCTCACTGAGGATGCTCATGTTCAGGTTGTGCCTTGATATGCACCACACGGGCGTTCCAAAGCCGGGTCTCCTCTCAAACTCCCCGGAAGGGAAATTGATCACTGCGGTCTCACCTTCAGAGATGAAGGACTTGCTGTTTCCGCCCATGTCCTCAATATGAGAGAGGCTGAAGCTTGAGCTTGAGGATCCTGAGCTGACCTTGAGGCCGTCCCTGAGTGCTACTGCCCTCGAGAACCTCACCACAGCTTTTGACCCATAGACCTTGTCGATTGTTCCGACAGGAATCCCCTTATGTCCCGGATCTGTGCTGGAGACCATGTTCTGGCAGTTCGTGCTGCCGTTTGAGCCGGTATTGAAGAAGTATTCTGTGGTCTCTCTGGAGAAAGACACCTGCATGGCCTCTTTTGCCCATTGCACCTCCTGCTCTTTTTCTGTGTGGCCGTCCATCAGGAGCCTGTAGTATCTTGCGCACCAGTATGCGTAGTCCGGGCCCTTCATGCGGCCCTCTATCTTGAATGAGTCAACGCCTTCATCTTCAAGAAGCCTGACTTTCTCTCCGAGGCACAGGTCCTTCATGCTGAAGAGCCAGCTGTCGGAGTCAGTCTCCTGGCAGTGGAACCAGGTGCGGCAGATCTGCGCGCAGGAGCCTCTGTTGGCGCTTCTCAGACCATCAGATCCGGATGAGGCGATGAACTGGCTGGCCATGCACAAACCGGAGAAGCCATAGCACAGCGCACCGTGGATGAACACCTTGAGCTCTACATCCGGGCAAGCCTTGCGGATTGCCTTGATCTCATCAAATGATAGCTCTCTGGAGAGTACAACACGTGTGAATCCAAGCTTCTGGAGCTCTTTCACGCCATTGATTGTATGTACTGCAAGCTGCGTGGACCCATGTAGCGGAAGACTTGGGAACTTCTCCCTGATCAGCTTTGCAATTCCAAGGTCCTGTACTATCAGCCCGTCAGGCTGAAGGTATTCAAGCTGCTTCAGAAGCAAGGACACATCCTGAAGCTCTCTGTTTGTGACGATGGTGTTCACCGTCACATAGAACTTCTTGCCGTTTGCCTGGCAGTATGCCTTGATCTTGCGCACGTCCTCGAAGGAGAAGTTGACTGCCCCCTTACGGGCAGAGAAGCTCTTCAGGCCGAAATAGACGGCATCGGCTCCGCCTTTGAACGCATAGAGGGCACACTGGAGCGACCCTGCGGGTAGGGCAAGCTCGCATCTATGTTTTCTTTCCGTTGTCTCAGGGTCCATGGCGGTCTCAGTCCCGGTCCGCAAGTCTGCTTATTGCCTCGAATGTCACCGGGCTCAGGTCATGCTCCACCTTGCAGGCATCCTCGCGTGCGATCTCGCTTGGGACTCCTAGCTTGACGAAGAACTGGGTGAGGACCTTGTGTCTGGTGTATATGCGGCTGGCGATCTCCATGCCGGTTTCGGTGAGTGTGATCAGACCGTCCTGGTCCATGGTGATGTAGCCGTTCTCACGGAGGCGCTTGGTGGTGTATGTCACACTTGGCTTGGTGACTCCAAGCTGGTTTGCAATGTCTATTGAGCGGATATATCCGTTTTTTTCCTTCAGCATGAGCATTGCCTCAAGGTAGTCTTCTGCAGCTTTCTGGATCTTCATCCCCGCCTCCTTATGAGTTACATAAAGGTTAACACACAGGAAAAATAACGACAAGCCAAATTGCATCACATATATGTTTCCATGCTATACTTACAGGGATTCAGGATTATTGGAGGCCGACATGGACAAGAGAACAGATTACATCTCATGGGACGAGTACTTCATGAGCGTTGCGACCCTCTCATCAATGAGGAGCAAGGACCCCAACACACAGGTGGGCGCATGCATTGTCAACGAGGACAAGAAGATTGTGGGCACCGGCTATAACGGCTTTCCGATCGGCTGCAGTGACGATGCTCTTCCTTGGGCACGCACAGGCGCACCCCTTGAGACAAAGTATCCGTTTGTCTGCCACGCAGAGCTGAACGCGATCCTGAACAGCATCTCCAGGGACCTCAGGGGCTGCACCCTCTATGTGGTGATGTTCCCCTGCAACGAATGCGCCAAGGCGATCATCCAGAGCGGAATCCGCGAGGTCGTCTACAGGGACAACAAGTATCCTGACTCTGACAGCGTCAAGGCATCCATGATGATGCTCAACGGAGCTGGCGTGAAACTTCGCCAGCTGGTGCTGAACAAGACACTGGAGATTAAGATTTGAGTTCGTTCCTTATAGTATCCCTGAACCCGACCTATCAGCTGATCATGGGCTATGAGCGCATCAGCGAGGGTGATGTCAACCGCACTGAGAAGTGGAAAAGCTGCTTCTCCGGAAAAGGCGTCAATGTCGCGCGCGGCCTTGCAAAGCTGGGTAACGATGTCATACTCCTCACACACATGAACCCGTCGCGCGTCAAGGAGTTTCATGCGCAGGCAGCTGCCGAAGGATTCAAGTCATGTGCGATTGAGGATCCCAGCCCCATCAGAACCTGTGTCACCGTTCTTCAGACCGGTACCAACGGAATTGGCGTGACCACCACAGAGCTTGTGCAGGAGAGTCCTTCAATTGAAGGCCGCGATACGGAAGCATCTGTCCTTGAGGCGTACAGGAAGATCCTGCCGTCCGTGAAATGCGTCATCTTCACCGGTACAAGAAGCCCCGGCTACAGCACTGACCTGTATCCGGACATGGCTAAGCTTGCAAAGCAGGCCGGCTGCTATGTGGTCATTGATGTCAAAAGGGGAGACCTGACCGGCAGCCTGGATCTTGCGCCCGAGTTCAGGCCTGACCTTGTCAAACCTAATCTTGAGGAGCTCATCCAGACCTTCGGCGGTGCCTTTGACCCTCTTGAGCTTGTGGAGAATCTGCCTTGCAATGCCGTGATAACAAACGGGGTGAAGGGGTGCTTCATACATGAGGTCGGGTGCGAGCTTGCTCATATAGATGCCCTGAGGGTACGCTCTCAGAACACAACAGGCTGCGGAGATGCGTTCACGGCCGCAATGGCCGATTCACTGATGCGAGGGGCAGATCTGCTTGCCGCATGTCATGCCGGAACAAGGGCAGGGGCGCTCAAGGCCCAGGAGGAGCCGTTCTGATGGATTACACGTTCATCTCAAAGGCTTCAGAGCTGAATGCGCTTGTCATGCGGTGGAAGGAGCAGGAAATACAGAGCGTCGCCATGGACTTTGAGGAGGAGTCGAACCTCCACTGTTACGGCGAGCATGTCTGCATAATCCAGCTATATGACAAAAGCAGCTATTACATCCTTGATGCACTTGCCCTGGCAAAGACCGCAGATGGTCTTTCCGAGATGAAGTCGTTCCTGGAAGGGCCTGTGGAGAAGATCATGTTCGCATGCCAGAGCGATGCCGCACTTGCACGCAAATCCCTGGGAATACAGATGCGCAATGTCTATGATGTGCGCGTCCTCGCAATGGCCCTTGGTTTCAACGGGAATCTGACAGGTCTGATAGAGCGCAATCTCGGCATCAGTGTTGCAAGCACGTCGCAGAAGAAGAAATACCAGACAGCCAACTGGATGAGACGCCCCATTCCCAGGGAGCAGATTGAATATGCCCTCTCGGATGTCAGATATCTGTTCGAGCTCAAGGATTCACTTGTCTCTGAGATTGATCAGAAGCTCAAGCCAGCTGAGAGGAAAAAGATCGCGCATGATCTTTCCACCTGCGCCGAGCAGAAGAATCCGGAGCGTCCGGGTTGGGAGAAGATCTGCAACTTCAAGCTCCTGAGCCGCGCGGAGAAAGTCTACATAAAGCATTTCTTCCTTGCCCGTGACGGTCTTGCCCGCAAGGCTGATGTCCCTGCCACAAGGATCCTGCCCAAGCAGCTGATAGTGCAGATGGCGAAGAAGGGGACCTGGGAGGGTATTCTTGAGGGTCCCTCACTGAGCTATTCAGATGTCTTTGAGAAAGCCAGGCTGGATGCAGAGGCTGAGCTTAAGGGCAACTAGGGCATCTAGGGCATCTAGGGAAACTAAGGCATCTAAAGCATCTAGAGCATCTAACTAAATCTAGAATCGAATGCAAACAAAAAGGGGACTGCTTACGCAATCCCCTTTGCTGTCTCTTCTGGGCTATCAGCCGCCGATGAGTGCGAGAACAGGTCTCATGCCGTTGATAAGCGGCTCCATGACAGGAACACAGGCCATCAGGACACCGGCTGCGACTGCAGATCCGATGACACCTGAGACGTTCGGTCCCATGGCATGCATGAGAAGGAAGTTCTGCGGGTCTGCCTCCTGGCCGACCTTGCTGGCCACACGGGCTGCCATAGGAACGGCGGAGACACCTGCCGCACCGATGAGCGGGTTGACAGGATGCTTCTTGTCGAGCTTGTTCATCAGCTTTGCGATCAGGACACCCATTGCGGTTCCGAGTGCGAATGCAACGGCTCCGAGGAGCAGGATTCCCAGGGTGTTGAGCTGCAGGAAGTGGCTGGCCTCCATCTTTGATCCGACTGAGAGTCCGAGGCAGATGGTGACTATGTTCATCATTGCGTTTGAGGCAGTGTCAGCAAGTCTTCCTGTGACTCCGCATTCCTTGAGCAGGTTTCCGAACATCAGGGCACCGATAAGCGGTGTGGCGCTCGGAAGCAGAAGTGCACAGACCATCAGGACTGAGATCGGGAAGATGATCTTCTCTGTCTTTGAGACAGGTCTGAGCTGTTGCATCTTGATCTTTCTCTCAGCCTCTGTTGTCAGGGCCTTCATGATGGGCGGCTGGATGACAGGCACCAGTGCCATGTAGGAGTAGGCTGCGACTGCGATCGGGCCCAGGAGGTCCTGTGCCAGACGCGTCGTGACATAGATCGCGGTAGGTCCGTCAGCACCTCCGATGATTCCGATTGATGCGGCCGCATGCAGGTCGAAGTTGATTCCCGGGATGTAGGAGAGAAGCAGAGCGCCAATAAGTGCGGCGAAGATTCCGAACTGAGCTGCTGCACCCAGAAGAAGTGTCTTCGGGTTTGCGATCAGCGGTCCGAAGTCAGTCATTGCTCCGACTCCCATGAAGATCAGGACCGGGAAGAGTCCGCTCTGGATACCTGCATCAAAGAGGATCTTGATGAATCCCACGGCTCCCTGTGCGCCTGCTGCAAGGGAAGGGTCACTTCCTGCGATGTAGGCGAACGGGATGTTTGAGAGAACACAGCCCATTCCGATAGGGATGAGCAGAAGAGGCTCGAAGCCTTTCTTAATGGCAAGGTAGAAAAGCACGAATCCCACAAGGATCATGACAAAGTTTCCCCAGCCGAATCCGGCGGCGGATGCATTGCCTAATCCCAGGAATCCGTAAAGTCCTGTGGTCTGCCACAATTCAAGAAAATACTGTCCCATCTCTCTCTCCTCAGGCTATTGTAAGAAGCGGATCACCTGCGTTGACCTGCTGGCCCTGTGAGACAGCGATCTTTCCGATCACGCCGTCACATGGTGCGTAGATCTCGTTCTCCATCTTCATGGCCTCCATGACCATGATCAGCTGGTTCTTCTTGACGCTCTGGCCTTCCTTGCACTCGAGTCTGAGAATCAGACCGGGCATTGGGGCTGCTACGACCTGTCCGCCTGCAGGTGCTGCTGACGGTGCAGGGGCTGCCGCGGGAGCTGTTGCCGCTGCGGGAGCTGCGCTCTGTGTGGCTGCGATTGCGTTCTGGTCGATTCCTGCTGCGACTGAGAGCGGATAATCAACTCCGTTGACTGTTGCGCTTGTCTTGCCGAGCTTGACACCGTATGCCTTGCCGTTGACTGTGACTGTGTACTCTCCGGCCTTCTTTGCGGCTTCCTCTGCGGGATCAGCCTTGCGGACGCCGTTGACCTTTGACTTGCCTGTCAGGAATAAGATTCCCTTCTCCTTGCAGGATGCGGCGATGAAGATGTTCTCATCGGTGACCTCGATGTTGTTGTCCTTGAGCATCTTGATAGCTGCCTCGCGGCCCTTTGACGGATCAGCATCGTTGATGTCGACGACCTTCTTGGTTGTCGGCTCCTTCTTCAGCTGCTCGGCTGCGATCTTGACGACCTCAGGATCCGGCTCGACAGGAGTCTTTCCGAAGTAGCCCAGGACCATCTTTCCGTAACCCTCGGCGATCTTCTTCCAAGGTCCGAACATGACGTTGTTGAATGCCTGCTGGAAGTAGAACTGTGACACGGGAGTGACTGATGTTCCGAATCCGCCCTTTGCGACTGTCTCGCCCATGGCCTCGACGATCTGAGGATACTTGTCCATCAGGCCGTTGTCCCTGAGCATCTGTGTGTTTGCGGTAAGTGCTCCGCCTGGAAGAGGGAAGAACGGGATGTTCGGGTTGACTGTTGTTGCCTCAGGAGGCAGGAAGTAATCCTTCATGCACTGCTGGAAGACGTCCTCTGCCTTCTGGATGGCATGGATGTCGATTCCGAGGTCATAGTCTGTGCCTCTGAGGGCGTGCCACATTGTGATGATGTCAACCTGGCATGTTCCGCCGGAAACCGGCTGCATTGAGAGGTCGACCTGGTTTGCGCCTGCATCGAGGGCTGCCATGTACTGTGCCACACAGCATCCGGCTGTATCGTGGCTGTGCATGACAATCTTGACCTTGTCACCGACAAGCTTTCTTGCTCTCTTGACTGTCTCGTAGACTGTCCTGGGGGTTGATGTTCCGGATGCGTCCTTGAAGCAGATGCTATCGAATGGGATTCCTGCGTCCAGGATGTTGCGCAGTGTCTTCTCATAGAATGCAGGGTCATGTGCGCCGGTTGTGTTTGGCGGGAGGCTCATCATTGTGACTGTGACCTCGTGCTTGAGACCTGCATTGTGGATTGAGTTTCCGCTGTCGATCAGGTTGTTGACGTCGTTGAGGGCATCGAAGTTCCTGATTGTGGTCATTCCGTGCTTCTTGAACATCTTGGCGTGGAGGTCGATGATGTCTCTCGGCTGTGAGTCAAGACCTACGACGTTGACACCTCTTGAGAGTGTCTGGAGGTTTGCATCGGGTCCTGCGACTCTCCTGAACTCGTCCATCATCTCGAATGCATCATCGTTGCTGTAGAAGTAGAGGGCCTGGAAACGTGCTCCGCCACCTGCCTCAAAGTGGGTGATGCCGGCCTTGCGTGCTGCATCTACTGCAGGCATGAAGTCCTTTGTGAATACTCTTGCTCCGTAGACGGACTGGAAGCCGTCCCTGAAGGCTGTACACATGAAATCAACTTTCTTCATTTCTCTACCTCAACTCCTGGATTTTGCCATTGCGGCTGCTATGGCCACGGCTACTTCTGCATCATTGGATGCAACTGCTGCCGGAGCGGCAACTTGGGCTGCCTGTGCTACAGGCTGCGCTGCAGGTGCCTTCTTTTCGAATTTCCTGACGACTTTGGAGACACCCTTGGTTGTGAAAACAAGGATTGTCAGGAACACAAAGACAATCGCCATTCCCAGGACAAGCAGGATCAGACCGTTGCTTATCTGTGCGGACAACTGCTCTGCAGGTAACTGTGCTAGTGCGTACATAGTCACTTCCTTAATTTTGTTTTGTTCCGGGACCTCATGAAGGGGTCCCAAACCGGACTGAGCATCCGATTTTCTGCTACTGATATATTACTTGTAATGAGAAGTCAAGTGCAAGACATCTCAGGAATTTGTAAACGTTTACGAGGACAATTGTTTTATAAAGTCTGCCGGCATTCAGGCAGGCATCGTGCTATCTGTCAGTTCCTGAGGATTGTGGAGTTCGCGGGCACGCTGTGAGTGAGCCAGACGTTTCCGCCTATGACGCTGTTGTCGCCGATGTGGGTGTCTCCGCCGAGAATCGTGGCTCCGGAGTAGATCACGACGTTGTTGCCGATCTTGGGATGCCTGTCCACGCCTTTGACGGGGTTGCCGTCAGGCCCGAGGGAGAAGCTCTTGGCTCCCAGTGTGACGCCCTGGTAAATCTTGACGTGGTCTCCGATTACGGTAGTCTCTCCGATTACCACACCGGTGCCGTGGTCAATGAAGAAATAGGCTCCGATTGTAGCACCGGGATGGATGTCGATGCCGGTGTGGTTGTGGGCGTACTCAGTCATGATCCTGGGCAGATAGGGGATGTCCAGCTTGAACATCATGTGTGCGATGCGGAAGATGCTGATGGCCTCGAATCCGGGGTAGGCGAGCATGATCTCTGTCTTGTCCCTTGCGGCGGGGTCCCCGTCATAGGCTGCCTGGATGTCTGTCTCAAGGATGTCCCTTATCCCGTCCAGCGAATCAAGGACGGTCTGTGTGACAGATTCCGTGTCGGCATCGGGCTTGACCCATGGGATGAGCTCGCGGAGGATCTTCTCGGCCTCTATGCTGCTCTCCATGACGGTTGTGGCTGTGCACGGGCACTCCTCGAAGATCTCAGGGTACATGATGCTCCTGAGGCGTCTGAGAAGAATAACGGTCTGGTCCTTCAGACCTGAGTAGCCAATGTATTTCCCGTTAGCTGGTGTGTCCATCTGCCGTCTCCGTCAATTTGAGTTGCATTGTGGATTTTATAGGCATGGATGGACTTTGTAAATAGAATACGGCTATTGCCGAATACCGATATTAAGGATATCTTTCAATTGGCATTCATCCCGGAATGACCAGTCAGGAGTACAACATGCCTAACGAGACAGAGATTCAGGAAATCAATATTCACAACAGGATGTCATTCATTGACCGTAAGATACTCATCATGAGCGGAAAGGGCGGAGTAGGAAAGAGCACGGTCACCGTCAATCTTGCCAACGCTCTTCTGAAGAAGGGCTACACAGTAGGCGTCCTTGATACAGACATACATGGTCCGAATATAGCGAAGATGTTCGGTTGCGAGGGTGCTATCCTCCAGTCAAACGAGCTTGGGACAAGCATGATTCCAGTCAGCCCAAGGGCAGGATTGAAGATTGTCAGCCTAAGTTTTGCATTAAGCGACCCTGATCAGGCCATCATTTTCCGTGGACCGATGAAGCTCAGCGTCATAAAGCAGTTCCTTGCCGATGTCGAGTGGGGAACCCTTGATTACCTTCTGATAGACTCACCTCCCGGAACAGGAGATGAGCAGCTCGCAGTCTGCCAGAGCGTCCCTGATCTGACCGGTGCCATTGTCGTGACCACACCGCAGCAGGTGGCGGTCCTGGACGCCAGAAAGAGCCTGAACTTCGCACGGCAGCTCGATGTTGAGGTCCTGGGACTTGTGGAGAACATGAGCTATCTCATCTGCCCGGACTGCGGGAAGCACATTCCGGTGTTCGGAACAGACGGCGGAAAGAACCTCTGCGTGGAGCAGAACATCCCGTTCCTCGGAGGAATCCCGATGGAGCTTGGGCTTCAGCAGGATGAGGACCTTGGTGTGAACTGGATAGAGAAGAATCCGGAGAGCGAGAGCGCAAAGGCATTCATGGCGATTGCAGACCACATCCACAGCACTGTCAAATTCAAGCACACCCCGTATGTCCCGAAGTTTGACTCCTGTTCACCGTCCGCATGTGCCTCCTGCACCGCTGACTGCTCATCCAGGAAGTCATGAGGAAGCTGGACCAGAACACATTCAATACTCTTGAGAGCTCTCCCGATCCGTCGCGCCTGCTGTGGAATACTGAAAGCAGACGTAACGAGGGAAAGACCGTCCTCTTTGACGTCAACATCGTGCACCGTAAAGGTCCCGAGGGCCGTGAGGGGGACTTCGTGGAGCTGGATTTCGCCCGCGGCGGTGTCACAATCATCCCTTATTTCACTGGCTCTGACGGAGTTGCGCGCTTTGTTATGGAGCGTCAGTTCCGTCACGGCACTGAGTCCGTGACACTGGAGTTCCCCGCAGGCCTTGTGGAGAAGGGTGAGAGCGCATCTGATGCCGCTGCAAGGGAGCTCTGGGAGGAGACAGGCCTGAGAGCCGGCAGGATCACGTTTCTTGGCTCGGTCTGCCAGAACTCCGCTTACATGAGATGTCCCGTGGGTTTCTGCCTTGCGGAGAACATGAGTGTGGAGACGGATCTCAAGGACCGCAGTCTGGACCAGAACGAGCAGATTGATATTCTGACAGTCCCGGTCTCATATGTGCTTGAGAACATAGGTGAGGGGGAGCTGACAAATGGGGCTGCTCTTCTTGCTGTACCTTTCTTTCTGCGCGAGATGAGAAAACGCGGTCTTACTTTCTGCCTTCCTTCTGTATTCTCACAATGTGATAGAGCCTTGAGCCGAAGTCTCCAAGGACCCTTACGTCCTGCGCGAAGCCTGCGCCGCTGAACTGCGGGTTGAGCCTCACTCCGCTATAAGCCAGGACATCACCTGAGACAATGCAGCGCTCGTCGCTGCTGCTGAGCATCACCTTGTCATCAATTATCTTCTTCAGGTTGCTGTCGGCCTTGAGCATGACGGGGCTGACCATGTTGATCAGGCTTCCGAAGTCGCTGATCGGGACCTTTTGGATCCTTGAGGTAAGCTCATAGTCAAACTCTGCGCGCGCATACGGAATCCTCAGGACCTCAGGTCCTGTGTTGCTCTGGTTGAGGGTCTGGAAATCAAGGACTATCATCTCACTGAAATCAGTGTTTGCCACCATCCACCTGGTGCGGTTTGCGCCTTCATCGGAAAGCCTGAAGAAACGCCCGTACTGCAGAAGTGCCCTGTAGCGCTTGTAGAATGCGATCTGGTCCTTGACTGCAAGCTTCTGCTGGGAATTCAGGGCTCCCAGGTCCATCTCATAGCCCAGGATCCCGAATGCCGCCACATTGAAACGTGACTCTATGTCTGTCTTCCTGAGTGTCTGATGGTTAGGGGAAGCCGAGACATGGGCGCCCATTGTGCTGACAGGGTAGGCATAGGATGTTCCTCCCTGGATGCTTGTCCTGCAGCAGGCATCGGAGTTGTCGCTTGTCCAGATCTGGGGCATGAAGCACAGGACTCCCAGGTCGAACCTGTTCCCGCCTGACGCACAGCCTTCGAACAGTATTTTGGGGAATGCGCTCACAAGGCGCGAGAACACCTCATAAAGACCCATGACATATCTGTGCCCGAACTCTCCCATCCTGATTCCGGATGCGCTGTACAGGTCGCTGAAGATCCTGTTCATGTCCCATTTGACATAGTCTGCCTTTGAGATGTGGAACACCTCGGTCATTGCCCTGACAAGATAGTCACGCACGTCCTTCCTTGTGAGGTCCAGGATGAACTGGTTCCTTCCGACTGATGGCTCCCTTCCGGGAATCATGACCGCCCAGTCGGGGTGGCTGTCAAAGAGGAGGCTTCTTCTGCTGATCATCTCGGGCTCTACCCAGATTCCGAACATCATGTCCATGGCATGGATCTTGTCTGCGAGCCTTGTGATTCCGCCGGTGAGCTTCTTGGTGTTCACATACCAGTCGCCCAGGCTTGTGGTGTCATCGTTTCTCTGCCCGAACCAGCCGTCATCAAGGACAAAGAGCTCAACTCCAAGCTCCTTGGCCGCTCTGGCAAGCTCGATGATCCTGCCCTCTGAGAAATTGAAATAGGTGGCCTCCCAGTTGTTGCATAGCACAGGGCGCTCGCGATACTGCCATGAGCCTCTGACTATGTGGCTGTTGACAAACGCATGCAGGTTGTTGCTGGCGCCGTTGGTGCCGAACTGTGAGTATGTGGCAACCGCCTCAGGAGTTGTGAACTCCTTGCCTGGCTCCAGCGTCCATGCGAAGCCCTGCGGATTGATTCCTGTCTGGAACCTTGCAAGTCCGAACGGGCTCTTTTCGATTATCTCGCGGTGGTTGCCCGAATAGATCAGGTTGAAGGCATAGCACTCGCCTGATTTGTATGTGCAGTCCTGTCTCTCAAGGAAAACAGCGGGGTTATGGAAGGCGCTTGAGACGCCGCAGTTTGACCCGACCTCTATGATCCCTTCCTCAAGGTGCCTTCTGGTGACGCTGCGCTCGCGTGCCCAGGCGCCGTCGAAAGTCACTACGTTCCAGTCCGCATCAGGCAGGTCCAGCTGGAGGCTGGCGAGATTGCGGATGACTATGCTTTCCTTCATCCCGTTTGTCAGGATGCAGGATCTGACAAGAGTGTCGCTCTCCTTGAACATGGTGTAGTTGAGCTGGAGGACAATGGGCAGCCTCTTGTCCGCCATCTGGATCTGAAGGGTTGTGGCCTCCTCAGGGAAGTTGGCATAAGACTGGGCAATCAGACCTGAGATCTTGGGCTTTCCGTCAACGAACCTGTGGGCCTTGTAGACGAAATCCAGGGTGGTCATACCGTTTGAGTACTCGACCTGGACTGCAGGGGTGCGGAAATCACCTTTTCCCGGGGTGCTGGTCTCAAGGCATGTGGTCTCCAAGAAGACGAGCGGTCTTCTTTCTGAATACGCCACACCTGTGCCGATGCCTGTTATGCGCTTGATCATGAGGGCATCCATGTCCGAGTCGGAGCGCAGCTTCCTGCCGTAATAAAGGTTCTCCAGATGTCCTGTCTCACTGACCTTGATTATGTATGAGGTCCTGCGGCTGTCCAGCCTGATGATATCGCTCTGCACTTTGGCCTTTGTCATCTGCTCCTCCGAATCCATTTGCCTGTGTTAATTGTCCTTCAAAATCAGGTCCGTGACAAGTGAGAATGACATAGTACTTGCATTCTGACATGTTTTTTGTTAAATAAGGAATGCACTGAATAAGTGTAATGGTGCTTTACCCAAGTGGGGTAAGGCAATCGAAACCTAATTCCTTATAATCCCAAGAGTTGCAAGCTTGAAAAAAGACGATGTTACCAAGAATGTTACCAAAACTGGAGGTTCTATGGTCAACTCTGTCAAATTTCGTCTCTTCAAACGTGGAATAAATCAATCAACAGAAAAAACAAAGAATGCCTGAATCTGTTAAAGGAAATGATAATGTTAGAGCTGCTCTAACACCAATCCGCATTAACAACATCTGAAAATCTCATTCGGATTCGTGACAGACTGAACGATGGGCGGGTGGTTACAGGTGTTTTCCTTGTCAAAGAACCTGACTCATTTTGTGAATTATGCTACTTCGTCTCACAAATCTCAAAACAGATAAAACTTGGCAAAAAGCACTATTGCTGAATGTTTATATTTACTCCATTTGGAAGCCATTCATAATGTTCATAACCCAAGAAATACAAGTTGAATCCAAGTTTTGTGGATTTCGGATCACTCCCTCTAGCATGAACAGCACTAAGTAATACAACATCTCCCCATTTTATCGTTAGAATTGTACCTGTGATTTCCCACGATATGCCATTTAATGCATCATAATTCCCATTGTTTCCCTTAAGATAGGCAGATCCACTTCCATCTGATGCAAAGTAATATATCAACTCTCTATCTTGAGTCGCAAAATATCGGTTATTTAATTGTGACAATTTGAAAGTTGTATAGTCTTCTGCATAGATGATATCGGTATTTGAACCTTTTCTCGCTTTTTGGAAAACAGGATAAGCAGGATCACTATCATCAATTGAAAAAGCAACAAGAGAACCATCTTTAATATAGCTATCTTTGTAATAAACTGTGAAAGAGTAATGCAAGGAGATATCAGGAACAGTGATCTCACATTGCTGATTAGCTAATGCCCAAGTTCCATCATAATAACCTGATTCATCGACAAACAAAACAGTATTATTCTCCTTGAAACATACAAAGGCATCATATTTATCTTTTGCGTGGTCGTAACGTTCCCAAAGACCAATTAATGATTCTTTGATTTTGCTATCTGGCAAAGCTTTTTCTGCATTTGATGGGATTTCTACTACCGATTCATCATTTGTGGCAACAGAAAGAGCAGGGGAAAAAGTAACTCTTGCTCCATCAATCTTCTCTCCCTTCATCACTTCAAAAATAACTGTAATTTCTCGTGTTTGCTCTGGGAAAAATTTGTAAGATTCGGCAGATGTTCCAGAGTATTCATGATTATTTGGAAGAACCATAGAAATGTAGGTCATTCCAATATCTCCTATGTACTGAACCGAATTAGTCTTATTTGTTGCCTTAAAGGTTATTACTTTAAAGATTGCTCCTTCAGAAGCAGTTTTCGTATCAATAAAAAAGACAGAAGACGCAGAAGAAGTCTCATCATAACCGAGATACTCAATTGAAAAAATGGAGTTGTCGACTTCATTCTCTTCGGCGATTTCAGCAGAGCATGAAATAAGGATAATCATTACAAAAGCAATGTAAAGAAGAGTAGTAAGCTTTTTCATTCCGATCCTTCCCCCATGAGATAATTATACACAACAAAATTTAAACTTGAAGTGTTATTAATCCTCACTCCCACAAAAAACTAGAGAAGATGAGTATTTGGAGATTGTTTGTGTTACCAAAAATGCTACCAAAGGTGTTGTTTACTCTGTGCCTGACTGGAGACAACCAGTGATGACCATGCATTTTGATTTGAATTGACCATACGATTTTAAAGTGCTATATTATAGGTACATGGTGACGTTTGGGTGACAGACGGAGACAGTCAGGCCTAAACAATTCATTGTGTTATAAGAAATTGGTGCTGTACCCAAGTGGTCTAAGGGGGCGGTCTGCAAAACCGTTGTTCACCGGTTCAAATCCGGTCGGCACCTAAGACAGAACCCAGGTTGAAAGCCTGGGTTCTTGTTTTTAAGGCCACCACCTGAAAAGTTCAAACTAAACTCGGT
>CACZJR010000022.1:1054-1979 GCA_902781545.1 uncultured Spirochaetales bacterium | reverse complement strand
GAGAGGTCAAATGACGGCCGCAGCATCACGGTCCAGACCATAGTCGGCAACCTTGTCGAGCAAGCCCCCACATGCAGGAACTGCAACCACATCACACATGTGAGCGACAACAGGAAGAGGATCCTGAAACATCTCGGGTTCAGTTTCCTTCGGATAGATGTGGAGGTCCACTACAGGATCTACAGATGCCCGACATGCGGGAGGATCCACCGCAACGGGATTCCGTTCAAGGCCAAGGGCCACAACATGACATGGCTGTTCCAGAAGGACATCATGGATGCCCTGGACAGGGACTGCTCCACAATCTCCAACATCGCGAACATGAAGGGAACAAACAAGAACATAGTCAGGATGCTGGACAGGGAGAGGCTTGAGGCTCTCTAGGCGTCTCCATGGACATGAACGCACAGTTCAGCTCCGTGTTCGAGCAGCTGTGCCCCTGGGTCAGGATCGTCTACGACCCGTTCCACATAATCAGGCATTACAACGACAATGTCCTGACGGAGATCCGCAGGAGTGAGCAACGCAGACTTCAGGAAGGCATGGAGAAGGCAAGGAAGGAGAAGGACAACGTCCTGCTGAAGGAACTGAATCTCTCATATTCATTGCTCAAGAGAAGCAACTTCCTGATTCTGGCGAACAGAAGCACCCTCAAGGCCCGTGACGAGGCGGCCAGGGCCCACAACCGGATGCTCTTCGAGACCTATGAGAGAAGAGGCCTTTCCCTTCCTGATGGAGAGCGCAAATGGCGCATGTGCGGTGAGAGGAGGCTTGAGGAGATCCTGGCCTCCAACGAGAGGATCCAGGCGGCCTATGTGTTCCGGGAGATGCTGCAGTCGGCCATTGCCTGCAAGGACCCCAGGGTCATGAGACAGTCCCTGCTGAAATTCATCTCAGTGATCAAGGCATCCGGAATCCCGGAACT
>CACZJR010000022.1:0-1024 GCA_902781545.1 uncultured Spirochaetales bacterium | reverse complement strand
CGGGACACAAGGTATTTCTTCCTCAAGATCTGGGAAAGAAGCAGAAAGCACACCAAATCCAGAGACTACTCATCCCCACAAAAGTGTGCTTGAGCCAAAAGAGAAGGGACTGCAAAACTAATTGCAGACCCTTCAGTTTCTTTTGTTCCCTTCAACAGGTAGTGTTATCCCTCTATAACCTTGCCTTTCTCTTTTCTTGCCGCGGCCTCGATCTTGTCGGCGATCATCTCGATCCCCTCATAAAGCTCGTAGCAGTCGTAGCTGACAACCTTCACGGTTCCCCATGAGAAATGGAGCTTGGCATCTATGTGGAAGCCCTGTCCCAGCGTCTCACGCTTCATGGTGATGTCAAGATCGTGAAGATAACTCTCGGCAAAATCAAGTTTTGCAAGTTTCTTGTCCAGGAATTCCCTGGTCTCATCGCTGATCTGGTAGTGGATACCTCTGACGTTCAGATTCATTTTGTGCCTCCTTAAATCAAAAGTCTCTGTACTTTAATTCTAAAGGCACATATGGCAAATGTCAAAAAATAAAGTAAAAACTTTTAGGTCTTCAGCGGCTGTATGAGGAGTCGATGTTCAGCTCTGAGCGGTACTTCCCCACAGTGCGGCGGGCGCACTTTATGCCGCGGGAGAGCAGCATGTCGGATATCTGGCAGCTTCTTCCCGGGCTTGTGAGCTGAAGAAGCTCGTCAGTGACAGCGACCGCAAGGCTGTAGCATAGAGCGGCCAGGCAGCCTATGACCGCGGGGCGCTTCTTTTCGCCAAGGACTCTTTGAAAAAACGCCGAAGACAGACATCCGAGTATGAAGAATTCGGTGAAATGAGCCAGCTTCCTTACAAAATGCATGCTTACCGAAGGGAGGAACCTTCTTATAAGCTCAAGAAAAAAAGCGCTTTCCTCTGTGGAATCTTCCGCAGATCTGAGCGACCTTGCGAAGATGAAAACTGTCCAAAGAATCAGGGCTGCGATAAGCAGCGCACATATTCCCTTTTCCCTGTTTTTCCGGTCCTGACTCAAATCC
>CACZJR010000021.1 GCA_902781545.1 uncultured Spirochaetales bacterium | reverse complement strand
CGCAGAAGCGAGATCACCAGGTTGGAGAGTATCAGGACTGCAGTTGTGCTGAGACCCCTGCCAATACCGTTGAAGGCACGGGTGGAGACTGCCAGCGTAGGACACATGCCGAGCATCAGCACCAGTGTGGGGTTTTCCTTAATGAGACCGTTGTACAGTCTCTCAACATATTTGTTCATCACTGTACCCCCTTTGCATTGTTGTAGAAGTCCAACGCGGCGTTCACCGCATTCACGATCGCCTTAGAGGTGACCGTGGCACCTGAGATGCAGTCGATTCCGTTGGAGGCCTCGACAGATCCAGTTGTCAGGAGCTTGAAGCTTGTGACCGCACGTCCGTTGAACTGATCCTTGAATGAGGCATCGGCTGCGAGCATTCCCTTACCCGGAGTCTCGTGCAGCTCTGTGAATGCTATGGAGTTCACGGTTCCGTCAGCTGCGATTCCGACAGAGATCGTGATGTTGCCGTCGTAGCCCTCGGAGGAAGTGACCGAGATCGCATAACCGACAGTCTTTCCGTCAGCATCCATTCCTATGACGGCCTCGTTGATCGTTGACCTGCCGAAGCTTGAGCCGTAGATCTTGCCGTAGATGTCAGGAGCTGCGACAGCCCTGAAGGACACGGCCTGAGGCACAACAGCCTGATATGACTGCCATGCGGCCCTCTCCTTCTGCTCCTTGATCCTCTCCTCTGTCAGCTTGAAGACTCCGCCGAGTGCGGCACCTGCAAGAAGAGTGATGAGGCCAATGACCAGGACCGATTTCGGAATGCGCTTGGAGAACGGGAGCTTGGGCTGGCCGTTCTGACGTGCGATTGCCTTCTTGCGGTATGCGAACGGCTTTGGAAGGATGTACATGTCGATCAGCGGGGTGAAGAGGTTACCCATCAGGATGGCGTAGCTGAATGAGTCAGCCGAAGACCCGAATATCCTGAAAAGACCTCCCAGAACACCTATGATCAGACCATAGATCATCTGGCCGAGCTTGCTAACCGGTGATGTGACATAGTCGGTCGCCATGAAGAAGGCACCCATCACAACACCGCCTCCGCAGATGTTCGCGGCAAGGAAGACAGGGTCAAAGCCCTGACCGCCGAAGAGAGCGACGAACAATGTGAAGCTGCCAAGGACTGAGAAGCAGATCTCGCCGTGGATGATGTCAAATGCCCAGAGGATCAGGCCGCCCAGAAGCAGTGCGGCTATGGAGCTTCCGATTACGGCATTCGATGTTCCGAGGAACATTGACGTGACATTGACCGCTCTACCTGCGAGAAGCTCCGCAACCGGGGTCGCGGATGAGACCATGTCAACCTTGAAGACCGTCATTGAGTTGCTGAATGAGATCAGGAGGAAACATCTTCCGGCAAGGGCCGGGTTGATGAAGTTCTTTCCAAGACCTCCGAAGCAGCATTTGACCACCAGGATGGCGAATATAGAACCGATCACCGGCGCGAATAGCGGTGTGTCGGGAGAGAGCGACAGGGCCAGAAGAAGGCCTGTGACGGCGGCACTGCCGTCAAGATAGCTCTTTCCCTTGTGGCAGAGGACATCGAACAGGAATTCTGTTCCGACTGCCGACACAATGGCCAGGACGATTATCAGAAGCGCGTGAAGCCCGTGCACCAGCACGCCAACGATTGTGGCGGGCATGAGTGACAGGAACACAATCACCATTATGAAGCGGGTTGACCACCTGTCCCTTACGTGAGGCCCGGAGGAAATATTAATCATGTTGTTCATTTTCCACCTCCTGCCTTGGCGCGCTTTATGGCCATGATCTCTGCCTTTGTCTGCTTGAATATCTGAGTCAGAGGTCTCTTGGCCGGGCAGACATATGTGCAGCTTCCGCAGGAGATGCACTCCAGACCATAGAGCTTCTTCTCGTAACGCTCAAGATCACCGACATGAACAGCATCAGCCATCAGCTGAGGGAGAAGTCCCTGCGGGCACACCGTGGTGCATCTTCCGCAATGCAGGCAGTTGGTGAGCTGGGATTGGGCCTTCTCGACCTCGTCCTCGGCAAGCAACGTCACGGCGTTGGTGGTCTTGACCACAGGCACATCCAGGGTGCTCATTGCGAATCCCATCATGGGTCCGCCGGAGAGGGCCTTCTTCAGCGTCACACCGTCCTTGATGCCGCCGCATGCCTCGACAAGCTCGGCAACGGAGGTTCCGTTATGGACGATGAAGTTGCCCGGATTCTTCACGGCGGTTCCGGTGACGGTCAGGACATGCGTGAACAGCGGCTCGTTATAGGCCACCGCACGTCCGATTGCATATATCGTTCCGACATTGTCGACGATGCATCCCACATCTGCAGGCAGCTTTGAGACGGGGAAATCCACCCCGGCCACAACTTGGATCAGGCTGCGCTCACCGCCCTGCGGGTACTTTGTCTTAAGCGGAAGGACCTTGATCCTGTTCTCGGCATGTCTCTTGATCAGCGCATCCTGCAGTGCCTCGACCGCCTCAGGCTTGTTGTCCTCCAGTGCCACGACTCCCTGTGCGTTGGGGAAAAGCCTCAGCATTATCTCAAGGCCCTCGAGGATTCCCTCGGCCTCTGTGCGCATCAGCTGGTCGTTACATGTGATGTAAGGCTCGCACTCAGCTCCGTTGGCAATGATGTACTTGATTGCGGCAGGGTTCTTGGGCATGAGCTTCACATGTGTCGGGAAGCCTGCTCCGCCAAGGCCGATGATTCCGGCATCCTTGACCTTGGCCACTATCTGCTCGTTTGAGATAGAGCTCAGGTCCTGGCGTACGCCAATCCCCTCCACTGCTTTGTACTGACCGTCATTCTCGATGACGATGCAGTCAACCGAAGCACCTGATATTGTGCGGCGCTTCTCAATGCCCTTAACTTTTCCGGAGCATGAGGAGGCGATGTTGGCTGAGATGAAGCCATCTGCCTCCGCAACTATCTGTCCCATCAGGACAAGATCATCCTTCTTGACTGTGGGCTTTGCCGGCTTTCCTATTCCCTGCCCGAGAGGAAGGACTATGTCCCCCTTTGCCTCGAACCTGATGAGAGGAACCTGACGGCTCAGCTCCTTACAGCCTTTCGGATGAATTCCACCACGAAAGGTCACTTCCATGTCTGTCGACTCCTTTTGTGTATTCAGGGTCACAAACGGCCCCATTTAACATTTTATCAACCAGTGTGGGAAAATGGAAGTACACAATGTAAAATATGATAGCTTAATCAGGGACCGGCTTACCGGAGAGATCTTTGATTCCGCAATTGACAATAATCCGTCTAAAGGCTATATTTGCACTGTTGCACGGCAACTTGCCCAGATGGCGGAATTGGTAGACGCGCTAGGTTCAGGTCCTAGTTCAGGCAACTGTGTGTGGGTTCAAATCCCGTTCTGGGCAACAGAAATGACTGGTCTTTTGGCCAGTCTTTTTTGTTATATGGAGGCGGGCGCCGCAGGGCGCAAATCCGTCAACTGCCCCATGTCCATAATGCTCCGGACCGTCCTTGAAAGCAAATTGCATTTGATTTCATGTGTTTCTCATCCCATATGCATGAGACTATTGTCTTTGGAGCCCCGCTTGCATACAGTCCGGCTGTTCTCTTGTTTTCCTTTGCATAAACTTTGTTTACGTGAGATCTGATTGCCTTGTTTTTCAGTATTCTCACATTTTCCGGGGCAAGAGCACCGTTATGATTGCCGAGATTTCAGGGAAAGACGAGCTTTTCAGGGCAAAGAGGTTTTGATTCCTGCCCCGGAATTCATGGGAATCACGGTTTTCACGGCAATTGTGCTCAAACATAAGAAAGAGGGCGCCGCTATTATTCAACAGCCCTATTTACTTTATGGTGGCGGGATTTATCAGCCTCACAGGCCTGCAAGGTTTCTGCAGAGCTCCTCAAACGACAGCCTGTCCGAATAGGATCTGAAGGAGAACTCCTGGAATTTAGAGCGGTCGCCTGTCCAATAAAGATATAGCCATGGTCCGGAGCTGCCGGAATCCGCAGACTCTTCTCTGGCTTTGACCGTGCCGCCATCAAGGCAGGAGAAGAGCCTCTCAAGCTGGTCCTGAGAGAGCACCATGTCAGAGGAGACTGTTATGTCTGCCTCGGTCAGGGGCCAGTGGTTTCCCTCACGGCGCTCATGATGAAAGTGCCATACATCCCCATCTGCGAAGAAGCGGTATCTCTGAAATTGCGGAGGATTGGTGGATGTGGAGTAAGTGTACCAGAACTCTGTTATGTCCGCCCTCTTTATGCCCTTGCCCACAGTCTCGGTCCTGCCTCCGGAGAACGCAGGAAATGCGGATGCAATGATCAGGGCAATTGCTAGCAGAAAATGCCGGCGGAATCTCATCATTTACCGCCGTTTACGACAAGCATCAGGTTGTTCAGGTTAAGCGAGTATGTGTAGCGGACCTCGTCGGCGACCTTCATCATCAGCCTAATTCCTGACACATCCGGCTCCTCTGATTTCTTGAACGCGTAGCTGAGGGGGTCAAAGGCCCTGCAGTCATCCCTGAAACGTATAACCAGCCTGTCACCCTTGTTCTGGACCCTTACTGAGAGGCTGTTCTTCCCCCTGTTGGAGAATCCATATGAGATGATGTTGCTTGTCATCTCCTCAATGCAGAGAGCCACATACTTTGACGTAATCTCCGTCTGACCGTGCTCCAGGCAGAACTCCTCTGCCCTCTCTGCAATCTCAGATACCTCCTGAAGGGACTTCACGTCGAACTCCAGCATGTCCTCCGGCTTCACGCCGAAATAAGGCTTGAAGTCAAGGTAGGTGTCTATGCTCAGCGAGACCTTGTGCGCCCTCTTCCACTTCAGGATGCTGAAGCCCAGAAGCGCAAGGACCTCACCTATGACAAAGTAGAACCAAACGCCTGTCGTCCCGAACGGGAAGCTGAGCCCGAACGCGAACAGTGCCGGGACAAGAAGGCCTTCTGCAAGTGAGTAATTGACAATTGCCCTGATCCTGTCAGACCCCTGGAGATACCCCTTGAATGCATTGTTTATGCAGCATGGGACAAGCCCCAGCGCATAGATCCGCAGTCCTGTGACGGCCATCTGCATTGACGCCTGTCCGCCCTCCGGGAGGAAAAGGCCCACCAGGAACGGAGCGCCGGCAATCAGGACGGCTCCGACGGAGAGGCCCATTATCAGGCACCTTGGCATGAACGTCAGAAGCAGGTCCTTCAGGCCTGTCTTGTCCTCCTCCTGATAGAGGATGCCTGTCAGGGTGAGAGACACCCCATAGACACCTGTGGAGATGCAGTTGCTTGCGTTTCCGATTGTGGTTATCACAGAGTATGCGGCAACGGCAAGGCTTCCGCTGATGCTCATCAGGATCTTGTTGATCAGAAAGACCAGCACCACACCGGTTCCGATGTTGAACACTGACGGGACCGCGCTCTTGAAGAGCTCGCCTATCTTGGCAAGGATGACATTGCGCAGCTTGAACTTGAAGATGCTCTTCTTGGAGAAGAAGTACCAGATGGCCACAAGAAGCGCCACATAATAGCTCAGCGCGGATGCAAGGCCCATTCCGAAAAGCCCCCAGTGGAGGAAATAGGCGTTGACCAGATCCAGCGCGATATCGGTCACGGTCATAGCGACCACAGCAGAGATCAGAAGCGCCATCTGGCCTGCCATCTGCAGGAACGGAATCATCACCAGGGCTATCATGCACGCCGGGGCACCGATGGTGAAGCCTATAAGATAGCCTTTGGTGGACTCGAAGAGCTCGCCGGTCTTTCCGGCTCCCATCCATGTGGGAACATAGTTCTGAAGGACAATGACAAAGAGAAGGAAGAACGTCGAGACTCCCAGGGCTGTCCCGACTGCGGAGGCATAACCCTTGTTGGCCTCATCAAGGAGACCCTGTCCAATGGACTTGCTGCACGATGCCTGCACTCCCGCAGAGAGGATCGACCCTATTCCGCCGATTATCAGGAGTATCGGGTTGGAGAGCCCGTAGGCTGCAACGGCGCCGACACCCAGGCAGCGCCCTATCACAAGGCTGTCCACGAGCATGCATATTGAGGTGGTCAGCACAGAGAGGACCTGTGCCAGCAGCATCTGTTTCGTCAGCTTCTTTATCATCGGCCCAATGATACATCTTAGAAGTCTCAGTTTCAATTCCAACGCCCTTCTGCTAGAATCAAATCATGCAGCGAACAAGATTCATCATAGTAGGCTCAGGCTGGAGGTCACTTTATTACGTCAGGATCGCCAAGGCGCTGCCGGAGCGCTTCGAGCTCTGCGCCATGCTCTGCCGCACAGAGGAGAAGGCACAGCGCATGGCGCTTGAGAACGGGATACACACCACGGTATCCGAGAAGGAATGCATTGGCATGAGGCCTGATCTGGTGGTAGTGGCGGTGAACAAGGCATCCATAGCCGATGTTGCCATGCACTGGATGGACCTGGGCTTCTGCGTGCTCTCCGAGACACCGGCGGCGATGGAGCTTCCAACGCTGGACAGACTGTGGGAGATGCACTGCCAGGGCAAGAGGCTCGTGGTGAACGAGCAGTACCGAAAGTACCCTGTCCTGAGTGCTGTGATCAGGATTGCCAAAAGCGGGATTCTAGGCAGCAACGATAGCCTGAATGCATCACTTGCACATGAATATCACGGAATAAGTTTGATACGAGCACTTCTTTGCATAGACCAGTCAGAGCAGTTCTCAGTGACTGCCAAGACCTATGAGCTGCCTGTTACCGAGACCCTGACCCGCTACGACTGTTTCAAGGACGGCAGGACAGCCATGAAGAAAAGGACAGTGGCCACGTTTGAGTTTGAGAGCGGAAAGGTCGCCTTCTATGACTTTGACGGAGAGCAGTACCGCTCACCCATCCGCAGGAACACCATGAGGCTGCAGGGAACCCGCGGAGAGATCATAGATGACAGGGTCCATTACCTGGATCAGGCCAACGACGGCATTTGCAGGCCGATAGAGATCAGCGCCCGTAAGGTGAGAACCATATATGAGAACCCGAATCTCAGGGAGATAGAGGAGATCCTGTCCGTGACCTTCAACGGACAGACGCTTTATGAGGCTCCTTTCGGACAGTGCGCCCTTGCGCAGGATGAGACTGCAATGGCTCTTATGATGAAGCAGGCCGACCTTTACGGCAAAGGCCTCGCTGATTCCCCCTATCCTCTTGCAGACGCCCTTCAGGACGCGTACACGATGATCCTGATGCAGAAGGCATGCGAGACCGGAGAGAGGATAAAAACAGAGCGCCAGATCTGGAACTGATCACTGGTGCATGATCATGTCATGCGCCACCGGAGTATAGAAGAGCCTCTTGGCCTCCTTGACATCACGGGTTCTTCCCAGTATCCACATCAACTTGGCAAGGGCAGCCTCGCTTGTCATGTCACGTGCCTCAAGGACATTGGGCTCCTGCGTCAGCTTGTGCCCGACCTTGTACAATGTCAGGTCGCTTCCGTCATTGGGCACCTGCGTGGTCATGACAATAAGGGTTCCCTTCTCAGCCGAGCGCCTTATGTGTGAGTAGAACTCATAGTACTCGGGAAGCCCGCCCACTCCGAAGCACTCCACCACAAGGCCGTCATAATGGTCGGTCATGAAGGTGATCACATCCTCCGTTATTCCGGGAAACAGCTTGATCAGTCCCACGTTGGGACAGAGGCTGTCGCTGAAGACAACATCCCCCTCCGGTTCCTGCGTGACGAACCAGAACACATGGCCGCTCTGGATACGCGCCACCTCGGGATAGTTGGCGCTTGCAAAGGCCGCAAAGCGCTTTGTGTAGTTCTTTCTGGCCCTTGTCCCCAGGATCACAGAGCCTGAGAAGACAATCAGCACACCGTGGCTGTTCTCATCCGATGCGCACAGAAAGGCATCGATCATGTTGCGCCGGGCATCGGAGTCTCCCTGTGCCACAGAGATCTGGGCCCCGGTTATCACGATCGGCTTGGGGCTGTCCTGGATAAGATAGCTCAGCCCTGCCGCGGTATAGGCCATGGTGTCGGTGCCGTGTGTGATGACAAAGCCGTCATAGCGGCTGTAGTTCTCACGGATCGTGCGTGCGATCTCAAGCCAGTGCTCGGGCCTGATGTTCGTGCTGTCCATGTTGAACAGCTGAAGGCATTCGGGGACGCAGAGGTCCGCGATCTCCGGGACTTTCTCAAGCAGCTCAGATATTGAAAGCGACGGTGCCAGCCCGTCATCTGTCTGGCGGGATGCTATGGTGCCGCCTGTTCCGATAAGAAGGATTCTCCTCATGGCTTAGATGATAAACCTGTTGCCTGAAGCTGGCAATCGGATAAAGAAATTGAACAAGCTGACAAATAGCCTTATCATGAAGGCATGGCTGCAGGGCTAAGGCGTAACGTCGACTTCACCAAGGGAAACATCTACAAGGGTCTCTTACTATTCGCCATCCCGATCATGCTGGGAGAGGTCTTCCAGAACCTCTATCACAGCACGGACTCGGTGGTGCTGGGCAACTTTGTCGGAGACTCCGCCCTGGCTGCCGTCAGCGTGTGCGGCACCCTGACGAACCTGCTTGTGGGTTTCTGCAACGGAATCTCGGTCGGAAGCACCGTCGTTGTCTCCAAGGCCTTCGGAAGCGGGAACAAGAAGCGTCTTGAGGACAGCATCCGCTACACATATTCGTTCGCCATCCTGATGGGGGCGCTGCTCTCCGTGGTGGGATTCGTCCTTGCGCCGATGATGGTCAGGATCTCCAACGTCAACGAGGACATCTACCCTCATGCGCTGATGTACCTGCGCATCTACAACAGCGGCCTTCTCTTTACCATCGTGTACAACAACAGCGCCGGAATTCTCAGGGGCATGGGCGATATGAGGACCCCGTTTGTGATCCTGCTCATCTCAAGCTCATTGAACATAGTCCTTGACCTTCTGTTCAGCGCGGTGCTGGACATGGGGATTGCCGGAGTCTCCATCGCGACGGTCATCTCACAGTTTGTGTCGGTGATCATCAGCTACTGGGTGCTGAGAAAGAAACTGGGCTTCAGGTGCATAGATATAAAGGACACTGTCAGAAACGGCGGCAAGGTCATTGCCGAGGCAATGGATGTGGGAGTCTCCGCAGGCGTGCAGGGATCCCTGATCTCATTCTCCAACCTCTTTGTCTGGCGCTACATCAACAGGTTCAGCACCGCGGCCGTGGCTGGTGTGGGAATCGCCCAGAGGGTGGACAAGTTCGTCTCACTTCCCACAACGGCATTCGGAACCGCCACAACCACGTTCGTCGGACAGAACCTCGGCGCGCAGAACCATCCCAGGGTCCGTGAGGGCGTGCGCGACGCAATGATACTGTCGCTGTCCATCACCATAGTGCTGGGAACCCTCATCTACCCGGTCACAGGGTGGCTGGCAAGCCTCTTCAACAGGAACCCCGAGGTAATCAGCGTGGCATCGGCCATGTGCAGGACCTTGATCCCGTTCTACTTCATAAGCGCCATCAGACAGGTCCTGATGGGACTTCTGAGGGCACATGGAAGAAGCAAGATGAACACAGCTCTTACCCTTGCCGGAATGGTGGGCATGAGGCAGATCTTCCTTGCGGTCACGATGTCCATCCGCTCCGACATTGTGTTCATCTACTACGGATACCCGGTCGGCTGGCTGTTCGCGGGCCTGTTCGTGGGAGTCTACTACCTGATCTGCCGCAAGAGCATCATGCAGCTTCCTGCAAGGAGGACAAGAGCCGCCAAGGCCGCGGTCCTAGGGGCCAACGAGGAGAACAAGCAGGAATCAGAGCAGGATTCCTGAGAAAAACAACAGGAAAAACCATTAGCAAGTGCCATCGGATTCTGCTATCCTATAGCCATGGACTCACCATTTTCTGACAAAGTACCAAAGCTGAGCGTAAGCGAGCTGACGACTCTTATAAAGACCACGCTGGAGACCTCTTTCTACGGCCTCACCGTGGAGGGTGAGATCTCAGGTTTCAGGCCTGCCAGCACAGGCCACTGGTATTTCTCCCTCAAGGACCAGAGCGCCGTCATCAGCTGTTGCATGTGGCGCTCCAGCATACCGCGCGTGCCCTTCAGGCCCAAGGACGGCATGAGGGTCATTGTCACAGGAAGCATAAGCGTCTTCGAGCCACGCGGGACATACCAGATAATCTGCACATCCATGAGATTGGCAGGCGAAGGTGACATCCTGGCCATGCTTGAGGAGCGTAAGCGCAAGTACGATGCCCTTGGGTACTTTGACCCTGCGGTGAAGAAGCCCATCCCCGTCAGGCCATCACGTGTCGCGGTCATCACAAGCCCCACAGGCGCGGCCCTTCAGGACATACTCCAGATTACAGGCAGGCGCAACAAGGGCATGGACATCATCATCCTCCCCGCGGTTGTGCAGGGTGCGGACGCTGCCCCCACCATCGCCGCACGCATCAGGGAGGTCAATGAGTTCCTGCTTGCAGATGTCATGATTGTCGGACGCGGAGGCGGAAGCATAGAGGACCTTCTGCCCTTCTCCGAGGAATGCGTCATTGAGGCGATCCATGAGTCGGTCATCCCTGTCATCTCCGCCGTGGGCCATGAGATCGACTGGGCCATCTCAGACTATGTGGCCGACCTCAGGGCACCCACCCCGTCGGCAGCGGCCGAGCTTGTCTGCCAGAGCAGCCTGGACCAGATCGAGAAAGTCAATCAGCTCCGAAGCTCCATGTACGATGCCCTTATCGGCCGCCTGAACACAATCAAGCTCCGAATCGCTGCCTTCTCACCTGCCGCGGCACATGCTCAGCTGGAGAGCAGACTCAACAGAGTGAGGATGACGCTTGACTCGGATACGGTGAGCCTGAGCCACAGGATGGAGAGCCTGATATCCGCAAGAAAGTCAAAGGCAGAGCTGTTAAGGCACAAGATCATGGCACTCTCCCCGCTTTCTGTTCTGGAGAGAGGCTACAGCATAACATCAGACAGTCAGGGAAGGACGGTTAGATCCACATCACAGGTCTCCTGCGGAGACAAACTGACACTGACACTTAAGGACGGAAAGATAACAACCATAGCCCAGGAGGTCACACATGGCTGAGAACAAGAAAGACATGACATTCGAGCAGAAACTCACACGCATGGAGGAGATTGCAAAGGCCCTCTCAGACCCTGATACAGACCTTCAGGCAGCTGTCTCACTTTATGAGGACGGAATGAAGCTTGCAAAAGAGGTCGATGACGAGCTCTCGAAGATAGAGCGCCGCATCGAGATAGTCACAAGCCGCCCGGGCGAGAGCCAGGACGGGGTGATGACCGAGCCTTTCACCTCAGGCAAATGATCAGGCAGCTTGTCTTCCACAGAAGCGGTGCCGCACACAATGTGCTGATGAGTTCCTTCTCAAGCTTCTCCGCATCTGTCTGAGAGATATCTGCAAGTGCGGGGATGTAGCTGTTTCTCACCCAGCGCTGAATATCGGACTCCCTTACAGTCCTTGACTCCGTGAAGCGGTAATCCTGCGAGGTGACAGAACCGAACTCCGATCCAAGAAGCTTAAGCAGACCATCCCTGGTCTGGACCTTACTGTAGATCTTCTTCTCTGCCTTCAAAAGAGTGTCCTGAAGCGGGCCCATGTGAATGAAATCTGATAACCTTGAGGCTTCTGAGACTATCGTCTCGCACAGAACCACATCTCCGCCTTTGGCAATTCTCTCCTTGACTGCGTGAAGTATCTTCTTTGCCTTGGCGTTGTCTGTGAGAAGGTTCCTTCCCAGGACATGCTCGAACCTGATGTCCTTCTCTACGCTCTCATCGAGGTTACCCAGGAAGTGCAGGTAATCAGGGTCAAAGACAAGCTTAGGCGCGCTGACAGGATCAAGCGTCTTCATGTACTGCTGGATGTATGCGTTCTCCTCCGAGTTCCTGACCTGGGCCACGACAAGGCCCTCCGGCGTGTGCCTGTAGGCCTCCCAGACCAGAAGTCCATGGCCTGAGTTCATTACAAGGACCCTGTCTGAGCGGATGATCTCAAGGCTCTCGAACATGCGCTGCCTCATGCCCTCAAGGGCAGTGCTTCTTCCGCTCATCGTGCGTCTGAGCCACTGGTCGCGCTTGTCATCGGGTGAGAAGGTAAGGTTCTCCGGGAATGCGTTTATGTCCACGCTCTCAAGCTGTATCTCGCGCCTGCGGTTCACGAGGTCCGCGATCTTCTTCTCGTAGCCGATGTTTCCCACATTGTAGAAGACCTTGCCCTGGAGCTCGTTGGGAAGGTACTGCTGGGCCACCCAGTGGTCCTGGTAGGCATGAGGGTACATGTAGCCCTCCCCGTGTCCGAAGCCCTTTGCGTCCCTGCTTGCGTCACGGAGGTGGTTAGGCACCTCGGCCGCCGCGGACTCCTGCTCCACTGCCTTGAGCGCATCAAAGAAACCCATCTCGCTGTTGCTCTTGGGGGCAGTGGCAAGATAAAGCGCGGCATGCGCCAGATGGTAGCGGCCCTCCGGCATGCCTATAGCATTGAATGCGGAGGCATCGGACTGGACAACCACTATTGCGTTCGGGTCGGCAAGACCCACATCCTCACAGGCACTGATCATCATGCGGCGGAAGATGAAGCGCGGGTCCTCTCCCGCATAGACCATCTTGGCAAGCCAGTACAACGCAGCGTCAGGATCCGAGCCCCTGAGGGACTTTATGAAGGCGCTTATGACATCAAAGTGATAGTCGCCCTCCTTGTCATAGAGCACGGCCTTGCGCTGGATGCTCTCCTCAGCAGTCTCCTTTGTGATATGGACCTTGTCACCGTCACGCGGTGAAGTAACAACGGCAAGCTCCAGGGCGTTGAGAAGACTTCTTGCGTCTCCGCTTGCCACATCCACAAGATGCTCAAGTGCCCCTTCCTCGAAACTGACGTCCAGCTTCCCGTAGCCGCGGTCCTTGTCCCGGATCGCCTGCCATGCAATCTTGGTCAGGTCCTCTGATGTCAGAGGCTTGAGCTGGAATATCCTAGAGCGGCTTACAAGGGCGGCGTTGACCTCGAAGAACGGATTCTCAGTAGTTGCACCAATAAGTATGAACGTGCCGTTCTCAACCCACGGAAGAAGCGCGTCCTGCTGGCTCTTGTTCCAGCGGTGGACCTCATCCACGAACAGGATCGTGCGGGTTCCGTAAAGGTCCAGGCGGTTCTTGGCGGCATCGATCTCCTCCCTGAGCTCCTTCACTCCGGGGAGGACGGCGTTGATGGTGGAGAAATGACTCTTGGTGGTGTTGGCTATGACCCTTGCAAGGGTTGTCTTTCCCGTTCCGGGAGGACCGTAGAATATCACGGATGAGAGCTGGTCTGCCTGGATGGAGCGCCTTAAAAGCCTTCCCGGTCCAACAATATGGTCCTGGCCGATGTACTCGTCCAGTGTGCGGGGGCGCATGCGGTATGCCAGAGGCTGGGATTTGATGTCTATCCTGTTGCTGTCAAACAGTTCTGCCATGGAGCCTCCTCAAACAAGTCCCAGGACCCTTGCCGCTGTCTGGTCCATTTCAGGATCCGGTGTGGTCCTGATCATGACCTCTGCGGAGGATAGGTATTTGAAGTAGAGATCTGCTAGATGTGCGGCGAATATATCCAACAGCTCCTCGTCACTCTGACCGGAGGGAAGAACATTGGCCTCCTGGCCGGAGAGGACCGCCCTTGTGTTGACCCATGCGTTGTACTGGGTCACTGCCTGCCGCCAGTAATCCAGGTCCAAACCCACGATGCTCGGTCTGATTATCTGCACCATCTCACCCAGGTGCAGCCTTCTCATGTACAGGCTCACTGACGTGGTTCCAGATTCAAGCAGTGCCTGAGGATCCGGGAAGATCTGGTTCTCGGCTATGAGTAGCGTGTAATCGGAGAAACCATCATAAAGCGGGATGATGAATGATGTGGTGTAGATTGCCCAGTCAGAGAGAAGTCTCTCCATTCCGGGAATCTCACCTCTTATGTCGTTCATGACAATGTACTGCTCCGGGATCATGGGCTCCTTGATCGCATTCAGGTTCTGGAAAAGTGACGTCACCGCCTTGTCCTCAGACTGCTGCAGGATGTAGTACATGGTGTGCGCGATCTCCTCATCCGAGAAAACCGGAGCGCTCTCGGTTGACTTGCAGGAGACAAGGACAATAAGGATGAAGATGACCGCAAGAAGTGCGGCAAAGCGGAGCCTCATGATGAGATTCTACCACTTGGTTTTGTGAAGGTGAAGTGGTTGCCGTCCTCAAGCGGGAAGCTTATCCTCCGGCAGTCCAGCTCCAGTGTTCCCTTCTGTCCGTACTGCTTTCCGTACAGCGGATCTCCGACTATGGGGATTCCCGCCCATGCGAGGTGCACCCTGATCTGATGCCTGAAGCCGCGGGTGATGGTGCACTCCATGATGTTGTCTCCGAGATCTTTGACCTTTGTCCTGTAAAGCACAGGACTGTCGGCACGTCTGATGTCCTGAACAGCTCTAACTTCCTTTGATTTAGGGCCATAAGAGCGGAAATGGGATATTATCTCAAAAGTATCTGCATCGGGTTTCTCAAAACCCTTGAGCCTGTCGGAAGGCTCCACGCATGCTGTGTATGTCTTCTCCATCAGGTGCCTGCGCTGTATCGAGCACAGGTACTCATAGGCCTCCTGGGTCCTTGCGAAGATGACCAGGCCTGCCGTGGCGGTGTCCAGCCTGTGGACCGTCCCGTATTCCCACGGGTTGATTCCCCTGACACAGAGGATGTCGGGATACCGGGCGGCGACCATGCCAAGGAGCGTGCCCTCCATGTCCTGGCTCTTCAGCGGGACGGTGGGAACCTCATGAGGCTTGTCTGCGATCAGGAAATCATTGTTCTCATAAACTACAAGCATGGTGACAGAGACAGTTTGTGGAGGAATGTGTTTTTTTGTCAAGTTGAGGCAATGTCAACTTGACGGATGGGTGATTATGGATGAAATTTAAGCCATGAGCAGAGAGAACATCTTATCAACACCGCAGGCGAGGTCAAACGCCCTTCTCAAGAACGTGTATCTGTGGATGACCGCAGGACTGCTTCTCACAACAGTCGTCGCTTATGTCATAGGATCCAACCAGCAGTTTCTGAGCAGGCTTTACTCCACAGGCGCCATCTATATACTCATGATCGCACAGCTTGTGATAGTGTTCATGCTTTCCATGAGGATCCAGAAGATGAGCTCCATGAGCGCAATCGCATGGTTCGCTGTCTACTCCATCTGTACCGGAGCAATGCTCAGCGCAGTGATTGCCGTCTACGCCAAGGCAGTGATTGCCAGGGCGTTCCTGACCACGGCACTGATGTTCGCGTTCATGAGCGTCTATGCCATGACCACAAAGAGGGACCTTTCCCGCATGGGCAACATCCTGGTGATGGCGATAATCGGAATGCTGGTGGCATCCCTTGTCAACGTGTTCCTCAGATCAGAGGCCATCTACTATGCCCTGAGCTATGTGGGTGTGGCCGTCTTCTGCGGCCTTACCGCATGGGACACACAGAAGATAATGCGGCTGAACGATGAGTACGGTTACGGGATTGACGAGGAGACATTCGTCAAGCTCTCCATCATATGCGCCCTGCAGCTGTATCTGGACTTCATCAACATCTTTCTGTACCTGCTCAGGATATTCGGAAGAGGAAACAGAAGCTGACCGTCAGTTTGCCAGGCAATTGACTTTTTTGTTTTCTTAATGCATATTTAAGCGGTCAATTGACATCATGGTGGAAGTAGTTCAATGGCAGAGCGCCAGATTGTGGATCTGGTTGTTGAGGGTTCGAGCCCCTTCTTCCACCCTAAAGTCCAGCAAAAACGCTGGACTTTTTCATTAGGGAACCAGTTCCCAGCGCGCTTGTAGCTCAATTGGATAGAGCGTCGGACTTCGAATCCGCAGGTTGCACGTTCGAGCCGTGTCAGGCGCAAAACCGAGAAATAGTTCAATTCCTGAAACAGCAGGAACAAATCCGATGATTTTAAATTGAAAAGTGGAGCCACCTGACGGGTGGTTGCATCATTTTATTTAAGGATATTTTTGTCATTGTATTTATCCTAATTTTCATATATATTATTTATAGGAGAGCGCAATGACAATAGATACAAACACAATGGTTTCCATTTCGGAGGCAAATAAGAATTTCTCAAATGTGGCGAAGATAGTCGACCAATATGGTTCAGCCGTGATTCTGAAGAACAACACTCCAAAGTACATCATCGTTGAATTCAGCAAGGCTGATACAATCGAAGAGGCATCAGATGAGGAGCTTTTGGCCATCTCATCGAAACTTATGAAAAGAAACAAGAAGGTGTATCAGGAACTCGCGAAGTGATTCTACTGACGAAACGCCAAATTCTGCTTCTCCATGAGCAACTGATAGCCGCTTATGGCGGTTCCAGCGGAGTCCGTGATGACGGACTGTTGGAGTCGGCAATTAATGCCCCCTTGCAGACATTTGGCGGTATCGAGTTCTACCCGACTGTCATCGACAAATCTGTCAGACTCTGCTTTGGACTGATAAGGAATCACCCCTTCATTGACGGCAACAAACGTATAGGTGCCCATGCAATGCTCACCCAATTGGCTATCAACGGAATAAATGTGGATTACGAGGATGAGGAGTTCATTGAAGTTATTCTGGAGGTGGCGGCAGGTGTATTGTCACAAGAGAGCCTGCATGATTGGGTCACAAATCATCTGGAAAAGAATTGAGACTCATTTTCCTGCCAGGCTGTCCAGAAGGCCGTCCACAAGCACGGTGAAGTTCGGCACCACGTCCTTCATGGTCTCATTGATGGAATGGACGGTAAACTCCTCAATTCCGGCTGCCATGTTTGAGATGCAGTTGATTGCACAGACCTTCATTCCCATGTGGGAAGCCGCCAGGACCTCTGCCCCGAGACTCATGGCAACGGTGTCAGCACCGCACAGCCTGTACATCCTGATCTCGGCAGGTGTCTCATACTGAGGTCCTGTGACCTGGATGTAAACTCCGCTGTGCACGGGGATGTTGTTCTCCCTGGCAACTCTCAGTACGGTCTCCTGCATGTCCTTGTCAAACACATCCGTCATGCCAAAGAACCTCTCTCCCAACTGATCGATGTTAGGTCCGATCAGAGGCGACGGGACGAACGATGAGATCTGGTCACTCACACAGACGAACTCACCCACCCTGAAATCCGGGTTCAATGAGCCTGTGGCATTTGACAGGATGGCGATCTCTGCGCCAAGAAGATGAAGCACCCTCAGAGGAAGAACCACCTCCTCCATTGTATAGCCCTCATAGAAATGCAGCCTTCCCTGCATCACCGCAAGCCTGAGCCCCTTGTACTCGGCAAAGACCAGGTTCCCCGCATGAAGGGGCGCAGTCGACTCTGGCCAGCCATCAATATCACTGTATGGGATGACGGCCTTCACATCCAGGCTTTTGATATAATCGCCGAGTCCGCTTCCCAGGACAATCACGACCTGAGGCCTGAAGTCCGTGATCTTCTCTATCTGGCGCCTGCATGCATCAATCCTCTCATAAGGGCTGAGAGTCTCGGCAGACGCAGTGCTCCTGCATCCGCAAAGGACAAGTGCCAGCAGGACCAGCATTACGGCCGCAGCACTCACACAGAGGTTTCTTGTCTTCCGCATCTCCCCCTCCTTCCTCATGATTGCCGGATCATGTCAGCTCAGCATAGAAGGCAAGCTGCATGTTCTTGTTGAATCCGGCTCCAAGGATGATATCGCCCACAGGTGAGCCGACTCCCCACCCGACTGATATTCCCAGGTCCCATATACCTGAGGTGAAGCTGTCTACGAACAGGTATTCCGAGGCAAACTCATAAGCATTGTTGTCAATGCCGAATCCGACATCGGTCCTGACTCCGCCTCTGACCACGATTGACAGGAAGCTTGATACAAAGCTCTTGCTGAGGTTGATCTGCACCCCGGCACCGCCGTAGACAAAATCAGAGAAGAATGTACCTATGGCGTAGCCCGGCATTCCATCCCATCCGCCGTACTCCATGAATGTCGATCTGAGGAAAGTCGACCCACGGGATGAGAATGCGGTGCCCTCCACCCAGAGTGAGACCTTGTCGCTCACCTTGAAGTTGTTCTCACCTGCAAGCCCAACCTTGTAGAACCACACGTCCTTCTTGATGTTGCATCCGCAGGAGGCGAAGAAGTCAAAGCGTCCGCCTGCCATTGAGAAGAAACCGTTCTCATAGTCCGGATAGAACACGAACTCAACTGTCCCGGAGGGGACAAGGGCATAAGAGTCGTCATTATCCTCATCGTCAAAGTTGGCCACACCCCATGTGTTAGCCCCTGAGGCATATACCTGGAGGGTATGGTTGTACTCATTTGTCAGCATGAGTCCCAAATCAGCAGCCACAAGCCCCTCGAAGAAATTGAACCTGACAGGACCGGTCTTATCCGTTATGAAGGACAGGGAACCGACCTGTGTCCTGACCCTGGCAATTCCCAGAAGCCTCTCGTTCTCATCAGGGGTGAACCTGAAGAGAGCCATGAGGGACAGATCCGATGTCCTGTTGATGGTGACCTTGAGCCTTCCGTCAAGACTCACCGGGCTCCCGTGTATGTCCTTTATGAAAGACCTGATGCTGAATGTCGGGAATATGCCTCTCTTGGATGACTCATCCTCATTATTGAAATAGAACCCGTATCCTGCCGACCCGTAGAGTCCGAGAGATATCCTGGTCCTGCCCAGAAGGTCCTCATGACGGGCCTCTTTGCTTGACAGGTAACTGTCCTTCTCCCTCAGCTCATATCTATAATAGTACTCACCCACACGGTTCGGGTCCTTGTAGACCTTCTGCTCCTCAGTGAACAGGGCCGCTATCTCCTCGAACTTTGCCTTCTGCTCCTCAACCTCATGCTCACCTGCGGCCAGGATCTGCAGCGGCTTGTCGAAGCTGAATGTCGTGAAATCAGTGGTGTCCGGAGAGAACCAGTAGTCAGCAAGGTCCACCTCTCCCCTGGATGCGTTGTTCAGGACAACGCCCATGGCCGCACCGGCCACACCTGAGAAGCTCTGCACGTCATCAGCAGTCCTCTCCTTCTTGCCGTAGCCGTTCAGCGTGACGACAATTATTATGTCATAGCCCTCAATGGCTGCCCTGTGGACAATGTAGTTGGACTCGGCACCGCCGTCCATCACCACATCACCGTTCTCAAGGTGCACGGGCTCGAACACAATGGGGATGCTCATGCTTGAGCGCATCGCGGTTATCAGCGACCCCTCACGGAAAAGGACCTCGTCCCCTGTGATCAGGCTGCATGCGTTGCACTCGAACGGCACGACAAGGTCATTGTCAAAATCAATGTCCTCGGGAACATTGCCTATGTACTTTGTCAGGAAGTTCAAGACAAGATAATCGTCCACAAGTCCTGTGACACCGCCTATTCCCTGCCCGAGTGATATGGACAGGACATTGTTGCTGTTGTAATCAAAGGCATTCAGGACCTCGTTGTATCCGGTGCTCTCAAATGACGTGAACAGGCTCATGAGATCAGTGCCGGAGACCACATCACGCAACTCCTTCGGAGACAGGCCTGCGGAATAAAGGCCGCCCACCAGGGCACCCATGCTTGTTCCGAACACCTTGTCAATGGGAATGCCGTAACTCTCAAGGGCCTCTATTATGGCAATGTGCGCAATGCCCTTGGCACCGCCGCCGGACAGGACCAGGGCCACGGACGGCCTGTCAGACGGGACCGGACCGCCATCCTCCCTCATGTCATCAGATATCACGAGGTCGTACTTCATCCCGATATTCACACCCTTGTCCGCAAAGGCGGAGAAGAGAACCAGAAACACAAGCATTATGGCAACAGTTATTCTTTTCATACTGGGATTATATATCGGACAGTAGTGTTTGATAAAGATTAAAATATCCTGTATTCATCTATTGGTGCCCTTCCTGTCCGGATTGCCCCAGATTGCTTTTTTATCCGCGCGTGAGTATATTGGGGTTGTCCACGAAACATACAGGAGGAGTCAATATGAAGTCCAGTTTCAAGAAAATCGCATTGGTTCTGACGCTTGCAGTTCTCGCAGCCCTCCCGGTCTTCTGCAGTCCCGCATCTGAAGTCCGCCTGGGCGTGCTGAAAGGACCCACAGGAATTGGCGCAAGTTACCTTCTCTCACAGAGTGAGGAAGGGGCAACCTTCAACAAATACTCGGTGACGTTGCTTGCCGAGGCAACGGATATGATAGCCCAGGTCGCCGCCGGTCAGCTTGACATTGCGGCACTTCCGACCAACGCCGCAGCATCGCTGTACAACAAGACAAACGGCGGAGTCAGGATAGCGGCTCTGAACACCGCAGGTGTGCTCTACGTCCTGGAGAAAGGCAACACAGTCAAATCCGTCAGTGACCTGAAGGGACGTACGATCTATGCCGTAGGTCAGGGATCAAACCCCGAATACGTGCTCAGGTACATTCTCTCAGGGAACGGCATTGATCCGGACAAGGACGTTGAGATAGTTTTCCTTGACAGTGCAGAGCTCACCACAAAGGCCGCAACGGGAAGCATCGACATCTGCATGCTCCCGGTGCCTGCAGTCACAACTGTCCTGATCAAGAACCAGGACATGCACATCGCTCTTGACATGACAGCCGAATGGGACAGGCTCGGGACAGGCAGCATCCTCACCATGGGATGTGTTGTTGTCAGGACTGAGTTCCTCAAGGAGCACCCCGCAGAGGTCCGCATGTTCCTCAGCGAGTATGAGAGGTCAATCGATTTCATGAAGGCCAACGGCGATCTGGCAAGTGAGCTCTGCGCCAAGTACGGCATTGTCCCGTCCGCGGCAGTGGCAAAGAAGGCAATTCCCGACTGCAACCTGATCTTCGTCTCCGGAGAGCAGATCAAGGCCTCACTTGAGGGCTATCTCAAGGTCCTCTACGACGCGAACCCCAAGGCCGTAGGCGGCAAGCTTCCAGGAGACGACTTCTACAGCCTGGAGTTCTGACAAAACCCGATGGAGACACGGAAAGCACTGCCCAAGAAAATCAGATCACTCATCGCGGTCCTCTTCTGGATCGCGGTCTGGCAGCTTGCCTCAATGGCTGTGGGAAAGGAGCTGATCCTTCCGGGACCGCTTTCCGTGCTTAAGTCACTTTGGTATCTGGTGCGCCAGGGGAGCTTCTGGACGAGCATCCTTTTGACCGTGCTCCGCATAATGCTGGGCTATATCGCAGGTGTTGTCCTGGGCTGTCTTCTGGCAGTTGCCTGCTGTGCATCCGATGTCCTGAATTCGCTGTTCTCCCCAATAATCCGAATGGTCAGGGCCACTCCGGTGGCATCGTTTATCATCCTTGCCATGCTTTGGATGAGTAAGGGGGGCGTCCCTGTCCTGATGTCAGCTCTGATTGTCGCACCTGTTGTCTGGGGAAACCTGATAGAGTCCTACGCAAGCCGCGACAAGGACCTTGACGAGATGGCACTGGCCTACAGGCTGGGCAGATGGAAGCGCTTCAGGCACGTGATAGTGCCGCACCTCATGCCGTCACTTAAGGCCGCCTGTCTGACAGGACTGGGCTTTGCCTGGAAGTCCGGCATTGCAGCCGAGGTTCTGAGCCAGCCCAAGCAGGCCATCGGGTCGAACATCTATTACTCAAAGGTCTACCTTGAGACACCGGAGCTCTTTGCCTGGACAGCCTCTGTCATTGCGCTGAGCTTTGCTCTTGAGATTGCCGTCAGGAAGCTGATAGCCAGGAGGGACAAGGATGAGAATTGAGAACCTCTGCTTCAGTTTCGGAGAAAGACAGGTCCTGAAGGACTTCAGCGCGGAGTCCGACTCAAGGATCATCTGCGTCATGGGACCCTCCGGATGCGGTAAGACAACACTGCTGCGTATCCTCGCCGGCCTTCTCCGGAAGGACAGCGGCACAATCACCGACTTCCCCGAAAGCAGGGTCATCATGTTCCAGGATGACCGCCTTCTTCCTCACCTCAACGCCCGCGGGAACGTGGAGCTTGTCCTTGACGGCACCGATGAGGAGAACGCAAAGACCAGCATCTCAATCCTCAGGCAGCTCGGCCTTGATCCCGAGATGAGCATCAACACGATGTCCGGAGGCATGAAGCGCCGTGTGGCCCTGGCCCGTGCGCTGGCCTTCAAGGCCGATGCCCTGCTTCTTGACGAGCCTTTCAAGGGCCTTGACCAGGACCTGATGGAAAGATGCGCCGAAATCATCCGCCAGACGGGGAAGCCTGCTGTTGTCTCAACACATTCAGAAGCCGAGGCAGAGGCCCTTGGAGCCGATATCATAAGGCTCGGCTGATTATTAAAACTTGACGGGTGAAAACCTATCCCTTACACTGAAAATCACTCAAATAACAATAATACGAGGTGATTCGCGTGACTATCGCTGACATGGTTTCTGTTTTGAATGCGAAGGTGCTCATCGGCGCGGACAAGTTGGACACGCCTGTCTACACGGCCTGTTGTTCTGACCTGATGAGCGACGTTCTGGCGTTTGTCGATGAGAAGACAGTGCTGATTACCGGGCTGACCAACCCGCATGTCGTGCGGACCAGCGAGATGCTGGATCTCAAGTGCCTGGTGTTCGTGAGGGGAAAGATCCCCACGGACGACATCCTTCAGAGCGCCGACGAGCAGGGCCTTGTTGTCCTGGCCACAAAGCTCACGGCCTTCTCGGCCTGCGGAGTCCTGTATCAGATGGGACTGCGCGGTGTTCCCGTCCCTGTTCAGTGGGACCAGGAGGACAAGTGAGCATGGAGCCCATGTACACAGGATCCTATCAGGTCGCAAAGGACGATTACACCAGCGCCGGGCACGCCTCGGCTGACATCAAGCGCCAGCTGAAGCAGATCGGTGTGAGCGGCGATGTCCTGAGACGCGTGGCGGTCGCATCCTATGAGGTTGAGCTGAATCTTGTCATCCACTCACTCGGCGGAGAGCTTACGCTGAACGTCTATCCGGACTGCGTCCAGCTTGTCTCATCGGACACGGGTCCGGGGATCCCGGATCTGGCAATGGCCATGAAGGAAGGCTATTCGACCGCAAATGAGACAGCCCGCTCAATGGGTTTCGGCGCCGGCATGGGTCTGCCGAACATGAAGCGGAACGCAGATGAATTCAATATTGAAAGCACGGTGGGAGTCGGAACGACAATCACCATGGGCTTTCACCTGAGGTGAGTCAAGTGGAAGAGAGACCTTATCATTCAGTTCGTCTTGCAAAGGAATTATGCAAGGGCTGCACCAACTGCCTGAAGCACTGCCCAACAGAGGCGATCCGCGTACGCGGAGGCAGGGCACATATACTGGACACACACTGCATTGACTGCGGTGAGTGCATACGTGTCTGCGAGAACCATGCGAAGGTCGCGGTCACAGACCCGCTGAGCATGATCAAGGAGTTCAAGTACGCAATTGCCCTGCCCGCGCCTACGCTCTACGGTCAGTTCCGCGGGCTTACAAACCCCGAGTATGTGATCGAGGCCCTCAGATGCGTCGGATTCGCCGATGTCTATGAGGTAGCCAGAGGCGCAGATATCGTGACCAGGGCAATCAGGGAGAAGCTCAAGCAGCCTGATCTCCCCAAGCCTCTGATCTCATCGGCATGCCCTGCAGTTGTGCGTCTGATCCAGGTCCGTTTCCCGGACCTTCTGGACAACGTCATTGATATCCGCCAGCCGATGGAGGTGGCCGCAACAATCGCAAAGGCCGAGTTCGTGAAGAAGAACAACTGCGCGCCTGAAGATGTCGGCTGTTTCTTCATCACCCCGTGCCCCGCCAAGATGACTGCCATCCGCCGCCCTCTCGGGCAGAAGAAGTCAGCAGTGGACGGAGCCATCTCGATCCTGGAGATGTACGGCCAGCTCCTGCCCTATGTGGAGAAGATGATGCGCGACCCGTCCTTCCAGCCTGCGACCAAATACGGTGTGGCATGGTCCACATCCGACGGCGAGGCAAACGCCGTCTGTCCGGGAAACAGCCTCTCCGTTGACGGGATCAACAACGTCATCAGGGTCCTTGAGGAGGTCGAGAACTACAAGCTGACCGACCTGACATACTTTGAGGGCAACGCATGCCTCGGAGGCTGCGTCGGAGGCCCGCTGACGTTTGAGAACAACTACGTTGCAAAGAACACCATCCGCCAGATGGTGAACCAGATGCCCGAGATACACCCGGACAGGGATGTGCCCACATCGCTGCTCAACAAGTATCCGACAAAGAACGACGAGGAAATCCTCCCACGTGATGCCATCAAGCTGGATGAGAACATGGCGGAGGCCATGAAGAAGATGATGAGGATGAATGAGATCATCGAACGTCTCCCGGGCTACGACTGCGGCTCATGCGGATCGCCTACCTGCCGCACATTCGCGGAGGACATAGTCCGCGGTTACTGCACGGAGATGGACTGCGTCCACATCATGAGGGACAAACTCAAGATCATGGCGCAGCAGATGCTGGAGATAGCCCAGACAGAGCGCTCATAAGTTTAGGAGGAACATAAAGATGCTAGTTTCGGAACTCATTCCGCTGATTGAGGCCAAGAACCTTACTCCAACCCTGTCTGCAGACCGTGAGGTGACCTGCGGTTATGTATGTGATCTTCTGAGCTGGGTCATGTCCCATGGCGACAGCGGCATG
>CACZJR010000020.1 GCA_902781545.1 uncultured Spirochaetales bacterium | reverse complement strand
CAAACGGAACTCTCAACGGAGAGGGCGGCAAAAAGGATTCTGTCGCTTCCGGAACAGTCATGTCCAAGTCTGATGGAAAGCTTGATTTCCTGAACGGCCAGAACATGTTCGAGGCCTTTGTCCCTGCAAACCAGTACGCAAACGGAAAGAACCTGACACAGTATGATGAGACAATCAACACATACTGGAGAGACCAGGTCCGCCAGTACACCGCAGGTGCCAAGACCCGCGAGCAGGCAATCGCAGACTTCAAGACACAGGTCAAGGAAAACCTCGACGTCGTTGTTGAGTGATATCTTCAGCAGTTGACTCAGACCAGGGGACTGGATGCCAGTCCCCTGGCTTTTAGCTCCAGACCGGAGGAATATCTCATAATGAAAAAAAGAAATGCCTTCAGCTATGCAAAATACGGATACTTGTTCAGCATTCCATTCATTGTGGCATATGCCATATTTCACCTGTATCCTATTCTGTTCACTACAATCATCGGTTTCACGGACCTGAAGGGATTGGGCCGTACCAGCTTCAGTTTCCTTTCAGACCCGTTCCTGAACTTCAAGAACATCCTCAGCTCCGAGCTGTTCAGGACCGCCCTGAAGAACACGGTGGTGATCTGGATAGCAAACTTCATCCCCCAGATTGTCTTCGCGCTTCTGTTCACGGCCTGGTTCACATCCCCCAGATGCAAGCTGAGAGGGCAGGGGTTCTTCAAAGTTGTATTCTACATGCCCAACATAATGACGGCCGCGACCATCGCCGTCCTGTTCCAGGCATTGTTCGCATATCCGACCAGCCCCATGAATGACCTCCTGATGAAACTCGGGATCCTCAGCTCCCCGTTCAACTTCCAGGTCAGCAAGCTGTCGGCCAAGCTGGTGGTGGCCTTCATCCAGTTCTGGATGTGGTACGGCTACACCATGATAATCCTGATATCCGGTGTGCTGGGAATAAACCCTGAGATATTCGAGGCCGCGGAGATTGACGGCTGCTCAAGCTCCCAGACATTCTTCAGGATCACGTTGCCCTGTCTCAAGACCATAATCCTTTACGTGCTGATAACCGCTCTGATCGGCGGACTGACCATGTACGACATACCGAGGATGTATCTCAACGGAGGTCCGGACAGCTCGACACTCACATTGAACGTGTTCATATACAACCAGGCGTTCTCCGGCTCCTACATGTACAACAGGGCCGCCGCAGCCTCAATGCTGGTTTTCCTTCTCATAGGAATCTGCTCGGTGTTCATCTTCCGCATGTACAGGGACAAGGACCAGAAGAAGACTGACCGCCGCAGAAGGCACATCGCAGCAAGGAAGGAGGTCGTGAATGAGTAATGAGATGAGAAAAGTCAAACGCGTCAGCAGGCCGCTTGTCGTGCTGATGTATGCGGTATGCATCTTCTTTGCCATACTGAGCCTCCTGCCGTTCGTGATAATGATAATCAACTCGACAAGGAACACTTATCAGGTCCAGCAGCACGCATTGAGCTTCCTTCCGTCGAAGTATCTCCTTGATAACCTGAAGATCCTCACCAGCAAGGATATCTTCCATCCGCTTGTGGGATTCCTGAATTCGTTCATAATCTCAGCAGGGACCACGGCATGCGCCATCTATTTCTCGACTCTGACCGCCTATGCCATCGTGGCTTATCAGTGGAAGCTCCGCAATGCATTCTTCACATTCATCCTTGCGGTCATGATGATTCCCGCCCAGGTGACCAGCATCGGATTCTACCAGATGGTGTACAGGGTGCACATGACGAACAACTTCCTGCCTCTGATCCTGCCTGCCATAGCATCACCCTCGATGGTGTTCTTCATGAGGCAGTACATGATACCGTCATTGCCGATGGAGATAATCGAGTCCGCCAGGGTCGACGGATGCCGTGAGTTCAGGATCTTCAACCAGATAGTCATCCCGATGGTGAAGCCTGCCATGGCCACTCAGGGAATCTTCTGCTTTGTTGCATCATGGAACCAGCTGTTCCTGCCTCAGATCCTTCTGACCAACAAGAAGAGATACACCATGCCTATCATGGTCAGCCTCCTGAAGGGAGACATCTACAAGACTGAGTACGGTGCTGTCTATCTGGGCCTTGCACTCACCGTGCTTCCTCTCTTTGTCGTCTATTTCCTTCTCTCCAAATACATAATCGCCGGAGTTGCTCTGGGTGGAGTGAAGGGTTAATAGGTATTTCTTTTTTTCGAGGGACTGCCGCATGAATGCTGTGGCAGTCCCGTTTTTTTTCAGTATGCGTTGTTGTTGCGCTCGTCGATGTACTCGGAGGCATAGTGGGCTGCAACAGCTCCGTCCGCCGCGGCAGTGACAATCTGCCTGAACGGGGTGGCACGGACATCGCCTATGGCATATATTCCCGGGATGCTGGTCATCATGCGGCTGTCGGTCTTTATGAAGCCGGCCTCGTCCTTCTCGCAGTCCGGGACAAGCTGTGTCTGCGGGATGTTGCCCACGAAGATGAAGACTCCGTCGAACTCCTCGGTGTAGGTCTCACCTGATGTCTTGTCCAGGAATGTGACGGACCTGACCTTGTTGTTCTCGGAGTTGATTGACTGGACCGTGGTGTTCATCTTGGTCTTGATGCCCGCGTCGGTCATTGCCTTGACGATGGAGGCCTGGGCTCTGAAGCGGTCACGTCTGTGGGCGACTGTGACATCGTCAGAGAGCTTTCTCAGGTACATGGACTCCTGGCATGCGCTGTCTCCGCCTCCGCAGACAAGGATCTTCTTCTTGCGGAAGAAAGGTCCGTCGCAGGTCGCGCAGTAGCTGACTCCGTGACCGATCATCTCCTTCTCACCGGGGACCTCGAGGTTGCGGTGCTTTGCGCCGGTTGCTATGACCACGACAGGGGAGGCGAATGTGCCGTCTGATGTGGTAAGTTCGAATGAGCCGTCATCCAGCCTCTTGATGAAGTTGACCGCCGCATATGCGATCTCGCATCCGAAGCCTGTGGCCTGCTGCTCGAACTTCATGGCAAGCTCATAGCCTGAGATCTTCTCGAGTCCGGGGTAGTTCTCTATCTCGTCGATTATCATTGTCTGTCCGCCGGGAGCCATCTCCTCGATGATGACGGTCTTCCTGCCGGCCCTTGCGCTGTACTGTCCGCAGGCAAGACCCGCAGGTCCTCCTCCGACGATGATGATGTCATAGTTTTTTGTGTCAGCCATTGCCTTTCTCCCCACTTTCTTTTCTCTGCCTTTCCTCAAGGGCGATCTCCGCATCGCTCTTTCTCAGGTACACGGGTCCCTGACCTATGTCATCGGCTCCGTCTGTCTCGTATTTTCTCAAAGCAAGCTCAAGCAAGGCGCTTGAGACTGCCTTGCTGGATATCTTGTCCACGATTATTGTCTTTTCCGCAAAAAGATCACGAAGCTTGGGCGCGAACGCCTCTGCGTCAGGACCTGTGACAAGGACATTCCCGTAAGGCTCAATGACCTTGACCAGGTCCGCCTCCGTACCGTCTGTGTCCGCCATGATGCGCCTGGTGCCTTCTGAGCCTCTCTCGAAGGCCGCGAGGTACCATCTCTGCTTCTTGGCGTCAATGACTGTCACCACGGCACCATCAAAGCAGGGGACGCATGAGGCAAGAACCTCAAGGGTTGAGACAGAGACAAGCGGCTTTCCGAGCGCGAACGCCATGCCCTTGAACGCGGCCATTCCGATCCTCAGTCCGGTGAAGGATCCCGGTCCCCTGGTGCATGCCAGAAGGTCGATGTCCTTTGTCTCTATCCCGGCGTCCTTGCAGAGCTCCACCACTGTGGGCACCAGGCGCTCCGAATGCTGGAGGCTTCTGCTCTCGGTGGTCCTTGTCTCGAAGAAGCTGTCTGTCTTGAGCGCTACGGTAAGTGCCTGCGCTGATGTGTCTGTTACGAGGATGTTCATTTCAAGCCTCCCTTGAGAGTGACGGTCCTGCTCTGGTCATCGTTGACGGTGATCTGCACGAACAATGTCCCGGATGGCAGCATAGAGTTGATGATTTCGCTCCATTCTATCAGACATACGCCATCGCTGTAGAGCATGTCCTCTCCGCCGATCATCTGAAAATCCTCTTCGCTTGTGATCCTGTAGAGGTCCATGTGGTACATCGGGATCCTGCCGTCATATTCCTGAACAAGAGTGAATGTCGGGCTCACTATGGCCTCCTGGATTCCCAGGCTTCTGGCCACGCCCTTGGCGAATACGGTCTTTCCGGCTCCGAGGCTGCCTCTGAGTGAGATAACTGTTCCGGGGACGCATGTCTCTCCGATTTCCCTTCCCAGGGCCTCCATGTCATCTGCTGTCCTGCAAGTCAAAGTGCGATCCATGTCCTGCCTCTCAGATCTCCCTGTATGGGATGCCGTTGTTTTTCCTGGAGTCCTTAAGGGCCTCAAGCTCTTCGTCGGAGTAGACCTCCTCGGAGATTATGTCACCGATCTTGTCTCCGGTGCTCTTCTGGTACTCTTCCATCAGGTACTTGAGCTGCGGATCCTCTGGATCGATGGTGCGTGCCTTCTCCAAAAGCTCACGGGATTCGGCGAACTCGCCTGAGGCAAGGTGCAGGAAGGCGAGGTTGGTCAGATAGATCACATCCTCGCCGTCAAGGTCAACCGCGATCTGCAGGTAGCTCTTGGCAAGCTCTGTGTCTCCGCTCTCTCTGGCGCAGATGGAGAGCTCGTTGTAGACCTCGGCGTTCTTTCCGTCTATCCTGAGGCTCTCAAGAAGGTCCTCCTGGGCTCCCCTGAAGTCCTCCAGCACGCGCTTTGCCCAGCCTCTGAGAAAGTATGATTCCCAGCGCTTCTCGTTGCCTGCTATGTACTTATTCATTATCTCAAGGGCCTCGTCGGCGCAGCCTGTCATCATCTTGTCGTAGGCGTACATGATCTGGTCCTTGGAACTGAGCATCTTGTTTATGTTGTCCAGGGCCTTCTGGGCATCGGCCTTCTTCTTTTTGTCCGTCTCCAGCTCTGTGTAGCGCGAGAGGTAGTCACGTGCCGTCTCGACATCGCCGTGTCTCATGTGGAACGCGGAGATCTCGCTGTAGGTGGCGGCGTACTTCTCGTGCCTCTCCTTGCACTCGTTGAGGACGGCGATGATCCTGTCATCGTACATGTCGGCCCTGGTGTCGTCCCCGTCCTTGTGGAGCTTGACGGTCATCTGGGCGTAGAGGACGGCCAGGTTGATGTAGCTCTCGGGGGCGTCGGAGAGGTGGTTCACGGCGAGCATGAGCTCCTCCGCGAAGTCAAAGTCGCCTTTCTTGCTCTGGGCTATTGCGGCGATGTTGAGCTCCTTGACCACATCGGGCTGGATCTCAAGCAGTATCTTCTTGTAGTACTCGTAGTTCTTGTTCTCGGTGTCCCAGGCCACGACCTTGATCAGGCCTGCGACGATGCTGTTGACGTCTATGTCGTCTGTGACGCTTCCCTCCGGAAACTGGATGGGCAGCGGGATGTCCTTGCTGAGGGTCACCGAGCCCATGTCCCTGTCCTCGGGAAGGGTGATGAACCTTATGTCTTTCATTCTGTTCTGCATAATACTGAATATAACAATAAATAAGATAATGAGAAATAGGCTGGAGGGGTTTTGAAAAAGAAAAAGCTGCGGTTACTAGGACTGGAATCTCTTGAACCGGAGTTCAAGGGGGACCCCCAGTTAAGTCGCCGATTCTGTTCCTTGAAACGTCCGCCGGAAGGCAGGAGGTGGGAGCAATGCACAGCTTCTATGCCGGGATCCGTTCTGTAAGTTTGAGCAAGAGAATTACGTCTCTTCGCCGCAACTGACTATAGACATGGTAACATAGGAAAAACCACTTTGGAAGCCTGAATTTTCAACATTTTTCGAAAATTACTAAACTTGATTTTCACCCGTCAGCTCAGCGCCACGTCAACAGCCAGCTGGGCAAGCTTCTCATACATGTCCTTGCCCAGGCTCCTCAGTTTCCCGCGGTTCCAGGCATCATCATCGAAGTGGTCGGCGTTGAACATCATCTGGAGGCACTGGACCTTGCGGTACTGTGCCACCGCCATGTTTGCCGCGCACTCCATGTCCACGCAGAGGCAGTCCTGCTCCTTCATCATCTTCACTGCAGAAGGTGTCTCCCGGTAGAAGGCATCCGTGGACCAGACCCTGCCGCAGATGTGCGGGACCTCAAGGCTTGTCAGAATGGTGTCCAGGGTCTTTGCCGAGAGCACGTCGATCCACGGGCTCTCCTGGGATGCGTAGTGCCAGCTTGTACCCTCATCCCTGTAGGCCTGCGTCGGTACGATGATCTTCCCCATGGTCTTGGGTGAGAGCGATGCGGCAGACCCTATGCAGACAAAGCGCATGACGCCGCGCACCGTGTACTCCTCGATGAAGCCAGCCGCGACCGGGGCTCCTATGGGAAGGTTGACGATTCCTACTGTCTCCTTGTGTATCTTTATCTCGTAGACGGGGCAGGGGACTCCGCAGCGGAAGGTGGAGATCTTCTTGAGCCCGAATTTCCTGTCAGCTGCCTGCAGCAGGCTGGTCTGCCAGGTGATTATCATGGAGAACGGCATGTTGCCTCTCTCCTTTATCAGGTTCTCTGGCTTGAGCAGGGCTTCCTCGTTGAAATACGGCAGCATGGGTACTCCTTTAATCCTTCTTCAGGTCTTCAAAGACCTTCTTTGCTGACTTAGTCTTTCCTTCAAGCATGTCCTTGTAACCCTTGGCCAACTCTTCATCAAACTCTCTGGGGCCAAGTGATGAGATACTCATAGGTTCGGGGACCGATAAGGTGACAACAAACGGAAGTCCTTTATGAAGGACTATCTGCTTGTAGAACATGGTGATTGCATTTGAAGCCGGGATTCCCAATGCAGTGAGAATGCTCTCAGCTTCCTCTTTCAGCTCCGGCTCTATCCTGGCGTAAAGGTTAGCTGTTTTTGATGCCATAGACTTTTCCTCCATCCTCTGTTCATATTATCAGTTAATGTACGCACAAAAGCAATACATAAGAATTACAATTGTCAGTCTATTTAAGGGTATTGTTTGCTTGCAAGACGGCCTTTCATGGGTTACTATCTCCCTATGAGTGAAGTTTATATTACAGGTCACAGAAGTCCTGACATGGACAGCCTCTGCGCGGCCTACGCATACGCCGAGCTGAAGAACTCCATAGACAGGGTCAACCATTACACCGCTGTTCGCTGCGGCCATATCTCGGACAACGTCCATGCCCAGTTCGGGATAATAGGGATTGAGCCCGTGCCGTACATGCGCGACCTTCATCCCAAGGTGTCCGATGTTGTGAGGACTGACATTGATCCGGTCCAGGCAGGCGTTCCGGTCTATGAGCTGATGCGCATCATGAACAGGTACGACAAGCGTCCGTCGGTCATCCCGATCTTTGACGGGGATACTTTCAAGGGCCTTCTGAGTATTGATGACATCGCCAACTGGTTCATGAACGACAACATCAGAGAATATCCTGAATATGAGCTAACCCTCGATAATATTGAGCGTGTATTGCAATGTAAGACACTGAAACGCGGCAAGGACGAGAAGATCAAGGCCCCGATAATCGCCGGTGCCTCCCATGTGGACCAGCATCCCAACGCCGTTGTCGTAATGCCTTTCGGGGCGCGCTACGTGCAGCAGGCCATGAAGGCCAATGTGCCTGCCATTGTCCTGACCGACGTGAAGGGCGAGCTTCCGCACATCGACTTCGGAAGCTATGAGGGAAGCGTCTTTGTCTCCGACATCGAGATCACGGAGACCATCAGGCACCTCAGGAGGGCCCCGTCCGTGGGCAACCTCCTGGGACAGCAGGGGCCTGTTCTCCAGATGACAGACCTGTTCGATGACGCCAAGGAGAAGTTCTCCGCCCTGAAGATCCGTGGCCTTGCGGTCTTTGATGAGGATAAGTATGTGGGATTTGTCACAAGAAGATGCTTCCTGAACAAGCCCAGGCACAGTGTGATCCTGGTGGACCACAACGAGCCCAACCAGAGCATCCGCGGAATCGAGGATGCCATCATCAAGGAGATAATAGACCATCACAGGCTGGCGGCCCCCAAGACGGACCTTCCCATCTTCATAGACGCGGAGCCTGTGGGAAGCACCTGCACCATAATCTACCAGCTCTTTGTCAGAAACAACATCGTGCCTGATTTGACCACATCCAAGGTGCTGCTTGCCGGAATCCTCGCGGACACCATCATCCTCAGAAGCCCCACAACCACGGGAATCGACGTGCTCTCAGCCGAGCGCCTTGCGCCCCTGAGCGGAGTGTCCGACCTAAAGGCATTCGGAAAGGCCATGTTCGAGCGTGTGGAGGGCCTTGAGAGACGCAATCCCGCCGATGTGATCACCGCCGACATGAAGGTCTACAGCGAGAACGGCTTTGAGATCGGGGTGGGGCAGTGCGAGGTCCCGACGCTGCATGACATAGGAAACTACATGCAGAAGTATCTCGATGCCCTGCAGTCCGTGAGGGAGGCCAAGCATCTTGACTGGGTGCTCCTGATGATCACCGATGTCCTGAGGTGCCGCAGCATCCTGCTCTCCAGCGGACACAAGATGGAGGCCAGGCTCTCATACGAGCAGCTTCAGCCGCATGTCTTTGACATGCATGATGCAGTCTCAAGGAAGATGCAGCTTCTGCCTGAGATCATCTATGCTGTAAACGGTTAAGATTATCATCTGCCTGTGCCTCTCAGCCGAAGTAGCCCTCGGAGATCAGCCTCTCGAGCACCATGCACTCGCGCTCAATGGAGGTCCCGGCAAAGCGGTCCTTGTAGGACTCAGTGGCCCTTGATGCCCTGATAGCCTCTCTCGGGTCAACAAACTCGAGCTTATATCCGCTTTCAGACTCTTTTTCCGTGAGATCCTGGCTTGCTACCTCATCCTCTGCATCGCAAAGGTAATAGAAGTTGTCTTGGCAGTATTTGTCTCCCTTCTTGCTCTTCTGGACCCTTGTCACCATACCGTAGGGGCGGACTGTGTCAGGCTTCACCACAAGGCCTGACTCCTCTCGGACCTCGCGGATGAGGGTCTGGATTTTGGTCTCATCACCCTCGGATCCGCCTCCGGGGAACTTGTAGTAGCCGTACTTCGTGACATGGGCCATGGCGATCTTTCCGCCTCGGATGATGATCCCGCGTACAGAGTGCCTGTTCCTGATGGGATCAGAGTCAGAATAGTCCTTCCTGTCCAAAGAGAAGAGGGTGCGCATGTCATGCAAAAGGACCTTGTAGATCCTCACCCTGTGAGATCCCCTCCGGTACTGCTCGCTGTCCTTCGGGACATCCTCCTCGGATATGAGCATTCCTCCTGCCAGCTGGATGGTCCTCTCTGAAGCGGCATTTCTGACATTGCAGGTTATGATCACATAATCCAAGTCATGCATGACTGCCAGACTGTAAAGCAACCTGCATGCCTTTGCGGCATAATGATGGCCGCGGTAGGGCTCGTAGACCTCGTAGCCGATGTTGCCTGCGAACCAGATGACCCTTGTGTGCCAGATCTTCAGGCTGCAGTTGCCCACCACGGTGTCGTCAAGAAGCGCGATGTCGAAGCAGTAAGCGGGCACATGCTTTCTCTCGGGGATGGCCTCCTTGGTCTCCCTGAGAACCAGTTTTATCTCATCGTCATGCAGGTCAGGATTGTAGAACATGTGGAGATTATACACATCATCAGGCGTCTGAAAAAGCATCAACCCGACTAAAGCTGTTACTTTCCTATCCGAAAAATGTTTTATCTATGATTTGGAAATCTGTTGTGGATTGGCCTCTTTGGGGTTAATCTATAGACAGTTTTCTAAACAAATTTCTTAATAGGGAGAAGAAAAGCAATGAAGAAGTTTTTAGTTTTACTTCTGGCAATCCTGATGGTGTTCGCAATCGTGTCCTGTAAGGACGAGCCGGAGCAGGCAGATGAGCCTCAGGCCACAGAGGCACAGGGAAAAGACAATCTGCTGAGTCAGGGTGCAAAGTCAGGCGCAAAGGCAATTGACCACAAAGGGTTCAAGATTGTCGGAAAATATAATGTTGCTGAAACCGAGCTGGTTGTTGAGGTCGGTGGAAAAGATGGCATTTACTGGCTTGGCACAGATTCAGATGATAACGAGACTATTGACGAATATCTGATTATCACAGAAATTGACAACGGAGATAGTACGTACACACTGAAGATGTGGGATACATCTGAGAGTCTCTGGGTTGAGTATGTCTCAGAGGAATCTGTCAAGGAAGCATTGTTCGGAGAGGGTGGTCTTGCCGACCAGATTCTCTATTGCTCATTTGGCTTTAAGGACAACAAGTTTTTCTCTGCTCTTGAGAATTCCGGGTCAGCGAGCAAGAACGGAAGGAACTGCACAAAGTACACTTCTTCTTTCGTATTTGATGCAACCGCTCTTGGCGGCAGCAAGGACATGAAGGCTGCTGAGATCAACATCTATGTTGATAAGGAGTTCGCAATCACTGCAGCAATGGATTTCTCATTCACACAGGAGTTCAAGGACTTTGCGGCTAAAGTCCCAGGTGCCAAACCTGAGGACTTCGTGGCTCTGAGCTATAATGCTACAGTGGATCTTGCTCCTGCAGAGTCAGCACTTCCTGCAGCATATGCGGAGGCTCTTGCAGCTCTTTGAGACTGACAAGCCAATGTAAGATAAACCCCTGGGCGACCAGGGGTTTTCTGTTGCCTGAAACAAGGGTTTATTCCTTGTTGCCGGTGTAGAGGTGGTAGTAGCGGCCCTTCTGCGCGAGAAGCTCCTCGTGGGTGCCTCGCTCTATGATGCGGCCCTGCTCCATGACCATGATGCAGTTGGCGTTCTTGACCGTGGAGAGGCGGTGGGCGATGACAAAGCTGGTGCGGCCCTTCATCAGGGCATCCATGCCGCGCTGGACAAGGACCTCTGTCCTGGTGTCGATGGATGATGTGGCCTCATCAAGGATCAGGGCAGGGGGATTGGCGACCGCGGCACGGGCAATTGCCAGAAGCTGTCTCTGGCCCTGACTGAGGTTGGAGCCGTCGTTTCTGAGGATGGTGTCATAGCCGTTTGGAAGACGGCGGATGAAGCTGTCGGCGTTGGCAAGCCTTGCTGCCTCAATGCACTCCTCATCCGTGGCATCAAGGCGTCCGTAGCGGATGTTCTCCATGACCGTGCCGGTGAAGAGGTGGGTGTCCTGGAGGACAATGCCGAGGCTGCGTCTCAGGTCGGCCTTCTTTATCTTGTTGACGTTGATCTCGTCAAAGCGGATCTTGCCGTCCTGGATGTCGTAGAAGCGGTTGATCAGGTTCACGACGGTTGTCTTGCCGGCGCCGGTGCTTCCGACGAAGGCGAGCTTCTGGCCGGGCTTGGCGTACATCTTGATGTCATGAAGGACTGTCTTCTCAGGAACGTATGCAAAATCAACGCCGTCGAAGGTGACCGCGCCCTCGAGCTTTCGGTAGGTCACGGTTCCGTCGGCCTGGTGCGGATGCTTCCAAGCCCACATGTTGGTCTGCTCGGTGGTCTCAGTGATGTTGCCCTGATCATCGATCTTCGCGCGCACCAGCTCGACGTAGCCGTTGTCATCCTCCGGCTGCTGGTCCATCATCTCGAACACGCGGTTTGCTCCTGCGCTGGCCATGACGATGCTTGAGAACTGCTGGCTGACCTGAGTGATCGGCATGGAGAAGTTGCGGTTCAGGGTCATGAATGTGACCAGGGCGCCCAGTGTCAGGCCGGTGAAACCGCTTGTGGCAAGGATGGCGCCGATGATTGCGATCAGGACATAGCTGATGTTGCCCAGGTTCCCGTTGACCGGCATGATGATGTTGACGATCGAGTTTGCGTTACGGGCACTGTCCCGGAGGCTGTGGTTGAGCTTCTGGAACTCCTGGATGCTCTTCTGCTCGTGGCAGAACACCTTCACGACCTTCTGGCCCTGCATCATCTCCTCTATGTAGCCGTTGACTGCACCGAGGTCCCTCTGGCGCTGTCCGAAGTATTTGCCGGAGACGGAGCTGAGCTTCGCTGTCACGCGGAGGCTGACGAAAACCATCAGGCAGCTCAGGAGCGTGAGCGGGATGTTAAGAACAAGCATGCTGACGAACGTGGAGACAAGCGTGATGGATGAGCTTACAAGCTGCGGGATGCTCTGGCTGATCACCTGGCGCAGGGTGTCTATGTCGTTTGTGTACACGCTCATTATGTCGCCGCGCGAGTGGGTGTCGAAGTACTTCAGAGGCAGGCTCTCCATCTTGTTGAAGAGCTCGACCCTGAGACGCCTCAGCGAGCCCTGGCTGACGGAGACCATTATCCTGTTGGTGCCGAAGTTGCAGAGGATTCCAGCCGCCATGACACCGACAAGTGTCAGGAGCCTCTGGGCAAGAGGGGAGAAGTCCGGGTTTGCCTTGCCCATCATGGGAAGGATGTAGGTGTCTATCAGCGTCCTTGTGAACAGGGTGATGGTGAGTGTGGATAAAGCCGCGATCACTATGCAGGCTATGACCACCAGGAAGGCCGCCTTGTACTGCTTGAGCACATAGCGCATCACACGGAAGATCGGCTTGAAGGCGCCTTTCTGCGGCTTGACCATCATGCCTCTGGGCATGCGCTCGGGTCTCTGGTTTCTCTTGTTTTCGTTGTTGTCGCTCATAAGACCCTCCTCAGTTCATCTTCTCATCGAAGTCGCCGCCGCTCTGCATCTGGACATCGCAGATCTCCTTGTAGATCTGGTTTGTCTTCAAGAGAGCCTCGTGTGTGTCGAATCCGTTGACCTTTCCGTCGTCAAGGACGATTATCCGATCAGCGTCCTGTACGCTTGATATCCTTTGAGAAATTATGAGTTTTGTCGTTTCCGGGATACTTTCTTTGAATGCTTTCCTTATTCTGGCATCGGTTGCCGTGTCAACGGCGCTGGTCGAGTCATCAAGGATCAGGACCTTGGGCTTCTTCAAGAGCGCACGGGCGATGCAGAGCCTCTGCTTCTGGCCGCCCGAGACATTTGTGCCGCCCTGCTCGATGCGGGTGTTGTACTTGTCGGGCATCTGCTCTATGAAGTCATCGGCGCAGGCGAGTATGCAGGCATTCTTGCACTCCTCCTCGGTTGCATCCTCGTTTCCCCATCGGAGGTTGTCCAGGATTGTGCCGCTGAAGAGGACGTTTTTCTGGAGCACGACCGAGACCTGGTTTCTGAGGACCTCCATGTCGTAGTCGCGGACGTCCACGCCTCCGACCTTGACCGAGCCGTCCGTGACATCGTACAGCCTTGAGATCAGGCTCACCAAGGTGGACTTTCCGCTTCCGGTTCCGCCTATGATGCCGATTGTCTCTCCGCTATGGATGTGGAGGTCTATGTCATGCAGCGTGTCCTCTCCGCTTCCGCTGCGGTATGAGAACCTGACGTTGTTGAAGTCGATTGAGCCGTCCTTGACGTCCATGACAGGGTTCTCCGGGTTCTTCAGGCCGGGCTCCTCGTCAAGGACCTCTGTGATCCTTCTTGCGGCGGCAAGGCTCATTGTGAGCATGACGAACACCATGCTGACCATCATGAGCGACATCATCATGCTCAGCGCATAGCTGAAGAGCGAGGTCAGGTTTCCGGTGGTCATTGTGCCTGAGACAATGAAGTGGGCTCCGAACCATGAGAGAAGTATCATGCTGGAGTAGATGACCAGCATCATGATGGGGCCGTTGAAGGCTATGATGCTCTCAGCCTTCACCGAGAGCGAGTAGATCTGCCAGGCTGCCTTGCCGAACTTCTCCTTCTCGAAGTCCTCTCGCACAAAGGCCTTGACCTCGCGGATTCCGGTGACGTTCTCCTGGATGCTTGCGTTGAACTGGTCGTAGCGCTCGAACATCTTCTTGAAGACCGGCATTACGGTATGCATGATGGTGAAGGCGGCGATTGCAAGCACCACAAGCGCCGCAAGGAAGATCAGTGTGAGCCTGACGTTGATCATGAAGCTCATCACCATGCTCAGGACCAGCATCAGCGGTGCCCTGACGGCGATCCTCATGGTCATCAGAAAGGCGTTCTCGATGCTTGTGACATCGGTCGTCATCCTGGTCACAAGGCCCGCGGTGCTGAAGCGGTCTATGTTGCTGAACGAGAAGCTCTGGATCTTGTCGTACATGGAGTCGCGCAGATTCGAGGCGAATCCCGTGGAGGCCACCGCCGCCGTCTGTCCGGCCTTGACGCCGAAGAACAGGCTGATGAAGGCAAGCGCGAGCATTATCCCGCCGTAGAGGAATATGTTGCCGATATTACCTGCGGCTATGCCCCTGTCGATTATCATTGCGGTCACAAACGGGATCAGGATCTCCATCAGGACCTCACAGGCTGTCAGGATCGGGGTGATTATCGCGTACTTCTTGTACTCCCCGATGTGTCTCAGTATCTTTTTGAGCATCATCCACCCTTTTGAACTAAATGAATATACCATTGAATATACTGAGAGCAGGGGAAAGTGACAATTGTTTGATAAGACTAATTCAGTATATAATCATGCACATGATGTATGAGAGAATCAGAGCCAAGATAGTCGAATGCTCGAAGCGGATGTACGACGAGCACCTGGTCTCCGCCACAAGCGGGAACGTCAGCATGCGCATCCCCGGACGCGACGGGATGTTCGCCATAACCCCGAGCTCCGAAAGCTACAGCACCATGACAGCAGACCGCATAGTCATAATGACCGTGGACGGGGAGATCATCCAGAGGCCCGATGACGGCAAGCCCTCCTCGGAGTGGAGGCTTCACGCAGAGATCTACAGGGCAAAGCCCGAGGTGGGAGCCATAGTCCACACCCATTCGCCCTATGCCACTGCATTCGCCGTAATAAGGGAGCCCATCCCCCTGATCCTCATCGAGATGCAACCTTGGCTCGGAGGGGCCATACCACTTGCCGAATATGCTCCCACAGGGTCACTCCAGTTAGGGCTCAACGCGGCACGGGATCTGGGTGATCTAGGCGGATGCCTTCTTGCGAACCACGGGGTGGTGGCCGTTGCCCCGGACCTTGATCTCGCGTACACCAGGGCCACGTACATAGAGGATGCGGCCAAGATCTACCACATGGCACGATGCGTAGGAAAACCGGTAGAGATTCCTTTGAACTGAGGACTTGAGCATGGTTGAAGGATATACATACGATTTCTATGTGAGGGCCGCATCCTACATCAGGGAGCGGATCAAGGAGGTCCCGACAGTCGCGGTTGTGCTGGGAACAGGCTGCGCCCCGTTCGCAGATAAGATAACTGATTCAGTCACAATCCCTTATAAGGACATCCCGGGTTTCCCTGTTCCCACGAACGCAGACCATGCCGGGAACATGGTCGCAGGCTATGTTGGCGGCAGATACATCATCTGCATGAACGGAAGATGCCACTTCTATGAGGGCTACTCCATGGAGGAGCTCAACATCCCGGTGCATGTGCTTCATGTCCTGGGTGTGAGGACCCTGGTCCTGACAAACGCATCAGGCTCATGCAACCCTGACTTCCACACTGGCGATGCCATGATAATACGTGACCACATAAAGCTTTACGGCGGAAGCCCCATGCGAGGGCCCAACGTCAGTGAGCTTGGGCCGAGGTTCTTCGGGGTCTCCGACCTGTATACCGCAGAGCTGAGGAAGATTGCAAAGGTCTGTGCCTCACGCTCCAGGATGAAGGTCCATGAGGGAGTCTACATGTTCTTTCCCGGTCCCCAGTTCGAGACCGCATCCGAGATACGCGCGGCCCGCATCCTTGGAGCTGATGCGGTGGGAATGTCCACCGTAACCGAGGCTCTTACAGCGGCGCACTGCGGGATGAGGCTCCTGGGCCTTGCCCTGATAACCAACATGGCAACCGGCATGACGGAGGAGAAGGTGGACGGAACTGAGGTCAATGAGAACGCGTCAAGAGTCGCACCTCAGTTCTCATCCCTGCTTGAGGATATAGTCGCCTCAATATGATGATTTTTGCTGTGAAGGCAGCAGGAGGTAAATATGTCAGTACTGTTCAAGAATGCCAGGATCCTGGCAACTGAGAATGGAGCCTTCAAGGTGCTTGATGGCGCATTTCTTGGAGTAGATGGAAAAAAGATTAACTATATAGGTGTCTCTAGGCCATCATTTAGCTATGATACAGAGAAGGATATGCATGACAGGCTCCTTATGCCCGGTCTTGTGAACAGCCATGCCCACAGCTCCATGAACCTCCTCAAGGGAATGGGAAGCGATCTTCCGCTTCAGCAGTGGCTCAACACCATCTGGCCTGTCGAGGCAAAAATGCGTGACGTTGACTTCATCGCAGGAATGGAGATGGCGGTCCTTGAGATGCTGGCAGGCGGAACCACCAGTTTCTCCGACATGTACTTCAGCCCCATGGTCACGCAGAAGGTCATAGGGGAGAGCGGGATCAAGGCGGACCTGTGCCGCGTAGTGATGGGCGGAGATGAGCACACCGATTATCTGAGCTACCAGAACCGGGTTGAGGCCCTGGCGTTCCATAGGGACTTTGACAACGCCTATGACGGGCGCCTTCATGTCGACTGGAGCGTCCATGCAGAGTACACCATTTCCGACAACATCGCCGAGAAGTGGGCCGAGGAGATCCAGGGCCTGGGAGGCAGGCTCCACATACACCTCTCCGAGACACGCGCAGAGCAGGAGAGCTGCCTGAATAAGCGCGGCATGACCCCTGCGGCGTGGTTCAACAAGCTGGGCTACTTCAATGTCCCCACCTATGCCGCGCACTGCGTGTGGGTCACCGATGAGGATCTGGCCGTCATGAGGGAGAAGGGCGTGACCGCAGTGCACAACCCGTCAAGCAACATGAAGCTCGGAAGCGGCTTCGCTCCGGTGCAGAAGATGCTGGACATGGGCCTGAACGTTGCGCTGGGCACCGACGGCAGCGCCAGCAACAACAACGTAAACATGTTCGAGGAGATGCACCTGGCATCCGTCATCCACAACGGCTATCATCTGGACCCGACGATAATGAGGCCCTCCGATGTGATCAAAATGGCCACAATCAACGGCGCCATGGCCCAGGGCAGGCCGGACACTGGAAGCCTTGAGGTCGGAAAGTGCGCCGACATAATAGCGGTCAACCTCGATGCCCCGCACATGCTGCCTGACCATGACACTCCTGCCCTTGTCTGCTACTCCGCGCAGGCAAGCGATGTCTGCATGACCATGGTTGACGGCAAGATCCTCTATGAGAACGGCGAGTACCTGACCATGGACAAGGAGCGCATCTTCCACGATTACAGGGCTTCCTGCGAGTATCTGGCCTCCAAGTGACAGCAACAGAATAAAAACAAAGAATTTTCTCGTTTCTTGAAATATTTCCTGCACTTTTTTCGTATAGGTCTCTGAAGGGAGTCAGAAGAAATTCTGACTCGATATTGACAATACGTAATATTACGTATGATAATTGGAGGGGCCTGTGACGAGAAGAGAAATAGACTCAAGGTTGAAAAAGGCTGGTTGGGTTATCATTCATGGTGCAAATCATGATCTGGCAGTGGCGCCTGATGGGAGAAAAGTAGCTCTGCCGCGACATAAAGGTGATATTAAGAGAGGGACAGCTATCAGTATTCTGAAATATGCTGGTCTTGCTGATTGAGAATAGGAGGCTGATAATGAGATATGTTTATCCTGCTTTGTTTGAACCTGCGGAAGAGGGCGGATACAACGTGAGTGTCCCGGATATTCCCGGATGCTTCACTTGTGCCGATTCAATGCCTGAGGCCATAAGAATGGCAGAGGATGCTCTTTCCATGATGCTTGCCAGTTATGAGGATGACGGAGAGACTATTCCTGTGGCAAGGACCCTGGCGGAAATACGGAAAGATGATTCTGAGGTCTCATATATTCTTGCTGACACGGACGAGTGGAGAAAGAGATTCGACAGTAAGGCTGTAAAGAAGACACTCTCCATCCCATCCTGGCTGAATAAAAAGGCAGAGAAGGCGGGAGTCAATTTCTCCCAAGTGCTTAGAGACGCGCTTGCCGCCATTCTCTAGAATAACAAGTTTATTGAATAAAAGAAGTGGCTACCCAGAACGGGGCGATTGGCTTTGCCTTTTACCAGGTCTTGTGGTCGAAGCCGTCCAGCTTGTGCTGATGATAATCCAGTCTCATAACGGCAAAAATCGTCACTAGCTCTAGCCCTGCAACTGGCGATTCTTTTTGAACCACTGGTAAAAGGCAGGCTGACCGCTTAGGGTAGCCTTTCTTCTTACAGGTAAATGATATCCATCAGTTCAGTGATATGTCAATAGCGGCTTTGCCGATGAAGCGGATAAGCTCATCCGACGAGTAGAATCCGTAGGTGTCCCGTGCAAGTGCCCCGGCCTTCTGGTGGATCAGGGCAGCCTGGGAGGCAGCATCCTCCCGTCCTGATGCAAGGAGGGCAGCAGTGATCCCTGAGAGCACATCGCCTGAGCCTGCTGTGCCTAGAGATGGGTTCTGTCCGTCTATTACAGAGACCCTACCGGAGGAGCTTACCCAGACAGTGTTTGCCTTGTAGATGATCTGGCACCCTGTGAAATCGGAAAGATCCTTGAGAGTACTGATGAAAGATGCCGGGACAGATGTGTCAGCCTCAGGAAGGAATGAGGAGAGAAGTGCTGCGAACTCGCCCGGATGAGGGGTCAGGATGCACTTTCCATGCCCGTTGGCCCTGAGCCTTGCAAAGGCCCTGATACCGTCGGCATCAATTACAACCTTACCGGCCTTCTCAAGGCAGAGGCTGACCATCCGGTCATGATCTTTTCCCATGCCCGGGCCGCAGAGCACACAGTCAAAGGAGGAGAGGTCCGCGCCAACAGCATCCTCATAGCTTCCGACCATGGCTGACGGGACAGCCTTGGAGATGATGGGGATGAGACGCTCATCCGTGAAGACCGTCACAAGACCCGCCCCAGAATGAAAGGCTGCCTTCGCAGCTAAGGTAACAGCTCCGGTGAACCTTCCGCTTCCGCCGATTATCGCTATATGGCACCTGGTCCTCTTGTAGTCAGAGCCATTGAGCCTTACCGGTAAGATGTCATTGTAATCAAGAAGCCTTATATCAGACTCCGGAACCGCAGGAGAGGGGAAGATCGGATCCGTGACAAGGATCTCTCCCGCCTGGTCACGGTTCTGCGGCAGATAGAGGGCGCTTTTCAGGACTCCCATGCAGATAGTCTTATCCGCCCTGACAGATGAACAGAACACAACGGAGTCTCCCATTCCTGATGGCACATCAAGTGAGATAACCTTGCATTTTCTCAGGTTTATTTCAGAAATCAGGCCATCATAAGGCGCTCTGGGCTCTCCATTGAGACCAACCCCGAAAAGACCGTCAATAACAAGGTCCGCCCCTTCAAGAGCTGAATCAGCATCCTCTGAGACAGGTATTCCCAGCTCAAGAGCTTCCTTCATCTGGATGTCCCGCAGGTCCGTGCATCTGCCGTAGGCCGCAGAAAGAATGACAATGTTCCTTAAGCCGTCAAGCCATGCAAGGCGCGCCATCGCCAGGCAGTCCCCGCCGTTGTTTCCGCCGCCTGTGGCAAAGACAGCCTTTGCGGCATTTCCGATATCCTCACGGACAAGATTGTATGCTGAGGCTGACGCGTTCTCCATCAAGGTGAGGCCGGGGACATGGAAATCGTCCTGAGAGCGCCTGTCCATCTCAAGTGACTGCCGGGAGCTGTAAAGGTTCTGCATGGCCAAATGGTATCAGATATCGGTTTGATTAGAAAGGCTCTTTGGGTTATCATGTGTCAGGGGGTACGCAATGGGACTTGCCGAGCTTATCTACAAGAAAGCCTTTGTCAAACGTTATGATGACGACCATATCATCTTCTATTTCTCATATAAGGACTTTGAGGGACTTGAGGCCAGGCCGGTGCAGTTTCCGACCCCTCAGAACCTGAGCGTGCACGGCTACATCTACTCCTACCCGGGAGCAAGGGAGGACGACCTGGCAATCTTCTGCCACGGCATGGGAGGCGGACACCGCTCCTACATGCGTGAGATCGAGGTTCTCTGCAGGAAAGGCTATCAGGTCCTGGCCTACGACAACATCGGATGCTGGGAGTCAGAAGGCGAGGACATCCGCGGACTCTCCGAGAGCGTGAACGACCTGGTCGCCTGCATGGACTGGATCGAGAAGGAGGAGGACCTCAAGGACAGGAGGCTCCACGTCATCGGCCACTCCTGGGGCGGATTCGCCGCTGGCAACATCCTGAACTTCAGGAAGCGCAACATTAAAAGCGTGACGGTCATCTCGTCATTCGCAAGCATCGACAGCTTCTCCGACGCAGGCTTCGGCGGCAAGATGAGGATGATCAAGAAGAGCATCATCCGCCACGAGAGAAAGGTCAACCCCGACTATGCCGACACCAGCTGCGTGGACGCCTTCAGGGACACGGACGCCAAGGTCCTCTGGATCCACTCCAGGGACGACCAGATGGCCGCGTTCAGCACCGGGCTCCAGTACGTGCGAGAGCGCGTCAGCAACCCCAACATCAGCTACTTCGAGACGGATGGCAAGTTCCACAACCCCAACTACACGGCCGATGCCGTCAACTACATGCGCGAGTCCTTCGGAACCTTCGAGTACCTGGTCAAGAAGAGAAAGCTCAAGACCTTCGAGCAGAAGAAGGCCTACATGGCAGAGAGGGACTTCTGGCGCATGACGGCTCAGGACCCCGAGATCTGGAACCTGATATACACGAACATGGAGAAGGCCGATGCCTGAGCAGCTGTCCAGGACAGCGTTGCTTCTGGGGGACGATGCCCTGAGGAGGCTCGCATCATCACGTGTGCTTGTCTTCGGACTGGGCGGAGTGGGAGGCTATGTGGTGGAGGCCCTTGCCCGCACCGGCGTGGGGACGCTTGGCATTGTGGACAACGATGTTGTGAGCCTCTCGAACATCAACCGCCAGATATATGCCCTGCACTCAACGGTTGGAAGAAAGAAGACCGAGGTGGCCAGGGAGCGCATCCTGGACATCAGTCCCTCCTGCATCGTAAGAGAGTACAACATGTTCTATCTGCCTGAGACAGCAGACCGGATAGACCTCTCTGAATATGACTATGTGGTGGACTGCATTGACACAATAGCTGCGAAAATCGAGCTTGTCTTAAGATGCAGGGACATCGGAGTGCCTCTGATAAGCTCGATGGGAACGGGCAACAAGCTGGACCCGTCAAAGCTCAAAGTAGCCGATATCTCAAAGACAAGCGTATGCCCACTGGCACGTGTGATGCGCCAGGAGCTGAGAAAGAGAGGCGTCTATCATCTCAAGTGCATATTCTCCACGGAGGAGCCTTCAAGCAATGTGGTGCAGGACGGCTCAAGGCATGCTCCGGGAAGCATCGCGTTCGTGCCGTCAGTGGCCGGTCTGACCATCGCCGGTGAGGTTATAAGGGATCTTACAGCAGTGTGACAAAGACCTCGTGGGTGTTGCCTATGGTCCTGAGCGCGAAAATCTCGCCTTTCTCAAGGACGGTGTCGGCGATATAGATTCCGTCAGAGAACTTGAAGTACCTGTATGCCTCGGTCCCGTCCGGCTTGATCCTGTAGACCTTCATGTTGGTCACCGGGCAGTCCGGTCCGAAATCAAAGACGGTGCATGGCACATCGCCCGCACAGTCGCTCTGGATGCATGTCCATGTGATGTAGATGTTCTCGGGAAGCTTGTCGCCCGAGTATGAGTAAGCCTTGAAGCCGCTCTCCGGATAAGTCTTCTCAACGTAGATCTTCGAGATGAAGATCTCGTGCTTGCCGTCATCAGTGCGCAGGATGAAGACCTCTCCTGCGATCAGGTCGTGGTCTGTGATGTAGGTGTCGTCCTCGAAGATGTAGTACCTGTAGGTCTCGTTCCCGTCAGCCATGACCCTGTAGACCTTGAAGTCCATGTCCTTTGCATATTTTCCGTTGTCGAACTGCATCAGCGTGCAGGGGAAGAACCCCACGCACTCTGACACGATGCACATGTTTGCAGTGGAGATGGAGGCCGGAAGCTCGCTCTCCGTGTACGACCATGCGGTGAAACCGGTCTCGGGATAGATGCGGGACACCTTGGCGTCTGAAGGCGGCATGATGGCCCAAAGTGAGACCATGACTGAAAGCATTATTATTACAAGGGCAGTCTTCTTCATGTCTCAAGCTTAACGTTTTCTCGCGCTGATTTCCATCAAAAAGGTTCATGTTCGGCAAATTCTGTTATAAAATAATCCCACAATAAAAGATACGGGGGTGCAATGATGAAGGTCCTTCTGATAAACGGCAGTCCAAGGCCGGACGGAAACACCACAATCGCACTTGACGAGATGGTCAAGGTATTCAAGAAAGAGGGGATAGAGACAACCGTCATGCGCATAGGAAACAAGGCAATACGCGGCTGCATCGCATGCGGAGCCTGCGCAAAGGCCGGAAAATGCGTCTTTGACGATGATGTCAATCAGGCGGCTGCGATTCTCAAGGAGGCAGACGGGCTTGTGATAGCATCTCCTGTCTACTATGCCTCGGCGAACGGGACTATCATCTCATTCTTGGACAGGCTCTTTCAGAGCGCCAAGTTCGACAAGACCATGAAGGTCGGCGCCTCCGTGGCGGTGGCAAGGCGCGGCGGGTGCTCTGCCACATTCGACGAGCTCAACAAGTACTTCACCATCTGCGGCATGCCGGTGGCCTCAAGCCAGTACTGGAACAGCGTGCACGGGCGCATGAAGGGCGAGGCCCTGAAGGATGAGGAGGGCCTTCAGACAATGAGGACCCTTGCCTCAAACATGGCGTTCCTGATGAAGAGCATCGCCCTGGGAAAGGAGAAATACGGGATTCCTCAGAAAGAGGAGTGGAAGCCCACCCATTTCATAAGATAAGGGTGTCTTCCAGATCTTCCATATCTTGCAGATCTTCCATATCTTCCAAACCCTTCCAAGTCAGGCCTGGATCAGTTTGGAAGTGAGACTTACAATGGCATCACATATGCGGCTTTCCGCCTCATCCTTCTCTGGATCGAACGGGAAGCCGTTTTTCTCCCACCACCTGTAGATCATGGTCATGCCTTTTCTCAGGTCATACTCGGGCTCCCAGTCAGGCACCGCCTCCCTGAAAGCAGAGCAGTCGAAGATTCCGCAGTACTTCTTCTCCATCTGGATGTGACCGAAAAGGCTTCCGTCTATCTTGTTCAGAAGCTCAGCCGGGGCATGGATTATCTGCGGCTCCTTGCCCACGATCTCACCGATAACGGTGTAAAGGTCATCCCAGATGTTGCAGAAGCCTGATGTGACGTGGAAGGCTCTGTCGTAGGTGCTTGGCCTGAAGAGGCTCATCACATATGCCTTTGCTAGATCCGGGGCGAACGTGAAGGTCCAGGGATTGGTCCCGTCGCCGAACATCAACAGCGGCTTGTCATCCATTATCCTTCGCGCGATGTTGGCGTTCTGCCTCATGACGCCGATGTTGCTGCAGCCGATTCCGAAGGTCAACGATGGCCTGATTATGGTGACATGTGACTTTTTCTTCAGGTTATGCAGCTCACGCTCCATGTTTGCCTTCTCAAAGCCATAGGGGAAGGAAGGCTCGCTTCTGAGGGTCTCGAACTCCTCTCTTATGGGGATGTACCTTGCCGGCTGGTTGTAGGCAGCGACACTTGATGTGAAGATTATGTGCTCTGCCTTGCCGTCAAAGACCTCCATGGTGGTCCTTGCATCGGAGGCGTTGAAGCTGATCATGTCAATGACGGCATCGGCGTTGACTCCGCCCAGCTTCTCCATGAGCTCGCCTTCCTTTCGCCTGTCGCCTGTTATGACCCGGACCCCGTGCGGGATCTCCACGTCCGTGCGTGTCCCTCGGTTGAAGAGTGTGACATCGTGGCCCATCGCCGCCGTCTGACGGGTGATCTCCCTGCTGATGTTGCCTGTTCCGCCTAGGATTATGAGTCTCATGCGCATTCCTCCACAAATTAATATCATAGCACCGATGCCTTGGATAATTCATCAGTCTTTTTGATGTTTCCTTGCCCAAAGGGTATTTCGATTGTATTATATCTGTTGTATCAATGATTCCTCAGGAGGGAATGTACATGGATTTCAAATCGTTACTTATCGGTCTCGGCATAGGTCTGGTCATATCACTTATCGTCTACATCTGGCAGCGCATCGGACGCAGCGACTCCGAGAAGAAGAGCAAGACGGAGATCGCCCGCCTGAAGAACATGCTCGCAGACCGCATGGACATCGAGTCTGAGGGCCTTAAGAAGATCAAGGCGGAGAACGATGAGCTGAAGAAGGCCAACGAGAACCTTCGCATCACCAACGCCGCACTGAGCCAGAAGCCGGGCCGCGCGGAGGTGCAGAGACTCCAGATCTACCAGCAGGCGGTTGACAGGCTCGTGATCAACAGCCCGGGCTTCGGAGCCGCATGGCAGAGCGCCCTGAAGGAGAGCGAGGAGGAGTTCGCCAAGACCTACACCGGAACACAGGCCTTCTGGAAGAAGATCCTGCCCGGCAAGACCAACGCCAAGCTCATCTCATCATCAGATGTCGTGGACGAGCAAGATTGACCAAGCGCCTTGATAGGCATAATATTCGCTTGTCGCCATGATGGTGGAATGGTAGACACCGGGGACTTAAAATCCCCTGCTTGCAAAAGCGTACGAGTTCGAGTCTCGTTCATGGCAGAAAGAAAGGGACTGTCGCAGAATTAGAACTGCACAGTCCCATTTTTAATTAAAGACAAGATGAAGAGCCCTGACTTTTGAATTAGCGGGCTCTTTTCTTGTTTTAAGGTGGTTTTTGGGCAGACTGCCCCTAACAGAACAGACAGAGAGATTGGAAATCAGGCTGTTTCTTCAAAAGGTTCCGCCTTGATCTGATACCAGAATGGAGTACCGACTTTGTTCTGTTCAATCCTGGCAGCAAGCTGGACGGTGTTTACAGCCATGCAGCAGATGAGCCATTCAGAGAAAACCCTGGTCTTTCCGAATGAGCTGAATCTTCTGAGTCCGAACTGCTGTTTCTGGAAGGCGAAACGGCCTTCAACCTGGATACTTCTGTTTGCTCTGACTTCAGCTCCGAACTCAGATGAGAGCTTCTCAAAGGCGGTTTTCTGATACTGCTGGTGTTCCAGCTGGACTTCAAATCTCTTGTAC
>CACZJR010000019.1 GCA_902781545.1 uncultured Spirochaetales bacterium | reverse complement strand
CCTTGAATACACCCTTCTCAAGCATGCTGATGGCCACATCATATCCATGCTGGCCTCCGATGTGGGCACCTTTGATATCCAGTTCCTTCCTGTCTCCAATGACCGACCAGTTCACCGTGGTGTCGGAACCGAAAACTCCGAACTCAACGAAAGTACCCATCTTCCTAATCATGTCCAGGCCCTGGACACATCCGGAAGGATGTCCTGTTACATTGATATAGACGTCACATCCGTAGCCATCGGAGAGCTTACGGACCTCTTCAGCAGCATCACACTCTAGTGGATTGAGGACAATGTCAGCTCCAAGCTCCTTGGCAGCCTGCAGTCTCTTAGGCTTTGTGTCTACCGCAATAAGGAGCTTCGGATTCTTCAGTTTGGCAAGCTGCAGGTCACAAAGACCTATCGGTCCCATTCCTGCTACAACCACTATGTCGTTGAACTTTATCCCTGCTCTCTCGATTGTATGGACCGCACATGAAAGAGGCTCAATCAGAGCGGCATATTTGGCAGGAACATTCTTTGAGACCTTGTGGACAAGATCCTGTACCGTGTATTTCATGTACTGTGCCATTCCACCGTCTGCGACAATCTTCTGATGTCCGTGAATATGCTGATGCTGGCACATCCACCAGTGGCCTTCCTTACAGAATTTACATTCACCGCACGGGACAATCTGCTCGGCAATGGCCCTTTCTCCAAGTTCAAGGTTCCACCTTTTTGCAGCATTGTCACCTATGGCAACGACTGTACCAATGAATTCATGACCTGCAACAACCGGGCCGTCCATAAACGGCTTGACCTTGTCACTTCCCCAGTACACTTCTGCGCCATGGTAGGCCTTCACATCTCCTGCACAGATTCCGCAGTCCTCAACCTTGATCAGAATCTCGTTCTCATCTATCTGAGGAACAGGAATCTCCTCATATCTGTAGTCATATCCGCCATGTGCCACCAAAGCCATCATGGTTTTTGGAATACCAGGTAAACTTTTCATTCCGTTCCCCCACAAAACAAAAGATTTATGGAATTGTTCATACAATTCAGTTCCAGTCTAACACAGCCATGGTATTTGTAAAGATATTTGTATTGTTGTGTTTCAATAATCCGTGATATAATGTTTATTAAAAGGGAGAGTGCGGAACATGGATTTGAAGAACACCGTCATCGGAATTGAATTAGGTTCAACAAGAATCAAGGCTGTGATGACAGACATGTCATTTAAGCCTCTGGCATCGGGAGACTTCGAGTGGGAAAACCGACTTGAGGACGGAATCTGGACATATCATTATGACGAGGTTGTCACCGGACTTCAGACTTGTTTCTCCAGGATGAAGGAAGATGTGAAAGGCAAATTCGGAGTTGACCTGAATACGACTGGCGCAATCGGAATCTCAGCCATGATGCACGGGTACATCCCTACTGACAAGAACTGGAACACATTGTGCGGTTTCAGGACATGGCGAAACACAATCACTGGAGAAGCTGCTGCAGAGCTGACAAAGCTCTTTGACTTCAACATCCCGCAGCGCTGGTGTATCTCACACCTCTATCAGGCCATCCTCAACAAAGAGAAGCACGTCAAGGACATAGCTCACGTTGAAACCCTGGCATCCTATGTCAACAGGCTCCTCACCGGAGAGAACAACATTGGTATTGACGATGCCTCCGGAATGTTCCCGATCGACAGCTCGATTCTCAACTACGACAATCAGATGGCCGATAAGTTCCAAAAACTCACAGGATTTGACATCAGAAAGGTTTTCCCGAAGGTCCTTGTCGCCGGACAGGTCTCCGGAAAGCTGACTAAGGAAGGATCTCTCCTACTTGATCCTTCTGGAAAGTTGGAAGCTGGAATCCCTCTCGCTCCACCTGAGGGCGATGCTGCAACAGGAATGGCCGCAACAGACGCAGTCAGGCTGAATACAGGAAACGTAAGCGCAGGAACAAGTGACTTTGCAATGATAGTGACGGACAAGAAACTTGGTGTCCACAGAGAGATTGATATGGTAACAACACCATCTGGATCTCCGGTAGCCATGGTCCACTGCAACAACTGTACAACTGACATAAACAGCTGGGTGAACCTCTTCGGAGAGTTCGCAGTAAAGGCGGGCTTTGAGATTGACCGCAACAAGCTGTTCACCATGCTATACTCCATAGCTCTTGAAGGCAAGGCTGACTGCGGTGGCCTTATGAGCTGTAACTACTACTCAGGAGAGGGCGTCACCGATTTCGACGGTGGTCTTCCCCTCTTCATCCACAGACCTGATTCACAGGTTGGTCTTGCAAACTTCATGAGAACCCACATGATGAGCGCCATGGCAACGCTGAAGATCGGAATGGACATTCTGAGAGCCGAGAATGTGACGATAGATAAGATTTTCGGACATGGAGGCTATTTCAAGACCCCTGTTGCCGGACAGAGAATCCTCAGTGCGGCAATTGGCGCACCAGTTTCAGTAATGGAGACAGCCGGAGAAGGAGGCCCATACGGCATGGCCCTGCTTGCCGCATACATGATCTGGGGAAAGGGAGAAAGCCTTGAGGACTTCCTTGACAACAAGGTGTTCAAGGACAGCAAAACCCAGACAATCATGGCTTCCGATGAAGAGGTCAAGGGATTCGACAAATACATTGAGGATTACAAGAATATTCTTATGATTGAGAGAAAAGCATTGGAGGTCATGAATGCTTGAGAAACTTAAAGAAGAGGTCCTGAAGGCAAATCTCCTGCTTCCGAAGCATAACCTTGTGACCTTCACATGGGGAAACGTCTCTGCAATTGACAGGGAGAGTGGTCTGATTGTTATCAAGCCGTCTGGAGTCGAATATGACGGAATGAAGGCAGAGGACATGGTAGTGGTTGATCTTGACGGTAACGTGGTTGAAGGTCACTACAAACCCTCAAGCGACACTCCGACTCACATTGAGCTGTACAAGGCTTTCCCGAACATCGGAGGAGTCGTGCACACCCACAGCAGATGGGCAACAAGCTTTGCCCAAGCCGGTTGTGAGATCAGACCCATGGGAACAACCCATGCTGATTACTTCTACGGTCCTATCCCCTGCACCAGGTCCCTTACCGACAATGAGATTCAGGGGGCCTATGAGAAGAACACCGGACTTGTGATCATTGAGACCTTCAAGGGTATTGATTCTGATGCAGTACCGGGTGTCTTGGTTAGGAATCACGGACCGTTCGCATGGGGAACAAGCGCAGCCAATGCCGTTCACAACGCCGTTGTGATGGAGGAGGTCGCATTCATGAACTATCACGCAATGACGCTCAAGGAGGATGCTCCTTGCGTCAGCCAGACTCTTCTGGACAAGCATTATTATAGAAAGCACGGAAAGAATGCCTATTACGGGCAGGGAGGAACAAAATGAAAAAGGAGTTTTGGTTCATAGTCGGAAGTCAGGACCTCTACGGAGAGGAAGTACTGAAGACAGTCGCAAAAAGAGCACAGGAGATGGCAACTGAGCTTTCTAAGGCCCTGCCCTATCCTCTTATCTACAAAGTCACAGCAATGAGCAACAGTCAGATCACTGACGTAATCAAGGAAGCGAACTATGATGACTCATGCTATGGAATAATCACATGGTGCCATACCTTCAGCCCGTCCAAGATGTGGATCAACGGACTTTCAGGACTGCAGAAGCCGTTCTGCCATCTGGCAACCCAGTACAATCTCGAGATTCCAAACGAAGAGATTGACATGGACTTCATGAACCTCAACCAGGCTGCCCACGGAGACAGGGAGCACGGATTCATTGCCACTAGGATGCGGATGCCGCGCAAGGTCATTGCAGGCTACTGGAAGGATCCAGAGGTCCGAAAGCGCATTGCAAAATGGATGCGTGTCTGTATCGGAGTCAGAACATCTGAGACAATGAGAGTCATGCGCTTCGGCGACAACATGAGAGAAGTCGCAGTCACAGAAGGTGATAAGGTCGAAGCCCAGATCAAGTTCGGATGGCAGGTCAACACCTGGGCAACCGGCGATCTGGTAAAGGAGATGTCTAAGGTCTCAGAGGCAGAGATAGATGAACTTTTTGCAGAGTATAAATCCAAATACGACATTGCAACGGATAAGATTGATGCAATCAGATATCAGGCCCGCGAAGAGATCGCCATGAAGAAGATGATGGACCGCAACGGCTGCAAGGCATTTGCAAACACATTCCAGGACCTCTATGGAATGGAGCAGCTTCCGGGTCTCGCATCCCAGCACCTGATGGCCCAGGGCTACGGCTATGGAGCTGAAGGAGACTGGAAGGTCAGTGCAATGACTGCCATCATCAAGTCCATGGGAGAGAAGGAAAACGGAGCCTCAGCCTTCATGGAGGACTACACCTACCATCTGGCAAAGGGCAAGGAATGCAGCCTTGGTGCACACATGCTTGAGGTCTGCCCGTCTATTGCTGAAGGCAAGCCGAGAATCGAGACTCATCATTTGGGAATCGGAATGAACGCGAAAGATCCTGCAAGACTCGTGTTCGAAGGTAAAGCAGGAAAGGCAGTCGTTGCATCATTGATTGACATGGGCGGAAGAATGCGCCTGATTGTCCAGGATATCGAGGCAATCAAACCGATCATGGAGATGCCCAATCTTCCGGTTGCAAGAGTCATGTGGAAAGCCATGCCGAATCTCACGACAGGAGTCGAGTGCTGGATACTCGCTGGCGGCGCACACCACACCACCCTCTCATACGATGTCGATGCCGAGATGCTCAGCGACTGGGCAAGGATAATGGACATTGAGTTCGTCCATATCGGCAAGGACACCACAGTCGAAGGCCTTGAGAAGGAACTCATGCTCAACGACCTTCTCTGGAAACTGAAATAAAACTTCATCTTAAGTGAACATTGGGGCCGAAATGGCCCCTTTTTTTCACTCAGAAAATTTGTATTGTTTTTCCTTATAGTTTAATATAATATCAACAAGAAAACCTGTCCAAAAGAGCAAAAAAGACAAATTTAACAATTATTGCGACTTTGTTTTGGATATAACTGATATTTGTACGTACTTATATCTTGTTTCTTTTTTCTATATGTTATATCATTAATACGAACAGCATGGAGTTTCGGGACCAGCCCAGTTCCGTTCCTGCTGAAGGGGGTTATATGAAGAAAATCACAACCAAGAAAGCCGTCCTCATTGTATGCATACTCTTTCTGGTAAGCATGCTGGGCAGCTACATGATCCAGACAAGTTTCTTCACGGTAAAGCAGAAGGCAACCATCTGCACCATGAATGAGCTGGTCGAGACAATTGCGGCAAATGAACAGAAGTACAACAAGGATCTGGGACCCACGCTCTCAAAGCCGGGTCTCTCACAGATCAGCTTCACAACCTATATTCCAAAGAACGCAACCGCAGACAACCCTGCTCCGGCAATCATCTGCGCCCACGGATGGAACAACTCCAAGGAGCAGCAGATCCTGAACTTCGTCGAGCTCTCCAGAAGAGGCTTCGTCGTGGTGACAGTCGACCTCGCAGGTCACGGTCAGAGCGATGTCACGCTCCAGGATGAGTCAGGCTGGGGCAACGGAAACTCAGAGTGCGCCCTTGCCGCAGTCGAGTACGCCATGAGCCTGGGATGCGTCGATGAGACAAGAGTCGGAGTCATTGGCCACAGCGCAGGTGACCTCGCGGTCCAGAACGCCATCCTTCAGCTGAACGTCGAAGGCTCCAAAAAGCACATCAGCTCATACTGTGACAGCGCAGGAGCCATCTCCGCACTGATCATGGGATTCAATCCTGCCTGCCACCAGGGCATTGTCCTTGACGTCATCTTCGGAAAGTACGAGGAGATGAGCGACGCAGGTTTCGATCTCCCGCACTCAGGCTGGGGAACAATGATATTCAACGGCTGGGTCGGAGCAGACAAGCTCAACGCAGACGGAACCATCCCAATCAACACATATTACGATGTATGGGAGAACAAGGGCGCTGTCATCGAGGACCCGAAGGATCCGAGAGACGGATACACGCTGTTCGGAAAGTCTGCCATCAAGATCGAGGGCGCCAACGTAACACATCCGGGTGCAGTATTCTCCACAGAGACAACAGCACAGGCCATCAGCTTCTTCTACGATGTCTACGGAATCCCCAACGGAGCAAAGTACAAGGCACCGTCAAGACAGATCTGGTTCCTCGGCTCTGCCTTCCAGTTCCTCGGAATGCTGACATTCTTCGCATCCGCATTCGTGTTCGGAGCTGCGCTGCTTGAGAGAAAGAGATTCGCAAACGCCATCAGACCGGTACCATGCGGAGAGCAGCTCTCATCCATCAAGTCATGGAAGGAGATCGTGCCCATCTTGGTGACATTCGTCCCGCTTGTGATCTTCGCCTATAAGATGTACTTCCCGCTCTATGACGCGAGGAACCTCATCATGAAGGAGACCACAATCACTGACTGTGTCAGCGGTATTGCAGTCTACACCGCAGTAAGCGGAGTGTTCGCGTTCTTCATGATCGGTGTGAACTACTTCTGCTCAAGGCTCTGCCACATCAAGGACGGCACAGAGGTCAAGACACTGTTCAACACCGCAAGGGTTGACAGCTTCTCACAGTTCGGAAGCTATATTGTCCTGGCCCTTGAGGTCCTGGCCCTCATGTACATCCCGCAGATAATCGCCTACTACCTCTTTGATGTCAACTTCGGCATCTCGGTCTTTGTCGTAGGTGTCCCGAGACTCGTCTGGCTGCCTACAGTCATCAAGAACTACTGGCCGCTGTGGTTCATCTGGGTCCTGCCGAACGCGCTTCTCAACGTCAGGGCAAGATGGAAGGACGTTCCTGAGTGGGCCACCACCCTGTTCATCGTCCTTGCAAGCGCATTGCCGATCATGATCCTGACATTCGTCAACTACGCACACCTGCACGCAACAGGAGTCACACTCTTCACAGCAGGCGATCCGTCCATCTTCGCATGGAACCTCTTTGCCCCGACAATCTTCGGAGCCCTTGTATGCAGATATTATTACAAGAAGACCGGAAGCATCTGGACAGGTGTGTTCATCGCCACAAGCGTCATGGTCCTCATGGCCACGACAATCACAAGACACACATCAGACGTCGCTTTCTTCTGCTGATAGAACAGTAGGTATTTTCTTCCTGGCTCCGTGGCCCCTCCGGCTGCGGAGCCTTTTTTCTATTGCCTTGTCATACGACATGTTATAAAAATAAAAGAGGGAGTTATCATATGAGTAAGACTGTAGGAAATGACACACACAAAACAATGCCCGAAATCTTCATAAACAAAGTCGGTGATTCTACTGTCATAACACCAAGAGACGAGCTACAGACAATATTCTTCCAAGGAATCATGACTCTTACAGATGATTTCATGAAAGACGGAAGACCTGAGTAAGACTCATCTCCTTCCTTTTTTGCAACATTCCAGAAGGCACCCCGGCAGATGGAAGAGAGTCATCACGATTATGACAGGCCAGTTGGCTTGCAGGAATACGGATGGAAGAACAAGCTTGAGGATGCAGAGCAATGCAATGACTGCATTGATGAGTCTTGAGGTCAGCTCAACCTTCGGACTCTTTCTGAAAGACAGTACCGCAAGCACAAACAGTAGCGGGTTCACGAAGATGATGTTCTCATTGAACCATGTGACATCGTGGTTTGTGAAAAGCATCATGAACAGAAGAACTGATCCCATTATTGCAAAGATTATGTCCACCACTCCGCTGTAGATGAAGTATGCCTTCTCACGTCTGAAAGCAAGCAGCACAGCTGAGACCCCGCCCAGCACAAGCCCCATCAGTATAGAGAAAAGGATGTTGGACTGACCCTTCTCCGGAAGATCCGGATAATTGCCTGAATTATCAAGGACCGTCTCATTATTCAAGCCATAGTAGGCCATCACGCCCTTCTCCAGGTTCTCGGGAAGGAACATCTCATCCCAAAGAGTTGCAGGCTTGTCAATCTGTCCGCTCTGCAGGAAATCAAGGCCCCAAAGGACAAACGGGTTCTTGGACAGGGCCCTTGATGCCTGCTGCCTGAATGTCATCCCCGGTATGCCCTGGGCCCATCTGCGGAAATCCCCGCCGGTAGTGAAGTCTATGATGTCCCTGAGCCTGGTGGCGCAGTTGTCATTGTAATGATGATAGAGGTATGTGCGGTTCTCATAGCTGACATTGCTGTTCAGGAACTCGATTACGGCCTTCTTCTGCTCGGCGGTAAGCGGAAGAACCACCTTGGTGACGCTTCTTCCCTCCTCTTCCATCTCCTCGATCTGGCGCTCGGCGCGGCTTGACAGGCACACGAACCACAGCCTTCCGAAGGCGAAGTTCACGAAGAAGTCCTCGCTGTTGAATGAGAATGTCCCGTAGTCATATGTTATGTTACGCCCGTCGGGGGTGGTCACCAGGAATGCAGAGTGCCCGAACCATGAGTAAAGGGGTTTCCCCTGCGTGACGGTCAGAAGCGACACCTCGCATCTGCTCCAGAAATCCATATTGCCATCATCGGCCTCATCGTAGAAAGCCTGCAGCATGGGGGCAGAGTCAAACGGATGGCTTTCCTGCTTGCCTGTCACACTTATCGAGAAGGCAGCGGCAACAGAGATGAGGCACAGGATAAGGGCAAGAACCATCTTACGCATCACTATTAGAGAATACAGCTTTATGCACGGATAAAACAAGGGACCTCCTTCCGGAAGTCCCCCTGCAATCGAGTCAGATTGAATCTCAGGCAGCCTTGGGAGCTGTGATCTTCTTGATCGCGAACAGTGTGCCGATCATGAGCACGATTGCGATCGGAAGCACGATCAGCCAGTTCGGGACAAGGCCTGCGATGATATAGCTGACAAATGACACGGCTGCGACAGTGATGGCATACGGCAGCTGGGTGTTGACGTGGTTGATGTGGTCACAGTCGGCACCTGCGCTTGCCATGATGGTGGTATCGGAGATCGGTGAGCAGTGGTCACCGCAGACAGCACCTGCCATGCAGGCTGAGACACATACGACTCCGATCGGTGTTGTGATCGGGAAGACGCTGATTGTGATCGGGATGAGGATTCCGAAGGTTCCCCATGATGTTCCTGTCGAGAATGAGAGGAAACAGCCGATAAGGAAGATAATTGCGGGAAGCATGACCTTGAAGCCTGCAGCCGAGTCGTAGACAAGACCCTCGACGAACTCCTTTGCTCCCAGGCTGTCTGTCATTGCCTTGAGCGTCCATGCGAACACCAGGATCAGGATAGCCGGGACCATGGCCTTGAAGCCCTCAGGCAGGCAGCTCATGATGTCCTGGAACTTCAGGACGTTCCTGATGAGGAAGTAGATGATCGTGATGATGAACGTGCATGCGCTTCCGAGCATCAGGCCGACAGAGGCATCAGAATTGGAGAATGCCTCAATTATGCCTGCTCCGCTGAAGAATTCGCCGCTGTAGAGCATTCCGGTCACACAGGAGATGATCAGCACTACAATCGGGAACACCAGGTCTATGACCTTGCCGTTCTTGCGGCTCTTGTCCTTGACTGTCTCCTCCTTCATGACCTTGATCTTCTCGGAGAACTCGCCTTTCCTGCTGATGTAATCCTCGATCTTCTGCTTAGCGTTCTCCTCGCTGGCAGGCTCGAACTTGCGCATAGGACCGTAATCGAACTTCATGAACGCAAGGCAGAGCATCATGACAATTGTCAGAATGGCATAGAAGTTGTAAGGGATTGCCTTCACGAACAGGCCGAATCCGCTGACACCCGAGTCCTTGACAAAGGCCGCAACTGCAGCTGCCCATGAGGAAACAGGAGCTATAATGCAGATCGGAGCCGCTGTTGCGTCAATCAGGTAGCTCAGCTTCTCCTTGGAGATTCCATGCTTGTCAGCCACAGGACGCATGACTGAACCTACTGTAAGACAGTTGAAATAGTCATCTATGAAGATCAGGATCCCAAGTGCTGTGGTTGCAAGCATCGCACCTGTCTTAGTCTTGATGTGCTCTGAGGCCCAGCGTCCGAAAGCCTCGCTGCCGCCGGCCTTGTTCATCAGCGCGACTATGGCACCGAGAATCACAAGGAACACAAGGATTCCGACGTTGTAGGAATTCGCTATTGAAGCCACAAAGCCATCCTGGAAGACATGCACCAGTGTGCCCTCAAATCCGAAACCGGAGTAAAGCAGGCCTCCGATCAGGATTCCGATGAACAGGGATGAGTACACTTCCTTGGTGGCAAGGGCAAGACCGATTGCGACAACAGGAGGAAGAAGCGCCCAGATTGTGGTGTTGAAGTCTTTTCCTGATGCGGCGGCGATAATCAGAAGCACCACCACTATGACAGCAAAGCAGAGCTTGACTATCCTGGCTCTCAGTTTAGTTTTTTTCAAATCCATAATGACCTCTCATCATCATTATAATATGTGTCAGATGGTATGCCTTAAACTGCATATTGTCAACATAAAAGAAGCATAACTCTTTACAGAAATGAATAAAAATGACATATTTTTCAATAATTATTGATTGAAACGGGGATACTGAAGGTGAAGGGACCTAATGCCGAGCTGCGGCAGGCATTTCTTAAATCACTTCCTGTGATGGCAGGATACATGACTCTGGGTACGGGTTTCGGCCTGGTATACACCTCAAGCGGGTTCAGCGCGCTGGGGGCAATCCTGTCCAGCATCCTGATCTTTGCAGGGAGCATGCAGTTCGTCTCTGTGAATTTCCTTCTTTCCGGTGCCTCCCCTGTCTCCATGATTCTGATGACCCTTGCCGTTAACCTCAGGCACCTTTTCTATTCGATCAGCATGCTGGACAAATACCGCGGCGCTGGAAAATACAAGCCATATCTTGAGTTCGCGCTTACGGACGAGACATTCTCCATAGTCTGTGACGGAGCGCCTGAGAACCTGGACGCACCAAAGTATTACTTTCTGCTCTCGCTCTTCAACCAGAGCTACTGGATAGCAGGCACCATCATCGGAGCCACACTGCAGAGCATGCTGAACATCTCGTTCGCAGGGGTGGATTTCTCGATGACAGCGCTGTTCACCGTCACGCTGACCGGACAGATAATGAACAGAAAGAGCATCCCGTCCTCAGCCATGGGAGTCATGGTCACCCTGGCGTGCCTTCTGATATTCGGCAAGGAGAGCTTCCTCATCCCGAGCCTCGCCATCATCAGTGCGGTGCTCCTTGTGACCGTACTTTTAGAGGAGAGAAAGAGATGAGCAGAGCAGAGATAATCGCCATTGCCATAATAGCCGCCGTGACAGTTCTGATAAGGGTCCTTCCCTTCATCATCACCGACATATTCCACAGGAGGACGGATTCCAGGATACTTGGCAGACTCAGCGAGCTTCTTACCCCAGCCCTGATAGGTATGCTTGTGGTCTACTGCCTGAAGGACATAAGCTTCGGAGACAACACCGCCCTGTCAGCGGCAATAGCCCTGACAGTCTGCGTTGCGAGTTACATCTGGAAGAAGAACACCCTGCTCAGTATTGTGGTCCCGACTCTCATTTACATGGTTCTGACAAGAGTCATCTGATCACATCAGCCCTGTTATCTTTCCGCTCTCATCAACATCAATCACAGTCGCCTGAGGGACTTTAGGAAGTCCCGGCATGGTCATGATCTCACCTGTATAGACGACCATGAAGCCCGCTCCTGCGCTGATCTTCACATCACGCACGGTGACGGTGAAACCTGTCGGGGCACAGAGCTTCTTCGGATCGTCGGAGAAGCTGTATTGGGTCTTGGCCATGCACACGGGAACCGATGCAAAGCCCGCGGCCTCAAGTCTCTTGATCTTGGTCCTGACACCGGGGGCGTATGAGACTGAGGATCCGCCATAGATGCGCCTGACTACCTTGCTGATCTTGGTCTCTATGGAATCAGAGTCCTCATAGGTCAGCTCAAGGCTGCTTTCCCTCTTGCAGAGCCTGACAACCTCCTCCGCCAGGGCAATGCCGCCTTCACCGCCCTTTCCCCAGACCTCCGAGAGCACGGCATTGACTCCGAGTTCCCTGCAGCGCCTTGCCACGAGCTCAAGCTCCGCCTCAGTATCAGTCGGGAAGCGGTTCACCGCAACCACACAAGGGATCTTGTAGACATCGGTCATTACAGAGACATGCCTCAGGAGATTCGGAAGTCCCTTGTCCAGGGCCTCCAGGTCCTCTGAGCCCAGGCTGTCCTTCTTGAGGCCGCCATGCATCTTCAGCGCACGCACCGTCGCCACCACAACAACAGCCTTTGGTCTGAGACCTGTGGTCCTGCACTTGATGTCCATGAACTTCTCCGCACCCAGATCCGCACCGAATCCGGCCTCCGTGCATATATAATCACCGCACTTGAGCGCCATCTTGGTGGCCAGGACGGAGTTGCAGCCATGGGCGATGTTCGCGAAAGGCCCTCCGTGGATGAATGCAGGTGTACCCTCCAGGCTCTGCACGAGGTTTGGCTTCAGCGCATCCTTGAGGATGGCTGTCATGGCTCCCGCGGCCTTCAGGTCCGCAGCGGTCACGGCATTGCCCTCATATGAATAACCTATGATTATCCTGCCCAGCCTCTCCTTCAGGTCAGAGACCGATGTCGAGAGGCACAGGATCGCCATGACCTCGGATGCCACCGTGATGTCATAGCCGTCCTCACGCGGAACACCGTTCTTCGCGCCGCCAAGACCGTCAACGACAAAGCGAAGCTGCCTGTCGTTCATGTCCACACAGCGTCTCCAGACAACCGATGTGGGGTTTATCCCAAGCTCATTGCCCTGGAAGATGTGGTTGTCTATCATTGCCGCCAGAAGGTTGTTGGCCGCGCTGATGGCATGGAAGTCCCCAGTGAAATGAAGGTTTATCTCCTCCATCGGGATAACCTGCGCATAGCCGCCGCCTGCGGCTCCGCCTTTTACTCCGAACACAGGTCCCATTGAGGGCTCACGCAGGGCAAGGATGCTCTTCTTGCCTATCTTCCTCAGCCCGTCCGCAAGACCTATGGTCGTTGTTGTCTTTCCCTCTCCCGCGGGAGTCGGGGTTATGGCGGTCACAAGTATGAGGTTCCCGTCAGGACTGTCTTTCCTGGACTCAAGGAATGAAAGGTCTATCTTGGCCTTTGTCCTACCGTACTGTTCCACGAACTGCTCATCAATGCCGGCCTTAGCGGCGATATCCATGATTGGAAGCGGCTTCACGCCCTGTGCGATCTCAATGTCTGTAAGCATGAGTCCATTGTAGACCAAAAACATATGAAAATCACTCCCATTTGTTATTGTTCCTCAAAGCTGTATAAACGTATAATTGAGGCAACGTGGAGAAACAATTGGAAGCACTGCTTACTGACATCCCAGTCAAAGAAGTCCTCAGATACCTCGGCCATGAGGGTCAGGTCATTGAGAGCGGTCTGCAGCTTCAGATCGAGAAGTGCATAAACTCCGTCAGAAACAGCTCCAAACCAAGGCTGACTTATACGGTACGTGACGTACAAGACGGAATAATCAATGGCCTGGATTTAGGGGGAAATGACATAAAACTGCTGCTGTCCTCCTGCAGTCAGGCCATCATAATGGCAGCCACCCTCGGGCCTGAGGCAGAGCAGATGCTAAGGCGCTCAGAGGTCATGAACATGTCAGATGCCGTGATCATGGACAGCGCGCAGAGCACCGCCATAGAGAACGTCTGCGACAATTTCGAGGCCATGATGAGGCAGCAGTACAGGAAGGAGGGGCTTTACCTGACTGACAGATACAGTCCCGGATACGGGGACCTTCCGATGGAGAGCCAGAAAAAGATCCTTGACATTCTCTTTACAGAAAAACGCATAGGTCTTACTCTGACACCAAGCAACATAATGGTTCCGCGTAAGTCCGTCACCTGCATAATCGGAATATCCGAGAATAAGCAGACGCTGAAGCTCAGAGGCTGTGCGAGCTGCACATTGAACCAGAATTGCCCGTACAGAATGGGAGGCCTTTGCCATGACTGAAAACAAGACCGTAATCCTCGATGGAGCGATGGGGACAATGCTCCAGGGCCGCGGGCTCAGAGCGGGAGAGAAGCCGGAGCTGTTTGCCCTGACAAATCCTCAGGCTGTTGAGGAGATACAGCGCGATTACGTCAGATCCGGCAGCCGCATCCTTTACTCGAACACATTCGGTGCGAACAGAAGAAAGCTCGAGAGCTCTGTTTACAGCGTCTCTGCTGTCATCAAGGCTAACATCGACATAGCCAGGAAGGCTGCATCTGCGGTTCCAGGCACGAAGGTCGCCCTGGACATAGGTCCGATCGGAGAGCTTCTCTCCCCGCTCGGCACTCTTTCCTTTGACGAGGCATATGACATATTCAAGGAGATGGTGACATCAGGCCAGGATGCAGGAGCGGACCTTGTTGTCTTTGAGACATTCACGGACCTCCAGGAGGCAAGAGCCGCCCTACTTGCGGCAAAGGAGAACACCAATCTCCCCGTCTGGGTCACGATGAGCTTCGAGAAGGACGGGTGCACATTCACAGGAACCACTGTCCCGTGCATGGCTGTCACATTGCAGGGTCTTGGTGCAGATGCCATAGGAATCAACTGCTCTCTGGGTCCGGAGGAGATTTTTCCCCTGATAAAGGAGATGAGCCAGTGGACGGACCTTCCCCTGATCGCCAAGCCCAACGCAGGGCTCCCTGATCCGGCCACAGGATCCTATTTCATCACACCTGATGAGTTCGCCGCTGCCATGGAGCCGTTTCTTGAGCTCGGCGTGCATGCCGCAGGCGGATGCTGTGGTACAAGCCCTGCATTCATCAGGGCGCTGAGCGAAAAGGCAGCAGGATCCGGGATAGAAAAGAAACCAGGGGCAAGGAGAAACGGTGTCTGCTCATCATCAACCATGGCTGAATACGGCAGCACCCATCTGATCGGTGAGAGGATAAACCCCACAGGCAAGAAAATGCTGAGGCAGGCGCTGCTTGACCATGACATGGACTACATAATGAAGATCGCAATCCAGCAGGCAGACGCAGGCGCGGACATCCTGGACATCAATGTGGGAATCCCGAACATTGACGAGGCCGCACTGATGAAGGAGGTCGTGCAGGCCGTTCAGAGCGTCGTGCGCCTTCCGCTGATGATTGACTCATCAAAGGCCGAGGCGATTGAGGCCGGCCTGAGATATGCCAACGGAAAGGCCATCATCAATTCAGTGAATGCCGAGGACTCCAAGCTTGAGGAGATACTCCCTATAGCCAGGAAATACGGGGCCGCGGTTGTTGGACTTGCAATGGACCGCAAGCTTCCCTCTACTGTTGAGGAGAGACTGGCCCATGCCCGCAAGATCACAGAGTGCGCGGTCAAGGCGGGAATAGACAGGGCTGACATAATAATCGACTGTCTGACACTCACTGTCTCAGCACAGCAGGACCAGGCTCCCCTGACACTTGAGGCACTCAGGCGTGTACGGCAGGAGATGGGACTTCATGCGACACTTGGAGTGAGCAACATCGCCTACGGTCTTCCGGACAAGAGCCATGTCACCGAGGCATTTCTGAACCTTGCCCTTTACAACGGCCTGGACTTCCCTATCATCAACGTCAACAACCAGGGTGTCATGGACACTGTCACCTCATTCAGGGCCTTAAGCGGAGAGGACAAAGGCTGCAAGAGCTACATCGAGAGATTCGCCAAGCAGCAGACAGTGGTTCAGAAACCTGAAAAACATTCAGATTCTGAAAGTATAAGCCTTGATGAGGCCATTATCAAAGGCCTTGGACATGAGGCGGAGAAAGCAACGGAGAAGCTCTTGGAGAGCATGGATGCGATGGATGTTGTCAACGACAGGCTCATCCCTGCGCTGGACAAGGTCGGAGATCTTTATGAGAAACACGTCATCTTCCTGCCGCAGCTGATCAACGCAGCAAATGCCGCAGGCAGAGGATTCGACATCATCAAGAAGAGGCTTCCGAAAAACTGCGACGCGTCTAAAGGCAAGATCATCATCGCCACTGTCGAGGGCGACATACATGACATAGGAAAGAACATAGTCAAGGTTGTACTTGAGAACTACGGCTATGATGTGATTGACCTCGGAAAGGATGTGCCCGTGCAGACGGTTGTGGAGAGAACAGTCAAAGAGAACGCCAGACTTGTGGCGCTCTCTGCCCTCATGACAACCACCGTTGAGTCCATGAAGAGGACCATAGAGGCATTGAGGCAGTCAGGCCATGACTGCAAGGTCATGGTAGGCGGTGCGGTGCTGACCAAGGAATACGCGCGTCAGATAGGAGCTGATTTCTACACCAAAGATCCCAAGGAATCGGCAGATACGGCAAGGAGGGTCCTGGGAGAATGAGCAGGAAGGACATACGGCAATACCTGGAGAAGAACATACTCCTGTTTGACGGAGCGATGGGGACATATCTCACATCCAAGGACAGGACGTACCGTAACGCGCCGGAGGCTGCCAACCTGGAGAAACCGGAGCTGATCAGGGACATCCACATGGAGTACCTTCAGGCCGGATCAATGGCAATCACCACGAACACCTTCGGGGCAAACAGGCAGAACTTCCCTGATGACTGCGACAGGATTATTGAGAGAGGCTACCGCCTCGCAGAGGAGGCAGCATCCAAGTACAACGCCTTTGTGTTCGCGGACATAGGCCCCATGGACATCGGCGCCATTGAGCTTCCCGAGGATGTGGATGAGAGCGAGCATGAGTACATCCGCGTAGCAGGCAGGTTCCTCGAGCTGGGAGCATCCAACTTCATCTTCGAGACGCACTCCATACCGGATGGAATTCCAGAGGCTGCACGCTTCATCAAGGAAAAGAACCCTGATGCATTCATCATCGCATCCTTTGCAGTCCTGCCTGACGGATTCACAAGAGACGGAGTCTTTGCCTCACAGCTTGCGCAGATAATCGGGGAATGCCCGTACATTGATGCCTTCGGAATGAACTGCATACAGGATGCGGTGCACATGAAGGAGATGGCATCTCGCCTTGAGCTTAACGGCAAGATCCTAAGCCTCATGCCGAACGCAGGCTATCCCACAGTCCTGAGCCACAGGGTATTCTATGAGGGAGATCCGGCATTCTATGCCCAGTCTGTCGCAGACATGGCCAATGTCGGGGCAAGGATACTCGGAGGCTGCTGCGGAACCACTCCCCTTCACATCAAGATGATCAGTAAGCTTCTGCCGAAGGCTGCAGGTACCGAGGGCAGAAAAGCCATTGCCGCTGATGAGACCGAGGATACTGTCACAAGCCACTTCTGGCAGAAGCTCACGACAGGCGGCAGACCCATTGCCGTTGAGCTTGATCCTCCGGAGAACGCATCGCTTGCAAAGTTCATGGCCGGGGCAACCCGCCTCAGAGATGCGGGAGTAGACATCCTCACAATAGCCGACTGCCCCATAGCACGTGCCAGGATGGACTCAAGCCTTCTTGCCTGCAAGGTAAGACGAGAGCTTGAGCTTGATGTCATCCCACACATGACATGCAGGGACAGGAACCTCAATGCCACAAAGGCCCTGCTCCTGGGCCTTTACGCGGAGAGTGTGAGAAATGTCCTTCTTGTAACAGGAGACCCAATCCCAACCGCGGAGCGTGACGAGGTCAAGAGCGTCTACCAGTTCAACTCAAGAAAGCTCGCAGCCTTTGTCTCTGAGCTGGGCAGGCAGACCCTTCCCGGAGGCTTTCACATCTTCGGCGCGCTGAACGTCAACGCACGCAACTTCGATGTCCAGCTGAAGCTTGCAAAGGAGAAGGTCAGCAAGGGCATGGTCGGGTTCCTGACACAGCCTGTGCTGACAGACACCGCGGTGCAGAACCTCAAGAGAGCCAAGGAGGAGCTTGACGCCTACATCCTCGGCGGCCTGATTCCGATCATCAGCGAGCGCAACGCCCGATTCATGGACAGCGAGGTGAACGGAATCTCCGTCTCGCCAGAGATAATCAAGCAGTATGTGGGAAAAGACAGGGCACAGAGCGAGGAGCTTGCGGTCGAGATCACAACCAGGATCGCCAAAGAAATCGAACCCTATGTCGACGGCTACTACATCGTCACTCCGTTCAACCGCACCTCATTGATTGAGAGGATCCTCAAACAGCTGAGGTGAACTGCTATCAGGGCAATAAAAAGCTCCCCGAAGGGAGCTCAATGATCATGCCTTTGAGAACATGTCCTTTCCTACGCCGCAGACCGGGCAGACCCAATCCTCGGGGAGGTCCTCAAACTTTGTTCCCGGGGCAATTCCGTTGTCCGGATCACCTACTGCGGGATCATACTCATAACCGCATGCATCGCATACATATTTGTCCATCTTGACTCTCCTTATACCTCTTTCTTCCACAGTCCGTGGAGATTGCAGTACTCATAAACGGCAACAGGCTCATCGCCCGGTGCAATGAGGAACTCAGCAACCGGCTTCTGACCGGGCTTGAGGTCTATCTTCTGATAACCCTTCTTAGTCTCCAGGATGATGAACTGGATGAAATGGGCATCCAGCATCGGGTGCTCGACAGCACCGACCTGAACTGTGACAAGGTTACCTGCGATTGACACTTCAGGAACATGTTTCTCCTTTGCAGCGTCAACTGTATTTGCTATGATCTCCTCCATTTTGACTCCGCAGCACATGGGTGTGCAGGCGGCTTTTTCTGTGAGGAATGTGATGAAGTTCCCGCAATGGGCGCACTTGTAGAAAAGCATATTGATTCTCCTTCTGATCTCTATGTATCTCAACTCTAGCACAAAAGAAATGAATCAGATAGAGTCAATTTTTCATTTCAACGTTCAGATTGCCGCCCTCAAGCTCATCCAGGGAGAAGAACACAGGTCTGCCCTTCTGTATATGGTGCGGATTTGTGACCTTGATGTGGATCTTCCTGCCGCGGAAAACCCTGTCTGCCTCAAAGCCGTCCCAGGAGGCGGGGATGCACGGATCAATGACAAGCCCGTCATAATCAGGTCTGATTCCGAGGATATAGTGAGTGGCGGCGAAGTATGCCCAGCCTGCCGAGCCTGTGAGCCATGGATGACGGGCCCTTCCGTAGGCGCTGTGGTCACGGCCCATGACGAACTGGCAGTAGGTGTAAGGCTCGCTCTGGCGCACCTCTATCCTGTCGTTCTGGCGTGCGGGGCACAGGGAGTTGTAGAAGCGCATGGCAAGGTCTCCCATTCCCAGCTTTGCGGCCGCCACCCAGGCCCATGGATTAGGATGGCTGAAGATGGCTCCGTTCTCCTTGATTCCCCTGTAGACCCTGGTGACAAAGCCTATCTCATCATCGGGCTTGCTGTAGCTCGGAGCGTTGAGATGGATTCCCCATTCACCGTACAGGTACTTGTCTATGGCCTCCACGGCCTTTCTGGCATGCTCGCCTTCTGCAAGACCGCTGCAGACAGCCCAGGAGTTGGACTCAAGATGGACCTTGCCCTCCTCGTCGGCTGCTGTGCCGATCTTGCGGCCCGACTTCGTGATTCCGCGGATATACCACTCACCGTCCCAGAGCTCACGCTCGCAGGCTTCCTTGATTTTTGCCTTCATCTCTGTGAAATGACCGATCCTGTCAGCATGACCCGACTTGGCAAGGAGGCCGATAAACTCATCAGTTGCCCAGTAGTGCAGGAATGATACAAGAGCGCTCTCTCCGCCGCCAAGGTTGATGCAGTCATTCCAGTCTGCCCTCAGTCCAAGGCAGATCCCGCTCTTTCCGACCTGTCTGGCACTGAACTCAAGGATCCTCTCCATGTGCTCCAGCACTGTCTCCTCTCCTCCGTCGGCATAGCCGAATCTCTGGTCAAGGAACGAGAAATCGCCTGTCTCACGGATGAACTCGCAGATAGAAGGGACAAGCCACAGCGCATCATCGCTGCAGGTGTCCTTAAGTCCGTGGACCATGCTGGAAGGCTCAGGCATCGGCTTGACAGTGGGAGACTTGAAAGGCTCTGTCTTAGGCACGTCAGGATCAAAGACCTCAGGGCTGAAAAGATGAAGCCCGTAGCCTGATGATGTCAGGCCGCGAAGCAGCTGGATTATCCTCTTCCTGCACTGTGACGGATTGGAGGCCACGACACACATGGCATCCTGCGCGGTGTCACGGTAGCCAAGCCCGGTGCGTCCTCCGACCTCTATGAAGGAGGCAAAGCGGCTGAACACCACATTGGTCTCGCTCTGGTAGAGATTCCATGTGTTCAGCATGGTGTCCATGTCAGAATTGGGTGTCTTAATCTGAAGGGTCTCAATCTTGGCATTCCAATAAGAGCACAGCTCATCAAATGCCTTATCCACATTAGAAGTTGAAGAAAAGTAAGCCTTCTCCTCTTTTCCGGCCATCAGATCTCCTACACCGAGGATGAACACGAATCTCTTTGACTCGCCCGGGGCAAGGACAAGACCGGTGCTCAGTGCACCGCACTGGTTGTTCCCCAGCTCTGTGCTGGAGCTCAGAACACCTTTCTCGACTCCCACGGGATTGCTCTCCGTATGATAGACCCCGATGAAGGAATCCCTGACGCAGTCAAAGCCCGAAGGCTCGAATGTGGACGTGAAGTAATGGTACATGCCGGGATTATAGAAGTTGTCACACTCAATCACTCCGTCAGCATACCTGGATCCACTGCAGTACATGCTCATCTGGAAGTTCTGGTTGTCTATCTCGATTATGTTGAAGCTGAACTCACAATAGCCGAAGAGGCTGAGCCTTCTCTCTGACGTACCGTCATTTCTGAGAATCACATCCCAGATCTCGCACTTGCGGCCGCGGGGGATGAAGAGCTTCTGTGAGGCATGGATGCCTTTGTAATCACACTCGAACACGGAATATGACAGTCCGTGGCGGGTCCTGTAGGAGGCCTTTTTGAGGTCTTTTCCGACAGGCTGCCAGGAGATGCTCCAGTAGTCCCCGTCCGAGTTGTCCCGGATGTAGACATAATGGCCCGGCCTGTCCAACGGGACACCGTTAGGCCTGAAGCGTGTTATCCTGTGGGTCTCCGGGTCTCCGCTGAACATGTAGCCTCCCGCATTGTGCGAGATGACTGTTCCCGTGTCCTCCGTTCCCAGATAGTTGGTCCAGGAGACAGGCACGTCCGGCCTGTCCACAACATATTCCCTGTTCTTGTTGTCAAAGTATCCGTATCTCATAATCTAAGATAATCCTTGTAAACGCCAGGCGTGCTGTTCTCTATCAGTCTCGCGCCGCAGACTTTCTCATAGAATTTCGCAGGCCCCACCCCTCCGATTATCGCGTATGCGTACCCTTCCTCTCTCATTGCCCACAGGCTTTTCAGAAGAAGCGCCGCCCCAATGCCGTAACCCCTGAAATCCTCGGACACCGCGGTGGGGCCGAAGAAGTCACGCATGGTGGCATCGTAGCAGGCAAAGCCTACAGGCTTCTTGTCCTTGACGGCGATGAAACAGCTGATGGGCTGATGGGAGAAGCAAACAGCACACTCTCCCCTTGCTCCACGGCTCAGGGTTTTCTCCACGAATTCAAGGATCCCGTACATGTCAGGAGCCATCGCCCTCCTGATTGAGATACCCTGATCCTCAAGGCGTGCGATGATCTCATCCGGAGATTGCAGCTCAAGAAGATTAACCAGCATGTCAGCCATAAGACCTCCTCAGTACTCACAGCAGGAATAGAGGTCATATACCCTCAATCCTGAGACAAATTCATCTATAGACACTTCCTCATCACTGAGGAACCTGACCGTCCTTCTTCCGTTCAGGGTGAAGCAGTTATCCTGGAAGCGGCCTCTTACGGAACCTGCATCCAAGACGACATTGAAGGCCGGGTTCGCGCATGAGACAGTCACATCAAACTCACAGTCAGATTCCCGTGAGACCTCATACGTAAGCTCCGGATCCAGAAGATGCGCATCCTTCGGCCGTGAGAGAAGAAGAGTCTCCTCAACATCAGCAAGCGATGCACACAGATAACATCTTGAGATATCCACGGATGCAAGGTCAAGCTCAAACACGGAAGTGACCGCCATTGATGATACTGAGACATCGAATGACTCACATCTGAGGACACTTCCGTCATATCCCACCAGAGATACCGTGCATTTCCCATCAAAGTCTGAGGGACTGTCATTGCAGACCTTCACATAGGCCTTGCCGTCATCAAGATAGAGCAAAGGAGCCACAGGACTGTAGAAGCGCCTGGCCGCATAATGCAGGGCCTTCCACTTACCGCTGTACTCGATGCTCGACCAGGAGCTGACCGGCCAGACATCATTGAGCTGCCAGTACAGCGTCCCCATGCAGTAAGGCATGAGGCTTCTCCAATAAGTGACGGCAGTCTGGATCGCAAATGCCTGCTGGACCTGGCTTAAATACAGCTGAGCCTCAAAGCCCCGGGGCTTCATGTAGTAGCGGGTGAACATCTCACTGATTATGGAGTTGCCATCATCATTTCTCTGATGATGCTCCATTACAGCACTATTTATGTCAAAATCAGAAGTATCTGCAAATGACAGGACCTCACTCATGGACGGGAAGCTCTGATAGCCGAACTCAGAGCAGAACCTCGGGCGGACATAATGATAGGCATCGAAATCCTTGCGCTCATGCCAGACCGTCCAGTAATGCATGTCGCCGTTTCCGTCATTATGCCAGTTGTCGGAGTAATCTCCCGGGCCAGCGCACGGGCTTGACGGCCAGTACATCCTTGACGGATCCTCATTCACCAGGATCCTGTCTATCCAGTTGACATAAAGCTTCTCGTAGTCCGCAATATACAGCGGAAGGTTTGCCCTTGTCTCCTCATACCATCCAAGAGCCCCAAGGCACTCGTTGTTGCCGCACCACAGTGCGATGCAGGTCCTTGAGCTGAGCCTGCGGACCTGGTCCTTGAGCTCCAGCTCCACGCTGTCCAGGAACCACTGTTCGGCAGGATATGTGGAGCAGCTGAACATCAGGTCATGCCAGACCAGTATCCCGTATCTGTCACAGGCATCGTAGAAGGCCTCCTTCTCATACCATCCGCCTCCCCACACACGGAGCATGTTCATGTTCGCGTCCCGTACGGACCTGATGATTGAGTCAAAGCGTTCATCCGTCATCAGTGCAGGCCGTGCATCAAGTGGAATCCAGTTGGCGCCCTTACAGAACACAGGCTGTCCGTTCACACAGACGGTAAGCTCCTTGCCGCCCATGGTCATGTTGTTCCTGACCTCTATGGTCCTGAAACCGATCCTGCGGCAAAGGGACTGCCTGCCTATTCCGGCAACAACATCATAAAGGGTCTGGCCGCCATAACCGTTCGGCCACCATGTCTCAACGGCATTCTCGGGAACGGGGACACTCATCACAAGGACGTTCTCTCCCGAGAAGATGTCATAATCGACTGTCTTCGAGATCCCTGCCACTGAGACCGTAAGGCTCTCCCTGCAGTAGTTGAAGCCTGTGACCCTTGCCTTGATCTCCAGATTCCAGCCTCCGTCAGATGCCCTGACCGGAATTGCTGAGAAAGATGACAGATAGAAGTCCCTGCATCCGTAAAGGGCTATGCTCTCATATATTCCGATGGTCTGGAGGCAGAGTCCCCAGTCCCAGGCTGCGTTGCACTGGGCCTTGCGGACAAGGTTCCTGTTCGGAGAGTCATATCTGTAATGAGAGCACGGGACAGGATGCTCCAGTTTTTTCGCGCGCTCAAGGGCGACCTTCTCCGATGATGTGAACCGGAACTCAATGCTGTTCTCACCGTCAAGGAGGAAAGGCGTCACGTCAATCTCATAAATGCGGTGCTCGTTGTCGAATGATGAGACAAGAGTGCCGTTGATGTACAGGGACGCGATTGTGTCGACCTTCTCAAGACGCAGCACATAGTGCAGGTCCTTCCTGAGATCAAGGTCAAACGAGCGGCTGATGTTCCAGTCACTCTGCCCTATGAACAGGGTCTCAAGCTCATTGCATCCGAGATACGGATCCGGCACAACCAGCGAGTCAATCAGGCAGTCCTGCACTGATCCGGGAACAGGCATCTCAAAAGTGCTGCCGTCCGTTATCCCGTAGTTGTTGTCACGGGGAGATACTGCAGTCAGCTTCCATTTCCCGTCAAGAATCATCTTCTCACCCATATTCATTTCTCCCAGCGTGCAGGGCTGCAGACAATGTTCATGTTCCAGCAGAGCTCACGTATGGCATCCCTGCGCTCAAGCATCTTCTCCCAGTTCTTGTTCTCCCCATGCCAGAGACTGTCTGCAAGAGCGAACGCACGCGGGAACATCATGTACTCCATCTCACGTCCGTTATGCATCTGCTCGGCCCAGATGTTGCACTGGCCGCCAAGGATCAGATCGCGCTGCTCCCGGGGAAGGCTTCTCATTGAGATGTCCACGTCAAAGGTATCGCGCACGGAGTACACTCCCCACTGGGCGGGCTCGTACGGATCGTCAGTGTATCCTTTGTCAAAATACAGGCCCTGACTCGGACAAAGAATGACATTATGTCCGCGTGAACTTGCTGTTTTAGCACCTTCGAGTCCTCTCCAGGACATCACAATCACAGATTTATCTATTGACGGGGCCTCCACGACCTCATCCCAGCCCATGGCACGTTTGCCGTATTTCTTCACGATGGAGGCAGCCTTTGTTGTGACCCAGCCCTGAAGTTCCACACCGTCCTTGAGACCTTTCTCCCTCATGAGATTGCGGCAGGCCTCATTCTCCTCCCACTGCACATGCGGGCACTCATCTCCGCCTATGTGGATGAATGGACCGGGGAAAACGGAGGCAAGCTTGCCTATCGCCCTGTCAAGGAATACCCACAGCTCCTCGCTTGCGGGGTTAAGGACATCTTCGAAGATACCCCATCTGGACTCGACCTCAAGCTTACGCCCGGTGCAGCCGAACTCCGGATATGCGGCAAGAAGAGCCGTGGCATGGCCTGGAATCTCTATCTCGGGAATGACTGTGACACCGCGCTTTCCGCAGAACTCCACAATGTCCCTGAGATCCTCATCGGAATAGATTCCGCTGTGATACATCTCATGTCTCACATACTCGCGGTTTGCTCGCGTTGATGAGACAGTCTCCAGGCGCGGGTATCCGTCAACCTTGAAACGCCATCCCTGGTCCTCAGTAAGGTGCCAGTGGAAATAGTTGAAGCCGATCATGGACATCACGTCTATGATCCTTTTGAGCTCACAGACAGGCAGGAAATGCCTGCACACATCTATCATGAAACCCCTGTATCCGAATGCGGGGTCTGAGTATTCAAATTCACATACCGGGACCTTCCCGC
>CACZJR010000018.1 GCA_902781545.1 uncultured Spirochaetales bacterium | reverse complement strand
GACCGTTGATGAGGTGATCTGGTTCTCGAACCTCAGCCTTGCGCTGCCTGATGCCGTGGGCATGACTGTCTCAATTCCGCTGACATTGCCCTTGAGATCGTTTCCGAAAAGCTCATTGAACGTGTCACGCGTCTTCACGCTGTCGAACGTGGAGAGATACAGCATGTCGTAGCCGCTTGAAGTGATGCTGCCTGTGATGCTTGCGGTGGCACTGTTACCCAGATTCAGGATAGTGACAACTGACGCAACACCTATGATTATTCCCAGAAGAGAGAGGATGGTGCGCATCTTTCCGCCCTTCATTGAGGTTATGGCAAGCTTTATGTTCTGTAGTACCATGTCAGACCTCCCTCTTTCCGTCCCTGAGGCGGATCTGGCTCGGACATGCGTTGCCGATCTCCTCGTTGTGGGTGACAATCACAACGGTGTTGCCCTCACCGTTCAGTTCCCTGAACAGGTCCATGATCTGCTCGCCTGTCTTAGTGTCAAGGGCACCTGTGGGCTCGTCGGCAAGGATTATGGAAGGTTGTGTGACAATCGCGCGGGCTATTGCCACCCTCTGCTTCTGTCCGCCTGAGAGCTCATTCGGAAGATGCCTCATCCTGTCTGCAAGCCCCACACGCTCCAGCGCATGCTCTGCACGCTCCCTGCGCTCGCGGTAGCTGACATCACCTGAATAGATCAGAGGCGTCATGACATTGTCCAGGGCGTTGAGCTTTCCCAGCAGGTTGAACTGCTGGAACACAAAGCCTATCTTCTTGTTGCGGATGTAAGCCAGGTCGGATTCCTTGAGACCCCTTGTGTCCTCACCGTCAATCAGGATTCCTCCGCTTGTCGGTGTGTCCAGGCAGCCTATCAGGTTCATCATTGTTGACTTTCCGCTTCCTGAAGGTCCCATGATCGCGGTGAAATCCCCCTTGTAGATCTTCAGGGACACACCATCCAGCGCCTTGACCACAATGTCACCCACCACATAGTACCTGTGCACGTCACGCAGGTAGATGATCGGGATGCGCCTTGAGTCAATCATTGAGGCTATCTGGGATCTGTCGATCGTGCTCTTAGACGCTCTCATCAGTTGTCGTCGCTCCTGAAGCTCGAGACCTGCCTGTTGATGTAGCTCTCAAGCGATCCCATGAGGTTGTATACAAGGACATCTCCGTCCTTCACGTCTCCGTCGATGATCTGATAGAGGTTCTCTCCCAGGTATTTTACGGTGACCGTCACTTTCTGGAAGGAGCCGTCATCAAGGAGCTTCGTCACAGAGCTCACTCCCCTGCTTGTCGAGACAGCGGCCTGGGCAACAAGAAGCATCTTCTGGTCGGCCTCGACCTCGATGCTGCCTCCGAATGAGAAGCCGGGCTTGAGGCCTGCGGGAGGATCGTCGATTATGATTTCCACATCCATGACGCCAATTCCCTGGTTGGTGTATCGTCCGATCATCGGGATATAGCTGACACGGCCCTCGATGTTAACGCCAGGGCATGAGTCGCATGTGATGTGGACTGGAGTCCCGACCTTGACCATCTGTATGTCTATCTCATCGACCTCGACCGTGGTCTTGAGCTTGCTGTCGTCAATGATGGTTATGGCAGCCGCACCTGCGGTGTAATAATCCCCCTCACGGATCGACACGGAGACAACAACACCGTCAAAGTCGGCGTAGGCCTTCATGTTGTCAAGCTTCTTCCTGGCGCTGTCAAGACGCATCTCCAGAAGCTCTATATCTCTTGCGGATGTGGTGCCGCCCATCTTGGCAGTCTCTATCTGCTTCTCCATGTTGGCGACCTCGTACTGCTGGTCCGAGTCATCAACAGTCGCAAGCAGCTGGCCCTTCTTCACCCTGTCACCCTCGGAGACAAAGACTCCGGTCACTGCACCGGTTCCGCGGATCTGGACCTTCTGCGTGTCATAGGCCACCACGGAGCCTGAGACATCGATCGAGGTATGATAGCTCTCCTCCCTGACCGTGGTGGTGCTGATGTTGTCAATATCGGAGGTGTCCTCCTTTGTCTGCCATGGGAAAATGCCGTTCTGCATCCTGTAGTTGTATACCCATATTCCCGCAGCCAAAACCGCCATGATGATCAATGATATGATCAGCTGGCGTGTTCTCTTGCGCCTGAGCTTCCTGGCTCTCTCGTTCCTTACCTTGCTCTCATTGTCCATAGACACCTCACAGCTGCAGGGCAGCTATCCTGTTCTCGAGAACAAGGGCGTTGATCCTGTAGATCATCGCCTGGTTCTCGTCTTTCTCGACATTCAGTCTCGCATCCTCAAGCTCGCGGGCAGTGACAATGCCCTTGTCATACATCTGCTGGGTCCTCTCCAGTATCTGGCGGTTGTAGTTCGCGCTTACCTCGAACTGGGACACATCTGACTGGTGGCTGCTGATGTCGGCCTTGAGGCTCGCCACATCATTTTTGTAGCCCATGACAGCGTTGTCATAGTCAATCTGTGCGAGAACGACCTTGTTCTGAAGGCTCTGAAGTGTCAGGGCCTCAGTCTGCGTGGTCTTCTTGTTGCTCCATGTTCCCTTTATGGTTATGTAAGGGAAAAACTCATCTGACCTGTAATCAGTACCCGCCTCAGCCCCGACTGAGTAGTTTGAGCCGGATATAGTTCCTGAAACGGAACCATTTGCAGAGGTCGTCAGGTCGTTTCCGCTGGTTTGCACCATGGTCATGTTGGTGTTTGCCCCAAGCTGGAGCTTGGTGCTTGTGCCTGAGGCAACATCAACTGCCTGCCTTGCGATCTGAAGCGACATGTCCGAGAGAAGCACGGTTGAGTTACCGCTCTCAAGCGCTTCAATTGAAAGCACAGCATCCCTGACTGAATCTGGCCTCTCATAGTCAACGCCGTAGTTCTCCTTGAAGGACTTCAGAAGATCGGCATACCTCTTCTCCAGGGTCTCAAGAGCCACACGTGTGCTGTCAAGCCTCATCCGGCTCTGAAGGTCCTTCAGGCTGTCAGGTGTGATATCACCGGAAACCAGTGCCGTCTCACGGTCCTTGACCATGCGCTCATAGGAGATGCGGCTGCTCTTGATGCTCATCTCTGTCTGCATGATCGAGGCTATGCTCTGAAGCACTCCGTTCTGGAACTGTATGAGGCTCTTCTGGTAGCTTATGTCCTGCGAAATCTGACTGGACAGCTTTGTAATGTCTTCTCTGGTATCGATATACGAGTCAAGCTTGATTGTCTTGCTGTATGTGACATCAGGGGTGAATGACAGGTAGCTGTCTCCGGACTTGTAGAGCCTGGTGACATTGGACAGCTTGAATGACAGCGTGGAGTCGTTCTTCTCCGGCAGTGTTACCACCGCATAGGGGTTCATGTAGAAGATCGACTTGCCCATCTCCTCCTTAGATATGGTCAGGCTGCCGGAGGATACAGTCACGGACAGAGTCGGATCCACATCGGATATCTGCCTGTTGAGGAGCGTGTTCTCCCTGTTTATGTTGAGCGTCCTGACAGTCGTGCTGTTCTCCATGGCCTTCTGAACCAGGTCATCCGTGCTCAGTGCATGCGTTGAAAGAACAACGGCCGAAAGGACAAGGGTGCTTATCACCCGTCTAATTTTTCTTCCCATGGAACTAAAATACAGTTTAGCACCGCCTAAAGGCAACATTTTCACTGCGTTTTCCTCTCTATTTTCACATTTTGCCTCAAACTGTCAAACAAATTGCAAATATAATTGTTTCTCGTTATACTGACCAAAATATATAAAATATGTGAAAGGAAAAACAGCCGGAAGGCTTTTCGTCATATGAATACAAAGATAATCGACGGCTCCCTTTATGCCCGCATGATAAAGGAAGGCACAAGGGAGCTAAACAGGAACAGGCAGACGGTCAATGACCTGAATGTCTTCCCCATCCCCGACGGGGACACCGGAGACAACATGTTCATGACCATGGACGGAGGCGCCCAGGCAGTGGATGCGACCTGCAAGGATCTTGGAAAGGTCGCAAAGCAGGCCTCACAGGGAATGTTCATGGGAGCCAGGGGAAACTCGGGAGTGATTCTCTCAAGGATCTTCAAGGGAATCTCACTCGGACTTGCAGATAAGACCGAATCAGATCTGAGATCATTCATGAAGGCCCTGGATGACGGTGTAAGTGAATCATACAAGGCAGTCTCACAGCCTGTTGAAGGCACGATTCTCACCGTTTTCAGGGAGTCTGTCGAGAACACCCGCAAGTTTGTCAAAGATGACACAACCTTCGAGACCATGTTTGAGGAGCTTCTGGACGAGATGTCCAAGTCACTCAAACATACTCCGGAGCTTCTTGACGTACTGAAGCAGGCAGGTGTGGTTGACAGCGGAGGAGCCGGCCTGATCTACATCTTCCAGGGAATGGAGAACACCCTGCTCGGTCTTGAGACGGAGGACAGTGCATCTACACAGAGCCAGAACGGGCCCAAAAAACCTGATCTCTCCAAGTTCAATGAGGACAGCGAGCTCATCTACGGCTACTGCACCGAGTTCATCCTCCAGCTGATGACCGCCAAGGTCGGAAAGGTCAGCGACTTTGACGAGAAGGTCATCTTCGACTATCTCTCATCCGTCGGAGAGTCCCTTGTGGCGTTCCGTGACGGAAGCATCATCCGCGTCCATGTCCACACAAAGACCCCGGGCGAGATCCTGAACCACTGCCAGCAGTGGGGCGAGTTCCTCACACTGAAAATCGAGAACATGACAGTCCAGCACAATGAGACCATCGGACATGAGAGACCCGTTCTGGAGCTGACGACAAAGAAGCCAAGAAAGCGCTTTGCCACAGTCACTGTCGCAGCAGGTGAAGGCATTTGTGAGATCTTCCGTGAGATCGGAGTTGACGCGGTTATCAACGGCGGCCAGAGCATGAACCCTGCTGTCAAGGATTTCATCGATGCGTTTGAGACCATTGACGCCGAGACAATCCTTGTCTTCCCGAACAACGGCAATGTCATCCTCACAGCCCGCCAGAGCGCCGATGTCTATGACAAATCAGAGATAGTTGTGATTCCTAACAAAGACCTCGGAACAGGCTATGCGGCAATCTCAATGCTTGACAACACAAAGAATAACACAGAGGAGATGGTTGCCTCCATCAATGCCAGCATGGAGGGGGTTGTCACCGCCATGGTCAGCCAGGCCAACCGTGATACCGAGCAGGACAATGTCCAGATAGTAAGCGGTCATTACATTGGTTTTGCAGACGGTACGGTCTACACCGACAACGCAGAAAGAGCTGCAGCCGTACTTGATCTTGCGGAGAAACTCAACGCCGGAGACTACAGCATCCTGATGCTGATAAAGGGAAAGGATGTCCCGCAGGAGGAAGCAGATTCCATCCTGGAGACTCTTGAGAAGAAATACAGGCTCACCGAGATCATCCCGATAGACGGAGAGCAGCCCATTCACGATTACGTGATGATACTTGAGGAATAAGGAGAGAGAAATGAGTTACGTGCTTTTCACAGATTCAGACTGTGACATGACCCCCGAGCTTGCGAGGGAATACGGTTACAAGACAATAATAAGCATGCCTTACAGCATTGACGGCAAGACAATTTATCCCTATGAGGATTTCGACACCTTCAATGCCCGTGAGTTCTACGACATGCTCAGAGGCGGAGTGCTTCCCAACACAAGCGCCATCAGCACACAGAAATACATCGATTACTTCGAGAAGGAATTCTCACAGGGGAACGACATCCTCTATGTGCACTTCTCAGCCGCAATGACCATGACATTCAACAACATGGCAGAGGCCCTTGAGGAGCTGAAGAAGAAATACCCGGATCGCACCGTCTATCAGATCGACACAAAGGGAATCACCACAATCAGCCTTGCCATCTGCAAGAAGGTCGGAGAGCTGTACAAGGAAGGCAAGAGCGTCGAGGAGATCCTCAAGTGGGCGGAGACCGGTGTTGACCACTTTGCCATGTACTTCTTCGCCGATGACCTCAAGTTCTTCAAGCACAGCGGAAGAGTCAGCGGCCTTACGGCAACCATGGGAAGCATCCTCGGAATCAGACCTCTCATCTACATGAGCGCCGAGGGCAAGATGGACAGCTACGGCACTGCCCGCGGAAGAAGACGCGCCATCGAGGCAGTCGTGGGCAAGGTCCTGGAGCTGGGCGACAAGCCTGCGGAGCACACAATCTTCATCGGACACTCTGACGGAGACGATCTTGTCCAGGAGACCATCGCATGCCTTAAGGAGAAGCTCGGAGAGAACCTGGACATCCAGGTTGTCCTGGTTAATCCCACAGCAGGATCACACTGCGGACCGAACGGACTCGGAGTCTGTTTCAGCGCAATCCACAGATAATCAACTCTTGTTCATCGGAGTGAGTGAATGATTACCATAGAAGAAGTCAAGACACCCAGGCAGATCAGGCAGTTCATAAACTTCCCGCTGAAGCTCTACAAGGGAAACCCCTACTTCGTCCCGCCTCTTTACGGCGACGAGAAGGCCATGTTCAAGCCGGATTATCATTACAGGGTCACCTGTGACTATGTCTGCTACAACGCCTACCGTGACGGAAAGATGGTCGGACGCATACAGGGCATCCTCCAGAAGGCCAGCAACGAGAAACGCAACGAGAAACGTGTGCGATTCACCCGCTTTGACAGCATCAACGACCAGGCAGTGGCCGATGCCCTCTTTGACGCCGTGGAGAAATGGGCGCTCTCACAGGGCATGGATACAGTCGTGGGGCCTCTGGGATTCTCGGACCTTGAGAGAGAGGGCCTCCTGATTGACGGTTTTGAACAGCTCTCCACCTTTGAGGAGCAGTACAACTTTCCGTACTACCAGGATCTGATCAGTGCCCGCGGTTACACAAAGGAAGTCGGCTGGACAGAAAGCATGATCATGCCACCGGAAGAGGATGACGGCACCCTTGAGAAGATGAAAGATTTCCTTCTCAAGCGCTATGACCTGCATTTCGGCACGGCAAGGAACATCAACGAGTGGATCAGGAAGTACAAGGACCAGTTCTTCGACATCATGGACAGAACATACGCCGGAATCTACGGCACGGTCCCCTTCACCGACGGCATGAAGAAGAGCCTGATCTCAAGCTTCAAGCTTGTCATTGACCTTGATCATGTCGCGGTCATCCTGGACAAGAACGAGAAGGTCGTCTGCTTCGGACTTTGCTTCCCGTCAATAGCCAAGGCCGTTCAGAAATGCAAGGGCCATCTGACCCCGCTTGGAATCATCAGGCTGCTCTGGACAATCAAGCATCCTGAGATCATCGACCTCTGCCTTGTCGGAGTTGACGCCGAGTACACAAACAGGGGAATCAGCGCAATCATTTCCGCAGAGCTTCTGAAGATGCTCAAGGATCCCTCGATCAAATATGCTGAGACAAACCTGAATCTGGAGACAAACTACCAGATCCAGAACCAGTGGAAGAGATTCAAGGAAATCAAGCATAAGAGAAGAATCGCGGTTTTAAAGAAACTGGCATAGGAAAGACAATGATCAGAATTGCAGTAGACTGCTTCGGAGGCGACAGAAGCCCCCAGGCCAACATAGACGGAAGCCTCTCGGCACTTGAGAAGAACAAGGACCTTTTTGTCATTCTCACAGGAGATGAGGCAATCATCAAGGAGAACCTCAGCGGCAAGAGCTATGACTCCTCCCGCCTTGAGATAGTCCATGCTCCGGCAATCATCACACCGGATGAGAAACCGACAGACGCAATCAGGCTCAAGCGTGACAGCTCCATGATGGCGGCGGTGAACCTCCTCAGGAAGGATGACACGGTAAGCGGCATGGTAAGCACAGGCTCCACAGGAGCTCTTGTGACGGCTGCAGTGCTTAGGATCGGAAGACTCAGGAACGTCATACGCCCGTCATTCTGCCCCATCCTGCCGACAATGGCAGGCGGGATTGTGGGAGTCTGTGACAGCGGAGCAAACGTTGATATCACACCTGAGCAGCTCCAACAATATGCCGTTTTCGGAAGTATATATCTGAAAACAGTATACAACATCGAGAATCCAAGGGTCGCGATGCTCAATATCGGCACTGAAGCCGGCAAGGGAGACGAGCTGAGGAAACAGGCCTACTCCCTTTTGGGGAACACCCCCGGGGTGAACTTCGTGGGCAACATGGAGTCAAGGGACCTTCTTACCGGAAACTATGACCTTGTGGTCTGTGACGGCTTCTCAGGGAACGTGCTTGTCAAGACAACAGAGGGCACGGCAATTGAGCTTCTCAAGAAGCTGAAGAAGGAGATCTACTCCAAGACCATCTATAAGGTGGGTGCAGGCCTGATGAAGGGGCTTTTCACCAACCTGAAGGAATTCATGAACTATCAGAACTACGGCGGAAGCGTCCTTCTGGGAACATCCAAGGTGGTTGTGAAAGGCCATGGCAGCAGCAATGCCACAGCCGTAGAGAAATGCATTGAGCAGGCTCTGGGAATGGAGCGCAATGCTTTTGCAGAGAAAACAGAAAGCCTGCTTGACCGCATAGCAGAGAACAAGGAGACAACAAATGGATGATAAGCTTTTCAATGAAGTGAAGAAGGTTCTGGCAAAGCAGCTCAGGAAACCCGAGGACATAATCAAACCCGAATCAAAGATCATCGACGATCTCGGCGCTGACTCACTGAATATCCTCATGCTTCTCATGACAATCGAGGAGGACTTCGGAATCAAGGTCCCGGACGAGGAGCTTGCAGACTTCAGGACAGTCGGTGATGTCGTGTCCTTCCTGGAGAAACAGTCCCGCTAACTAAAAATGAGCTATACTCTTCCATGAGGTATATCATGGAAGAGAAGCTTTATGTAGGAGTTGATCTCCACAAGACACAATTCACGATCTGCATACAGAGTAACGGAAAAGTCGTTGCTGATGCAGAGAAATATGAGACAAACAGCAATGGTTATCAGGCTTTTATCTCACGCCTGAAAGCCCTCTCAAGCAATATATCAATTGCAATTGAGAGCACTGGCAACTCCCGCTATTTCAAGGACCTTATGGAGCACAGCGGCTTTAACGTCACCGTCGTGAACACACTGCGCTTCAAAGTAGTGAATCTCTCCACCAAAAAAACAGATAAAAACGATGCCAGAACACTGGCAGAGTTCCTCTCAAGAGATATCCTGCCGCAAAGCCACCTCTGCTCCGCTGATTCAGAAGCCCTGAGAAGAGTGCTCAAAAGCCGTTCGCTGATGGTCCAGAATGCAGTGGCATTGAAGAATCAGGCACATGCAATCCTCCTTGCATACGGCACTGTGACAAAAGCCGCCCAGTTCCAGAGCAAGACAGGAAGAAGAAGGATACTGAAAACACTTCCGGATGACCAGGCAAAGATCATTGAAGTGCTTTTCGATACCCTTGACTCCATTGAGGCTCAACGCAAGCGGCTTGAGAGGCGGCTCAGAGCCATCACTGCTGATGACACACACGTTGGTCTTCTGCGGACAATTCCGGGGGTGGGAATCGTCAATGCCTGCACAATCAGAGCTTACATAGATGATATAGACAGATTCCAGACATACAAGCATTTCTCAGCCTACTGCGGCCTTGTCCCATGGGTCCAGACATCCAACGAAACAATACACTACGGCAAAATCACAAAACGCGGGCCTCAGGAGCTGAGGACCGCACTGGTACAGTGTGTCGTGGCAATGGTCAGAATGGAAAGCAAGACCAAGGACCTTGGAATCATCCGACAATATCACGAGCTCAAGGAGCAGAAATCATCGGGAAAGGCGATTATCGCTACAGCAAGGAAGCTATCCCGGATAATTTATGTTATGCTAAAGGAAGGAAAGCCTTTTGACTCAAGCAAACTGAACATTGGCAGCAATCTTGTCTGAGTTCGACACATTTTATGGCCCTTCGAGGCCGAATTGGAGAAAGAACCGCCGGTATCGCATCCTTCTTTGGTCCTCAGAGACCGAAATATAGACTGAGATAAAAAACCCGCGACGAGAAACCTGCAAATACATAAAGCCTAGGATCTGGGGGTGGGGCAAAAAGAGAAAAGGGACTGTGCAGAGTACAGGACTGAATTGAAGGAAACAGCTGCCCCATCCATTAAAGGAAAAAAAGGAGCGACAGGAAACCGAAATAATAGTTGCAAACCAAATAAAAATTACTCCAACCAGCGACCATCACTAAACACATGAATATAGGAAGTATGAAAAAAGGTATTATCGTACTTTTGATTGCGGTGCTGGCAGTTGGCTTTGCATTCGCAGATGTCACCAAGTTCGCTGGTTCTGCTCAGGTCGATTATGTTTTCGGTCTGGACAAGGGAGCTGAGTTTGGTTTTAAGAACAGCACATCAACAACATTCAAGTTTGATTTCGAGTTTGCTACTGCTGACGTTGACAAAGCAGAACATCAGACCGATTTCTGGGCAGAGATTGGTGCATCTGCATGGGCTGGATACAAAGACAGCTCATACACATGTGATGTTGAGATCACAAAGGCAAACATCCACATCAAGGATCTGACAATCAACATCCTTGGACCGAAGGGACCTTACAACTATGCAGCATCATGGACAAAGAATGCTTCCACTGGAAAGGCTATCTTTGATTATGCAAACAGCGGATTCAAGTACACATCCGGTGGCGTAGAGCTCCTTTATGGCGGATTCTCACTTTCAGTCGCACAGTACAAGTCAAATGCTGCAACCGGTGCTTCCGCAACTCTCAGTGATGACCTGTACTTCATCCTTGACGAGGATTGGGCTGAAATGTCAGCCGCAGAGCAGGCAAAATACCAGGCAGTTCTGGTCGCAGCTCCCGGTGCATACTATGCAAAGAAAGTCAAGGCTGTTGATCCAGTTCCTGCACAGAACGAGATTTATGTCGGACTGCAGACCAAGGACTTCGAGCTTGCTGAAGGCATGACAGCAACAGCTGCTGCAAATGGCCTTATTATCGGAACACAGAGCGGTGATGAGTGGAACTATGCTAAGAATGCTGGTGCTGCTCTCAAGTTCAACTACAAGACTGATAAGCTCAGTGCTGGTATTGCTCTTGATGCAAGCTACGGTGCTAAGACATTCGGTTTTGATACTCTCGTGAGTGCAAAGTACGCATACTCCGAGAATGGTTCTGTCGAGGGTAAGGTCTACTTCGGTTTTGCAAAGGCTGAGGATGAGGATCTTGAAAAGGTTCTTGAGGCTTACGCAAAGGCTGTCATCCCAGCTGGTGATATCAAGGTCACAGTTGAGGCTGAAGCAAACAGACTCCTGCATGTTGCACCGACAGATGCACAGAAGGACTTAAAGATGCACTTCAATTCAAATTGGGCTGGATATACACTCAAGGCTTCTGCAGTCATCGACAAGTTCACAGTTGCTGCGTATGCAAACTACAACCAGGTTATCGACACACAGAAGACAGCCAAGCAGTATGGTATGAACGCTGGTGCAGATCTGACCTTCAAGGCAGAGAAGTTCACAGCTAAGGCTGGTGCAGGTGTCAACTTTGTAGATAAGCTTGTTGATGCAGAATATGCCATCACAGCTTATTCTCTCAAGCCGACAGCATCAATTTCAACAACAGCTCTTGTTGAGAACTGCACACTGTCACTCGGATGGGCCGGAGCAAGGATTCTCTTTGATGAGGATTTCGTTTCTGGAGCATTCAAGAAGAGCAATGGCACACTCACAGCAACAGCTAAGATTGAGTTCTGATTCAACTGATTGTTCAATAGGATCGGTCACCTTCGGGTGGCCGATTTTTGTATCCGCTGATGCAACAGAAAAAAATCAAACTTTTTTTCTTGAAGTTGAAATAAATCCTGCACTTTTTTCGTATAGGAATATGAAATGCAGAGAGCCGGAGTCTCCGGTCTGCCTTTCGGAAATCCAAAAGCAGGAGAACGAAAATGAAAAACTCCATTGTCAACAAGGAACACAAGGACAGGCTCTTCAAGTATATCTTCGGAAGAGCAGAGAAGAAGGAGTGGCTTCTGAGCCTCTACAATGCCATGAATCATTCTCATCATGAGAACCCGGATGACATCACAATCACTACCCTAGAGGATGTCATCTACATCAGCATGAAGAATGATCTGTCTTTCCTGATAGGAAACACCATGTCATTCTACGAGCATCAGAGTACATTTAATCCGAACATACCTTTTCGAATGTTTATGTATGCAGGCAGGGTTTACTCCAAATTAGTGAAGGACAAAGTCAACAGAATCAGCCTTTACAGCTCAATCCCTCAGATAGTACCAGTGCCAAAACTTGTCTGCTTTTACAATGGTTTAAGGGATATTGGCGAGAGTATGGTCCTGAGGATGTCAGATGTCCTGCCTGAATGGAACAAGGCCGACATTGATGCCACTGTGCTCATGCTGAACATCAACTGGGGCAGGAACAAGGAGCTGATGAGCTCATGCAGACCACTGTCTGAGTATTCCATTTTCACTGCTGATGTGAGACAATTATATTCGGATACGGGAGACAAGGATTTTGCAGTTGAGACCGCAATCAGGAACCTCCCGGAGGATTCTGAGATAAGGGCTTTCATGGAAGAGAACATGGCGGAGGTAAAGGAAATGTGCCTTACTGAGTATGATGATGAGAGAGAGAAGGAAATCCTAAAGGAGCAGTATCTTGAGGCGGGGGCTGACAGGATGGCAAACCTTGGAGATGAACTTCTCAAAGCCGGCAGGACCGAGGACCTTAAGAGAGCATTTTCGGATTCAGTCTACAGGGAGAAGCTGTTCCAGGAATTCAACATCTAATATCTGATCAGCATTGTTTACGGTCACCTTCGGGTGGCCGTTTTTTCAGTAGCCCAGCACAACTCCCAGGGCGATGAAGCCTAAGACCAGAAGCAGGTTCACCGCAAACAAGGGCAGGCTTTTCTTCACCCATTTGAAATAATCAACCTCAATCATTGAGAGAGAGATCAGTAGAACCGGGGATGTCGGGAATATCACGTTTGTGTATCCGTCACCGAAGGTGTAAAGAAGAACAAGCATCTGCTTGGAAAGGCCTGTGTTAACCATGGCAAGAAGCCCCATTACCAGAATCGCCTTTGCTGTTGATGATGAGATGAAGAACTCCAGAAGCAGTACAATTAGGTAAATCACCAGTGCAACCATAATAGGACTGTGTCCCTCAATCAGCACGTTTATCTGATGGACTATTGTCGGGAGAATGGCACCCTCTTCGAACACAAACTTCACAGAGGCCGCTATGGCGATGAATGCTATGGTCGGCAATGCACCAAGGATTCCGTCAAAAAAGCTCTTCATGGCCTTCCTGACGCTTCCTGAGGCCAATATTCCTGCAAGCGGACCGAAGATCAGGAAGTATGCGGTCAGAATCACAACGGCATAGTTTCTTAGAGCGTCGCTCATCGACGCTATGATTATCAGTGCAAGCGAGACCAGCAGGAAGGCAGTGTAGATCAGCTTGATCTTCCTCTCGTTGTCAGATGTCACATCCGCGCTTGTCTGGGAAGCCTTGAGATTCTCATCGTGCCTCAGAGTCAGACTTGAAGAAGGGTCTTTTGTGATTCTTCTGACATAGAGAAGCAGATAGACCATGAGAAGACCGAACATCACAACAAAGATCAGGATCCTGTACCAGATATGCCCCATGGGGTTGGCCCCGATTATCTCTGATGCGAGCAGGACTGTGAAAGGGTTTGTGATTGCACTGGCGAATCCGAATCCGCAGGCGATTATGCAGCAGAGAAAGCCTGTGAACGAGTCAAAGCCGACCATCAGGCAGAGTGCCGTCACAATCGGCAGCATCGTCAGCATTTCCTCAAAAAGGCCAAGGAATGCCCCGAAACAGTAAAACACAAGTGAGATCAGAACAAGAAGAACATATCTTTTGCTCATGAAGCGCTCAGAGACCGCTCCGACCAAAGCCTTGATTCCGCCCACGTCATTCATTACCTGGAACGAGGCCGAGATGACGAACAGGAACAATGACAGCATGATAAGCGTCAGTCCGTCACCTGATGCAAACACCAGAACCGGTGCAAGGATGCCTCTTATGACTGATATTCCGCCCGCATCCTCAATCGGGATGTATTCCAGATAGTTGACCTCTCCTGAAGGCAAGGTCCCGAATCTGCCTTTCGGGACAACATAGGTGAGCACGATGGAGAATATAAGAAGTCCAAGGAGCAGGGTTGAGACCTGTATGAAAGTCTTCCTTGATATGTTGATCAGTGTCTTTCTCTTAACTTTTTCCATGGAATCAACTATAAGTCAAAAACCTGTGCAACGCAATTTCAAAAAAAACGGCCACCCGAAGGTGACCGTTTTGATTGTCCGTTAAGACTTACTTGAAGCTGATTGTCGCGTAAGCTGAAATTGTTCCAGCCTTCTTGATTGTATCACCAGCCTTGACGAAGTCTGCTCCGGAGTACTTGAGACCGATCTTAGCATTCTCAATGATTGCCTCAGAATAGATCTCACACTCGAAACCGAGCTTTGTAAGAGCATCAGCATCGCTGTTCGCGAACTGGAAGGACGGTGAAATCTTTGCAGATGCAACGAACTTAGCTGCTGTGTACTTCGCGCTCAGGATGAGATCAAGAGTCTTGGCATAAACCTTGTAGGTCTCTGTCAGGCTCAGCTCAAGAGCTTTCTTCTCAAGAAGCTTAGCACTCTCTGTTGCAGAGATTGTGATCTCTCTCTTGTCAATCAGAGCATCTGTGACCTCGACATAACCAGTAACACCAACCTCTGTGTTCTCATCAAGATCGAATGTGTAACCGGCACTGAGCTTTGCATCAAGCTTGAGAGCCTTCTCATAGTCTCCTGCATAACCGGCAAGACCAGTAAGAGCACCAGGAGTTGCGTAGACGTTAAGCTTCACGCTGTCCTTGTCATTGAGCTTGTATGATGCATCAGCAGATGCCTCATAGAGGAATTTCTCGTCATCATACATCGCATCAAATCCGATGCCAGCAGTGATCTTATCTGCAGCATAAGCAGCCTTAGCACCGCCGCCGACATATGTTGCTCTTGCGAAAACGTCAGAGTTGTTCGCATATGCGCCATAGCCGCCAGCCTGGACTGTGACAGAATCCTCAGCGAACTTGAACTCAGGAGTTCTTCCGTGACCGTAGAATGTATACTTTGTCTCGTCACCCCAGGAACCCTTTGTCGCGAATCCACCGTACCAGTCCTTGAAATTGACCGTGAAACCGGCAATTGCCTCATGATCATCCTTGACTGTGTTGAAGATAGGTGCGCCATCAGAATTCTTTGTATAGTGCTTTGCGTAATCAACACCCTTGTCGACCTTCAGCAGACCAATGATGAGATCCTCACCATAGTGAATCTCTGCCTTCTTAAGCTCGACTTTATAGCTACCATCAAAGAAGTCTTCAGCTTTTTTGCCTTTGGAAAGGCCGAAAGATGCGCTTCCGGAAATTGCAAGCTCTGCCCACAGGTCTGTCTGGTGCTCGCCTACCTCAACTGCTGTAGTATCAACCTCGAAATCGAAGCTGTACTCCCATGAAGCTGCGTTCGCAAAACCCCATTTCTTGAAACCGGCATCATTCTTGTCAAGCTCGACATCGAATCTGATACCAGCTGAACCCTTAAGTGTTCCAGCAAAAGCAAAGCCAGTGACAATCAGCGCAATAAGAATAACGATGATTGATTTCTTCATACTTTGTTTCTCCTAAATCAGAATCCGATTGTCACGTAAGCTGTGACAGCACCCTTAGCTGTAATCTCATCAGCTGCGTTCTTAACGAAATCAGCACCTGTGTATGTGAGGCCAATCTCTGCGTTCTCGATGACAGCTGTGGACTTGATTCCACACTCGACCTTGATAGCTGTGACCTTGGTCTCGTCGCCGAACTTGAAGGAAAGGTCCTTAAGCTCTGCCCAAGCAACGAACTTAGCTGCTGTGTACTCAGCCTTGGCTGTGAGCTTGAGAGTCTTTGCGAAGATCTTGTAAGTCTCGCTGAATGTAAGAGCAAGAGCCTTCTTCTCAAGAAGCTTGACTGTCTCATTAGCTGAGATAATGATCTCTCTACCATCAATCAGAGCATCTGTGACCTCGACAGAACCGCCAACTGCAATCTCCATGTTGTCATCAGACTTGATGGTGTAACCTGCAGCTGCCTTGGCATCGAGCTTGATTGTGTTCTTGTAATCCTCTGTGTTGTAGAGAGCTGCTGTTGCTGCAACTGGGAAAGCAATTCCCGGTGTGGCATAGACATTAAGAGTTACCTTGTCCTTGTCATTCAGCTTGTACAGACCGTCTGCAGCAACCTCAAAGAGGAACTTGCCTTCAGCATCCTCAGCATTGACCTTGTTGAACTGGAAATCAGCACCGACATTACCGGAGATCTTCTCAGCCTTGTAACCGGCCTTTGCAGCACCACCGATGACTGTGCGGTTGTTCCATGTTCCACCAATGAGAGTTGTGTCGTTTGAAAGTGCGAAGTAAGCAGCACCTGCGACTGTCAGCTCGTCGTTGATCTTGACAGGAACCTCAACGTGACCGAAGAGATTGTAGAAGCTGTTATCATCATTCCACAGTCCTCTGGCACCGAAACCTCCTGTGATATCCTTATACTTGACTGTGAAGCCAGGAAGGTAATCTGCACCAGGTCCCTTGACTGCGCTTGCAAGAGCCTTATTAACCTTAACTGAGTAATGCTTTGCATAGTCAGCAGCGGCACCTGAGTTCAGCAGACCGAATACGAGGTCCTCACCAACATGAATCTCAGCCTTTGTGAGCTTAACTGTATATGAGCCCGAGAAAACGCCTGTCTCAGTCAGAGCAGCCTGAGCGACAGGATCATCTTCAGGAAGAGCCAAACTTGCGCTTCCCTCAATAGCAAGCTCTGCCCACAGATCTGTCTTGTGCTCGCCAACCTCAACCTTGGTTGTGTCAAGCTCAAAATTAAAAGAATAGTTCCATTCCTTATCGTTGCTGAAGCCCCATTCCTTGTCATCAAGGTCAACATAGAAGCTCAGGCCTGCAGAACCGGTAAGCTTTCCAGCAAATGCAAAGCCAGCGACCAGCACCGCAATCAAAAGTACGATAATACCTTTTTTCATACTTCCTCCAATAATTTCGGGGCTGGCCCAAGACCAGCTTTGTCCCTTTTTTCTCGTTATACAGAGACCATTTTAACAATGTGCTCTGTAACTGTCAAGAAAAACCAATCAAACGGCCATTGGTTACATGTTTTTTGATGTTTTTTCGTGTTTAGTTGCTAACTCTTTACAGCACATAGGCAAATTCAACAGATTCATTGCCCTTGTTCCACTCTTGGACGCTGTAACTCACACTTTCAGCTGCATCTGAGCAGGTCACCTCATGGTCATGAAGTGACTGTTTGAGGAAAACCGACTGCTGCCCGAAGGGAATGACAACCCGGTCAATACCGCCCCTTTCCAGCTCCCTGTTGAACAGATCGAACATCAGGCTGAAAAGCCCCATCTCCCTGTCAGAAGCCTCAACATAATAATAGAGGATGCACGCACTGTCCTTGACCTTCTCATAGATCAGGGCGCCACAGGGCTTGCCGTCACAGACAACCTCAAATGCCTCTTTTGAGGAGAATGAGTCCAGGATCTTCTCCTTCACGGGGTCATCCTTGGAGTATTCCTTCAGAAGGTCTTCACAGTACTGGTCAATATGCTCCAGGTGAATTACCTCGAAATCCGCGAGAAGCTCACCCTCTGAGAGCTCATCATCCTCAAGCTCATCCTGTGCCTTGTCCGATGAGAAATGGTCCCTGTACCAGGACTTTATGTAGGATTTCATCCTGTGGTCCTTGAAGTCATACCACTGTTTCAGGACTTCCGGATCAGATGCAAGGATATCCCTGAAGCGGCGGAACACCCCGCGCTCCTTGGAGTTGAGCTCATTGACAAGCTTTCTCTTAAGCTCATGGTCCTGGCAGGCATTTGTGAACGCCACCATCAGCTGGTAGCCGTCAGCGCTTCTCCATGGCGGAAGATCAATCAGGTTCTCCTCAGAGGGGACCTCTCCTTCAGAGAATTCAGGGCTGTACAGCGTTCCGGTGCTGATATCCAGCATGTAGTCAACATCCTGGTTCTCAATTCCGAAGATGATCTCAGAGAGTATCTGGTCGTTGAATCTGGGAAGTCTGTATCTTCTGCTCATAGGTCAATAGTACCACAAAATCAGTCGATTATGTCAGAGTTGCGGAAACCGAGCTTCGAGAGCTCGAAACGTATCTGATTCTCCTCGGTGGCCCTGCCCTTCTTGAGGATCTGGGCCTTTGCCCGTGAGGAAAGTTCCGATGTGTATTCAGGGGTGTATATCTCAGACACGATGCGCTCTGAGGTGTTCCTGTCTGCGCCTTTTGCTGCAAGACGCTGCAGCATCACGCCCTTTCCCTCCGGATGGCGCCTGTTGCTGGAGCGGACAAAGGAGCGGACATAACGTTCCTCATTTAAGGATCCGTCATCCTCCAGGGAATCGAGCACCGCCTCGATGGTCTTTGAGTCATAGTCCTTCTTGCGGAGCTTGACTGCAAGCTCCCTCCTGTTGTGCTCACGGAGAGAAAGATATCTGAGTGCCTGATCAAGACACCTGTTGAAAAAAGAGGAGCCGTCCTCTTTCTGAGTCGGCTCCTTCTTGAAGTAGTCTGTTTTTGCCATACCACTTTTCCAATTTTTCAGATTTCGCTGCGGAACCGGGATGAGCCGAGGTGACATACCTTTGTGGTAGGCACCGAGGCAAAGCACGGAAGCCGCAGATGAAAGGTGAAAAATTATCTCTTGGAGAACTGGAACTTGCGGCGAGCTCCGCGCTGACCGTACTTCTTTCTCTCGACCATTCTCGGGTCTCTGGTAAGGAAGCCGTTTGCGTGAAGGGCCGGCTTGTTGGCCTCGTTCTCATCAACAAGAGCACGGGCGATGCCATGGCGGCATGCACCTGCCTGACCGGAAGGACCACCACCGCAGACTGTGATGACGATGTCATACTTGCCTTCGGAGTCTGTCACCTGGAGAGGCTGCTTGACCTGATAGATGCAGAGAGGATCGCTGAAGTACTCCTCGACATCTCTTCCGTTGACTGTGATCTTGCCGTTTCCCTCGCGGAGGTAAACACGTGCAACTGCTGTCTTTCTACGTCCGGTACCCTGACCGAGATTGATGTTCTTTTCTTCTGTCTTAGCCATATTCGTACCTCTTAGATCTCAACCTGGATTGGCTGCTGTGCAGCGTGCGGATGCTTTGCGTCTGCGTAGACCTTCACGCATGTGAAGAGCTTGCGTCCGAGAGGTCCTCTCGGGAGCATTCCCTTGATTGCGTGCTCCATCGGGAATGTCGGCTTGCGGACGACGGTCTGAGCATAGGTCTCTTCCTTCATTCCGCCGGCATAACCGGAGACTCTGCGGTACATCTTGTCGTTGGCCTTGTTGCCTGACAGTGCAGCCTTTGCAGCATTGATGATGATGACATAGTCACCCATGTCCTCGTTCGGGAGATATTCTGGTTTGTTCTTTCCGCGGAGAATGTTTGCGGCGGCAACAGCGACACGTCCGAGCTCCTTGCCCTCAGCATCGATGAGATACCACTTCTTTGTCATTGTCTGCGGCTTTACAATAATAGTCTTCATAGTAAACACCTACATAATGATTTTGTATGTCCGTGCATGCCTCTGATGTTTCGGATGAGCGGTCCTCTTCATCTTTGACCCGTTCAAGGCTGCCTGCTCCTCCGGAACCCCGTGGGAAAGGGGTTTGAGTTCCCAAAGACAGACGCACCCTGAAGGCGCACGAACTGAATAATATATTTACAATGCAGACTTTGTCTAGTAGTCTGCACCCTTTTTCAAATTTTCTCGAAAGCCACCTTGTCGCTTGCGAATGTTCCGGTCCTTCCGTTGTCGAACTTCACGTCCAGCACCTCTCTTCCGGCGAATGTCCTCTTGCCTGAGATAGTGCCCTCACCGTAGAAATCACTCCTGATACGGTCTCCTACCTCGTAAGTCACGGTTCCGGGGACCTGTGCGCTCTTGGCCTCATAGTGCTGGGCCTGCTTCTGCTCGCGCAGGTTCTTCAGGTTGTACTTGCTGAAGGCGGTATTCTGCGGTTTGGCAGCGGGGACATCGTCATTGGTTTTGTTTGTGTTCACATAGCTGGACGAGTATTTGCCCGGTGAGCTGAAGCGGCTTGTGAAGCTGTTTCCGAATCCGTTGCCGTAGCCTGATCGGTAATCCGACTGGCGGTTGTCAAAGCGGAACTGGCCGCCGTAGCGGGACTTCAGGCGATGGTCGATCTCCTCTATGTGCTCCTCCCTGATCTCCTTGAGGAACATGCTGGGTGTCTCGGGCTGGACGTTGCCCCAGCGCAGGCGGCTTGACGCGCAGAACATGTAGAGCTCTCGCTTGGCACGTGTCATTGCCACGTAGCAGATGCGCCTCTCCTCCTCGATGTCCTCCATTGTCCTGTCATCCAGGCGGCCGGGGAAGATCTCGTTCTCCATGCCGACCATGAAGACGCGCTCATACTCAAGGCCCTTGGTGTTGTGCATCGTGATCAGGGTTACACCGCCCTCGTTCTTGCCTTCCTCCTCGCCAAGCGATGACGCGTCAAGTGAGGCAAGCTCCAGGAAGCTGTTGATTCCCTCCTGACCCTGTGAGAACTGCTCCAGCGAGAGCATGTTGACAAGCTGCTCGATGTTCTCCGTCCTCTTGTTGACCTTGAGCTTCTCATCATTGTCGCGCCTGACGTAGTAATCAAGGATCCCGAACTGGATCAGGACCTCCTTGAGGAACTTGCCGTTCTCGATCTCACCGAAAAGCTTGCTGCAGCGGTCATATGCATCGGCGAAGAACGTCACCCCGCTTACCGCGGCTCCGCGGATCAGACCCTGCTCAATTGCCTTGCGGCCTGCAAGGATCATGTCGCCTCCGAGACTCTCGTCGGTGACTGCCAGGTTGATGATCCTCTCGATGCTGACATCGCCGATCTTCCTGGCGGGCTTGTTGATCATCCTCTGGAATGAGACGCTGTCACGCGGATTGGACATCAGAGAGATCATTGCGATGCAGTCGCGGATCTCCTCGCGGTCATAGAAGCGTAGTGATCCCACCAGATGGTACGGGATATCGTTGATCATCAGACGGTCCTCGAAATCCTTGGACTGCGAGTTGGTCCTGTAGAGGATGGCGCTGTTCTCATAAGCGTGCGGGTCTGTCTCACGGGCCTTCTTCAGGAGGTTGATCACCTGCTGGGCCTCGTCAAAACCGTTGTCCACATAATAGACCTGCGGAAGCTTGCCGCCCCTCTTCTCCGCTGTCAGCGACTTCTCCGCCCTGGTCTCGTTGTTGTCTATGACATCCTTGGCGACGTTCAGGATGCTCTCAGTGCACCTGTAGTTCTTTCCCAGCACGACCTTCTTGGTGTTGCTGAATGCCTTTGGGAAGCCCAGGATGTTCTTGACCTCCGCACCACGGAAGCGGTAGATGCTCTGGTCATCATCACCGACAGCGCAGATGAATGTCTGAGGTCCGACTATCTGCTTGAGAAGCAGGAACTGGGCCTTGTTGGAGTCCTGGTACTCATCTACAAGGATCATGGAGAACCTTCTGTGGATCTCCTCCTTGACCGACGGGTTGTTCTCCAGAAGCTCGATGGACTTGATGATCATGTCCGCGAAGTCAACGTTTCCGGTACGCTTGAGGCTCTCCTCATATTTGTAATAGTAGCGGCAGAGGCGCTCGTCCAGTTTGTTGGGCTTCTCCATGCGGTCCTTCAGGACTGCGATCTTCTTGTAGTAGCCTGCAATCTCCTTCTTGTTGTCATCGGGGAAGGCCTGACACAGCAGGTTCACGCTGTCCTCGTCATCGTAGATCTTGAAGTTCGGGTCCAGGCCCACCATCTGGCCGTGCTTTCTGAGAAGCCACACACCGAACGAGTGGAACGTCCTGATCATCACGCCCTGACCCGCTTCCCCTATCATGTCCACCACACGGTCCTGCATCTCCTTGCAGGCCTTGTTAGTGAAAGTGACTGCGAGGATGCGGTAAGGCTTGACCCCGAGCTGGTCTATGGCGTATGCGATCTTTGTGGTGATGACCCTTGTCTTTCCGGAACCTGCTCCGGCAAACACCAGAAGAGATCCCTCATTTATAAGGACCGCCTCCCTCTGTTGCTCGTTCAGCTGGTCCATCAGTTCCTGCATGCTCATATTCTCACAGCCTCCAGATCCACACCGTTGACCTTGGTGATTCCGCACCTGTAGACATTGCCAGGCACCATGCCGCGGCCCATCACGACCGTAAGACCGTCAACCTCGGGTGCCTGTGCCCAGATCCTGCCGATTGCAAGGTCCTCGCCCTCGATCAGCTCCTCGATCAGCACGTCATATTCCTTTCCTACAAACTGCTGGAGGCATTCGGCAGTGATCTTCTCCTGAAGCCTCTCGAGTTTCTTCTGCCTCTTTGCAGCAACCTTCGAGAGGGCCTCGTGGGTCTTCTCATCCGTCAGATCATAGGCATAGGTGCCCTCCTCACGGGAGTAGACGAATGATCCCATCCAGTTGAACCTGTTGGCCTTCACAAAGTCGTAGACCTGATTGAAATCCTCCTCGGTCTCCCCCGGGAAGCCCAGCATGATGGTGGTCCTGATGACGCACTCAGGCAGGACCTTGCGTATCTTTGACACCAGATCCGTGTAGATTGTACTGTCGCCCATGCGCTTCATGGGCCTGAGAAGCCTTGCACTTGCATGCTGGATGGGGATGTCAAAGTATGGAAGGATCCTGCTGTTTGCCTTGATCATGTCCAGAAGCTCAAGCGGGAACGCATCCGGATGGATGTACAGGAGCCTGACCCTGAAGTCTCCGTCTATTTCGGTGATCTTCTGAAGCAGCTCTAAAAAACGGCTCTTCCCGTCCCAGTCAGTACCGTAGGCTGCAAGGTCCTGGGCGATGAGGTTGATCTCCCTGATTCCTTTCTTTGCCAGGGTCCTTGCCTCGTCAAGGACTGCATCCATCTTACGGGATCTCAAGGATCCGCGGATGAGCGGGATTGCGCAGAAACCGCATCTGTGGTTGCATCCCTCGGATATCTTGAGGTAGGCGCTTCCGGGATAGTTGAACAGGTGGTCGCGGTCATAGATCTCAGAATCCGGATCAGGATACTCGGGGACAAGCAGCCTCTGCCTGTCCAGGTTGTCCACAAAGCCGTTGATCTGCTTCAGGTCCCTGTTTCCGAACACCCCGTCGGCCTCGGGCAGCTGCTCCGAGAGCTCCTCGCCGTAGCGCTGGGCAAGACAACCGGAGACAATGATTTTTGCCTTCGGGTTCACGTCTCTGAGCTCAAAGAAGGTGTCGATGGACTGTTCACGTGCGCTCTCGATGAAGCCGCAGGTGTTTACGATTATGAGATCGGCTTCAGAGGCATCTTCTGTCAAGATCCAGCCGTCCTTCTCAAGGCTGCGGGACATCACCTCGGCATCGACCTGGTTCTTGGCGCATCCGAGGTTCTCAATATATAGATATCTCTTATTATCTTTGGTTTCAGGCATACCCCTAGTCTCCATTTTATGGGTGCTCTCGTCAAGATGAGTTTGCCTTTTGGGTGATTCGAGGTTACTATAATAGTGGAATGGAAAAGACACTTTATCCTGGTTCCGTCTGGGGCCAGGTTGACATACCGGCTTCAAAAAGCCAGACCATACATGCGCTGCTTCTGGCACTCTTCTCAAGGGGCGTGAGCACCATAACAAACCCCCTGCTCTGCTCAGACACCCAGGCTTGCCTGGATTTCTGCACCAAGCTCGGTGCGCGCATTAGCTATTCAGACAACACCATGGTCATTGACTCAAGCAGCCTCAGTCCCAAGGACGGGCTGGAGATTGACTGCAAGAACAGCGGAACAACGCTTTTCTTCGCCACAGCCCTGAGCTGCGCCCTTGGCGTTGACATCAGGTTCACCGGAGACGACACCCTGAAGAGGCGTCCGGTGAGGTCGCTTCTCTCCAGCCTCCATGATCTTGGGGCGAATGTGGATCCCACCATAGAGTATGCCCCGTACAACATCTGCGGTCCCCTTCTCGGAGGGCACACAAGCATAAGATGCATGACAGGCCAGTACCTGACAGCCCTTCTACTTGCTGCTCCTCTTGCAAAGGAAGACATTACCATAGACGTCTATCTCCTGAAGGAGAGGACTGCGGTCCGCACCACAGAGATCTGGCTTGAGAAGGAAGGCATAGACTTCTTCCGCGACCATGACATGAACCACTACACGATACGCGGAAACCAGTCTTACAAGAGTCTGGAGACGGACATCAACGGAGACTTCTCGCTTGCCGCGTTCTTCTTCTGCGCTGCGGCAATCACATCAAGCACAATCACAGTCACGCATCTGGATGCAAAAAGCTCACAGGCGGACAGGGAGATATTGAAGATACTGTCAGACATGGGATGCTCGGTCAGAAGCGAGGGCCATACCGTCACACTCACAGGCCCCTCCAGGCTAAAGGCAGTGGACATAGACATGAGCGGAATCCCCGACCTTCTTCCGGCTTTGGCGGTTACGGCCTGCTTTGCCTCAGGACCGGTAAGGCTGAACAACGTCACCCATTCAGTTGCCAAGGGAGCCAAGGAGAGAAGCTCCACCATAGCCAACAACATAAACGCAATAGGCGGACAGGCCCAGGTTCTATCAGAATCACTGGTAATCTATCCCGTCAACTCGTTTGACGGAGATGCGTCAGTTGCAAGTTACGGAGACCCCAGGATTGTCATGGCCATGGCACTGGCCTCATTGAGAAGCGCCCGGGGGCTCACAATACATGACTGCGACTGCGTGAACGAGCTTTATCCTGATTTCTTCGACAGGTTCAGCAACGTGATCATCTCATCCAACCGAATATGAAAGACACAGATAAATCATTGAGAAACCTCGTAATCTACAGCGTGTATGTCAGAAACCATACACACGAAGGCACATTCCGCGCCCTTGAGGCGGATCTTCCGCGAATCAAGGCTCTGGGAACAGACATGATCTGGCTCATGCCCATCCATCCGATAGGAGTCGAAGGCAAGAAAGGAAGCCTGGGCTGCCCCTACTCCATCTCCGACTACAGGGCGGTGAACCCTGCATACGGAAGCTTTGACGATTTCAGGCACCTGGTCGATTCCATCCACGCCCTGGGAATGAAATGCATAATAGATGTGGTCTATAACCACACCTCCCATGATGCGGTCCTTCTCTCAGAGCATCCCGAGTTCTATTGGAGAAAAGCCGACGGATCATTCGGAAACCGCTTCGGCGACTGGGCTGATGTCTACGACCTTGACTACAGCAACAGAGACCTTTGGGATTATCAGGCTGAGAGTCTTATGTTCTGGGCCGGGATTGTGGACGGGTTCAGATGCGATGTGGCTTCCTTGGTCCCTCCGGCCTTCTGGGCATATGCCCGGGCAAGGGTCGCAGAGGTGAACCCCTCCTGCTTCTGGCTTGGGGAGACGGTACACAGGTCATTTGTCACCGCAGCCCGGAAGGAAGGTCTTGCCATCTGGACGGACAGCCAGATGTTCGAGGTCTTTGACGCCGAGTACCAGTATGACATCCATGAGAAGTTCTGCGCATGCTTTGAGAACAAGGTGCCGTTTGAGACTGCCCTGCCTTTTTATATTGATGCATTGAACGCCCAGGAATTCATCTATCCCGAAAACTATCTCAAGCTGCGCTTCTTGGAGAACCATGACAACAGGCGCTTCGCCTCCTTCTGCCCTGATGAGGAGAGGCGAAGGCAGTGGCTGCGCTTCATGTTCTTCCAGAAGGGTCCCATGTTGATCTATGCAGGTCAGGAGTTCAGCTGCACGCAAACTCCCAGCCTCTTTGAGAAGGAGCCTTTTGACAGGTCCGGAGAGGATATCAGCCGCTTGATAGCAGATCTTGCAGCGGAGAAGAAGAATCTCCCATCTGATGCTGTCTTTGAGTCGAGGATTGTCGGAGGAACTAAGGTTGAGGCGACATACACGTCAAAGGGAAAGGTCATTGCAAGCAGAATCTTTGATCTGTGAGTATTCCAGTCTCTTGATTTAGTCGGTTTTCGTCTAAATGCCTGTTTTTCAGACCCTGTTAGATGAATTTTTCACCCAACTAGCCCAAAAAACACCCTGTTTGGATGAATTCATGAAGACAATACTAATCAAAAAAGGGGGTGTTTAGAAAGTCTGAGTTCAAGGGCTTTCTGACACCCCTTCTTTTTTATTCCTGATTTTCTTGTACTTGTAACTGGATTTAGCTTCTTCGTTTACGGATTTCTGCCGTTTTTTCGAGACTCTATTTACAAGCCTTTTTGCTGAGGGC
>CACZJR010000017.1 GCA_902781545.1 uncultured Spirochaetales bacterium | reverse complement strand
CAGTCTGTTGCCGTCTTTGACATGTCATCGGTCCCGAATGAGGTCCTGTTGAGGCAGACATGCCGCAAGAGACTCGCGATATTGAATCTTAGTGATTCCTTCAGAAGCTCAGACCTGTACAGCTCTATGTATGAGGACTGCTGGCTTATGTTCTTCTGAAGCTTCTCCGCAGAGATGTTAGTCATGTCCTTGAGATTCCATGGAAGATAACAGTTCATCGCGCACTCCGTTCTATTTTAAGTATGTCACATTAAAAGTAAATAATGTAGCATCTGTTCTGTTTTTTTTATTGAAATTGGATTGCGGATGCTTCATACTTTCTGAGTTCAAGGAGACGTTCGTCAGGTGATGTATTTCTGCGTTCATTGCACTGCTGCAAAGGAAGAGGAGGCCAAGAAAAGGATAACCAAGCTTCTCTCTTCCGCTCTGGAGGAGGAGTTCCTTGTATGGTTCCCAATGAAAGAGGTCAAGGAGAAGAGGGCAGGCAAGTACGAGAGCGTTGATAAGCCGATGTTCTCCGGATACCTGTTCATGTATTGGGAGGGCTCGGATGAGAGGCGGTTCCCAATATTTGAGATGAAGCGCCTTCCCACAGTGATCAACATCCTTGATTATGACGACGGCTCACATGCGCTGAAGGGAAAGGACCTGGAGTTCGCCAGATGGCTTCATATGCATGGCGGCTACATCAAACAGTCCAAGGTCATCTACCGCGAGGGTCAGAGAATCCACATCTGTGACGGTCCGCTGAAGGGCTTTGACGGAAATGTCGTGAAGGTGGACAAGCATCACAAGCGCATAGTCCTGCGTTTTGACATCGGCGGAAATGTGACTGACGTCAGTTTCTCCGTTGATTTCCTTGACAGCAACAACGCCGTGAACGCAAAGCACGAGCCCACAAGCTGAGATTATGGCTCTGGTACCGGCCATCCTAGTGCGGTGTAGATCATTGCCCTGTCCTTTGCGGCCTTGGCACAGGTGAAGCTCACCTCATCATCACCGAAATACAGGATGAAGCCCTTGCGTGCAGGCAGTACCTTTCCGAATCCGACAGAGGTTATCTCTGAGATCTTTTTCGACCAGGCTTCCTTGCATGGGCTCTGGCGGCGGATCTTGTCCTCTGTTCTCTGCAAAAGGATGATCTTCCCGTCAGTGAAGCAGAGTCTTCCGCGTGTCAGGTCGGCATTTGTGTCAGCAGGGAGCTTTCCCACATAGAAGTCATGCTCCGGTTCTTTTCCCAGCATCCTTGCGACATCCTTTTTGCTGACCCAGAACATGGCGAACCAGTAAAGCACCACAAGGCCTGCCATAGAGACGAACATAGGAATCAGCGCCCATCTGGGAAGATATGCGCTCGGGATGAACACTATTGCGGCGAATTCCGCGAGTATCAGTATCCTGACGATTGTCTTCATGGTTCTGATGATAGCCGTTTGGCGGCTTAAATGCTAGGTGGCATTCATGATTAATGTTGAGCTGTCCTGTCTTGCGATGTAGAATTCGGAAAAGGAGAATCTGAACGGATCATGGAGAGGTTAGGCAGGGATTTCTATCTTCAGGATGCATATGAGGCCGCTAAGGCTATCTGCGGCAAGATTCTCTGTGTGCGCCAGCCGGATGGATCTGTGATGAGGCTCAGGATCACCGAGACAGAGTGTTACATGGGAGAGGAAGACACCGCCTGTCACGCCCACAGGGGACGTACTGCACGCACCGATGTGATGTATTGCCAGGGCGGAGTGGCATATGTCTATCTCTGCTACGGGATGCACAATCTTCTTAACATAGTCACAGGCCAGAAGGATAGCCCGCAGGCTGTGCTCATCCGCGGTGTTGAGGGTTTCTCCGGCCCTGGGAGGCTCACGAAGGCAATGGGGATAGACCGTTCTTTCAACGCTGTCTCATTCGTGGATTCAGATCTGATCTGGCTTGAGGATGACTCATTTTCCCCTGTCCTTGAGGCGACTCCGCGGATAGGAATCCAATATGCTTCCGAGAAAGATCAGGCCAGACTGTGGCGGTTTGTGAAAGAGAAGGGGCTGTGCACTTAATTTTGCGAGAAGTTCTTTCTGACTGCTTTGGTTTCAGTTTCAGATCTGTATTTCAGTGTATCCGCATTGATGACAGACAGGTAATCTCCTGGGTTTCTTGAAATCAGTGAATGGTTATAAACAGTTAGTACAGGCACAATATATCCGTACTCAGAGAGAAAGACTTGAAGGATACTTATCAAAGGAATCTGGCAGGTGATGTCCTGAAGAGATTTGCGAGGGCTTTTGCTTTCTTTTTGCTTATCGCCCTGACATCATGCTCCATGGCACTTATTGCCTGTTTTGTGGTTCCGAGTACATATGCCAGATCTTGCTGTGTCATCTTGCTCTGTTTCCTGTAGAATTTTAAGTTTGATCCCGGGGTAAGCCGGTCCATGGATTCCTTGAACCAATCGGTTTCAAATGGATTGACCAGGTCATCTTCAGACTCCACAGTGACATTCAACTGTCCGAACTCTGATTTGAGGTAATCGATGACATTTTGTGGGACTGAACCCTCAATTATGAATCCTTCAGTATGGAGCAGACTCACGTGAACCAACATAATAAACCTCCACTTGATTACCAACATAGTTCATCTTAAAGTTACCAATTATTGATTACTTTGTCTAGGATTCCCTGCCATCCGTGATGGCAGGGGTTGCTTTCTCAAGCATGGTCCTTGCCAGGTCGACTATGTTGTACAGGGCAAAAGTCTCGCTGATTATTCCTCTCGTGTTTCCAATGATTGGAAATACTCGGGCGGTAGAGTGCATGTTATCTCAATCTTGAGTTTTCCTCCGAGTGCTTTTGCAATCCGTTCCAACGTTGAGACAGAGGGGTTCGCCACGCCCCTCTCAATTTTCGAAATATCCGATTGGTCTATCCCCGTCAAATCTGCAAGTTGCTTCTGGGTTAAATCGGCATTGCAACGGGCCTCCATGACGGCATGGGCTGAAGCTCCATGGTAGGCATCTTTTTTGACACCGATTATTATTCCATCCTCAAAAATGGTCTCGGTCTCTATATCGAGATCATCGTTCCAGACTATTCCATAGCGGTTGAGTTTGCCTGAAATGAATAACGACCTGTCAGTCAATGCCTTGAGCTGGGGATATCTGTCAAACATGGATGCCATGTCAAATTCACGAATGGTTTCATCGCTGAATGTTACGGCGAGTCTTGTTCCGTCCAGATACTTCAAATCAATTGCCTCATGAAACATGAATCATCTCCTGACTATTATTCGAGAGGTGGAAGCCGCTTGTATTTTCCGGTTTGCCACATTGCCAAGAGGTCTCCCTTGTATTTCAGGATGAACTCTTTGACTAAGGCTTTCGCCTTCGTGGGAAACACCCCTTCCATTATTTCTCCTGATTCAATACTGAATGGAGAGTCAAACTGTGAAGTAATAGCGTGTATATGCGGTGGATTATGCTCTTTGTCCCGCAGATACATCACAATTATGATTCCATAAAAATGGCTGATTGTAGGCATATGAGCTCCTTTACAGCCTTCTGATGTAATAGTAGGGGATATATCCCCTACTGTCAAGCATCGAAGTTATATGTCTTTAGCATGGTCCTGGCCAGGTCGACTATGTTGTACAGGGCAAAGACGCAGATGATGATTCCCGTCACCACAGGTCCTGCGCCCATCGCCTGCGCCACAGCGGTGATGGCGGTGGTCAGGGCAAAGTCTGCCTTTGGGACCTCTATCAGGCCCTTGAACCAGTCCTCGAAGCTCTGGCCCTCTCCGGTCCCGAAGCGGAAGTACTCATAGAGCGACATTATCGAGATCGCCACAAGTCCCGCACCCACAGAGATCGCGCATGCCGCGCTTATCTTTCCCCAGAAGATCACTGTGGGCATGCAGGCGTACACGATTCCTGCGGTCAGCAGCACTATGGCCCTGGTGACCAGGGTCTTCAGGTCCCTGTAGAAGGCCGCCTGCTGGTTGAGCGGAATCGCGCGGGCAATCTCCTCTCCCTTGAGGTTGATCTGCCGCTCGACATCCTCCGTGAGCTCCACCAGCTCCTGATACTTATCCGCAGGAAGCAGGCATTTCGCGGTGTCCATGACCTCCGTCACGTCATTTGTGGTCTGGGCAAAGTCAACTGAATAGCAGAAATCCAGATAGTCTTTTCCTCCGGACTCGGACAATGTCATGTCAACAATCTCGGAGCCACTCATCCTTCCTGCTGCTCTGGAAGAGCCATCTATCCGGGCCCTCAGGTCCTCGTCCAGATAATCCTTGACGTTGTCCATCTGGGCATCGATTACCCTCGATACCCTGGACCTTAGACTCGAGTCGGTGATGGACTGCTTGAAAGACGGCTTGTAGTTTGCATTACAGGCCACAAAGCACAGCAGGACAAGCAGGCACACCGCCTGATTGAGCAGGTTTCTCTGTTTATTGTCTGAAAACATGTTTACCTCCAAAAATACCACCCGAACAGAAGCCGGGCTCTGAATGTCGTGTAGCAGGGGAACTCTCCCTTGATACGTGAATACTCATCCGAGAACGTGCCGGAGGGGTCGCGGATCACAATGCTGGGCTCGATGAAAAGCCCTGGTCCGAACTCAAAGCTCCAGCCAACGGTGACCTCATTCAGGCTGATGACGTTCTCAAGGTTCCCGCTTCCCTTTGAGAAACCGAACTGGAAGACTGAAAGTCCCATGAACGGTCCGGTGTGCCATGGATAATACACCAGGGCAACACCGGACTCAAAGAGAAAAGAGGCCTGATTCATGGTCAGTGCCATGGGAATTCGGATCTGAAACTCATCTGAGACCATCGTTCTGAGATCGAGGTCAATCTGGAAGCTGCCGTGTCCGAGAAAGATGTCCTGGACGCTGGCCACGTCAGCCCCAAATCCCATCCTGTCAATGCAAAATGCCTGCGAGAGCACGCAAAGCAGGATCAATACAAACACAATCAGGACCTTTCTCATGGCAGCCTCATTCAATGACCTCAAAGAGGGCAATCTCATTCTGGGACGTCAGGACTGCAAGATACTTGCCGCTGAGGCAGATCCTTACGATGTCAGACTCAAGCTGTGTGTTTCCAAGCTGCGCTATCTCATAGCCTGAGGCCTCGAAGCTGACGACCCGTCTGCTGTTGTCCGCCACATAGAAGTAGTTGCTTCCGTCCGATGCGATATCTGTCATTGAGATTCCGATTGACTTGTACTTTATGTACGCGGCACTCTCATTGACTTTGTAGCTGTAGAGTCCTGTCGGATTGCCGGCCACCACGGTCTGGTTGTTGACATACCGGACTCTGGTCAGCGCACTGGGAGCAGCCTCTGACTCGAACATTGAGACAAGACTGCCTGCATCTGTTGTCAGGGCTGCCACGAATTTGGCTGATGCGGCACTTGCCGATGCCTCATATCTTCCGTTATTGGAGAAGTCCATGTCAGATACGTTGTAGTAGGTGCTGTTCTTCTTCTGTACGGTTCCTGCGGTGACAAGGGTGCTGCCGCTGATCTTCAGGATGTAGTCAAAGCCATAGATGCCTGCATCTGAAAGCAGGATGTAGTCCTTTGCCGGATTGAAGGCCGCAGCTGTGAAGTTCGTGAACGGAATGCCGTAGTCTGGAATCACACCCTCGAATCTCATTCCCGGAATCTGCTCCAGTGTCCTGGAGCTCTGGTTGAAGCGCAGGGCTGTGAAGTTCTCCGTGCCTCCGTAGTTGTCTGTCAGTATCACGTACTCCATCTCCGGGTCTGAGAACACATGTTTTGTGCTTCCAAGCCACGGATAGTTGGCCGCCTCATAGGTCTTCAGGACCTGCAGGGACCTGGAGGCCACGGTGCAGACATACATCTTGGCACTTGCAGGGGAGACTATCAGGAACAGGTCATCAGGCAGTGCTGATATGAATGTGCCCTGGCTGATTGTGCTGATTGCGTTTCCGGCATGGGCGTTGAGTAGCGCCATCTCTCCGACCTGCCCGTCAGGCACGACTGTGAACGAGTAAGCCGCAGAACCTGTGCTGCCGCGCATCTTGTTGTAGACAACGGCATCGACCCTGTGCACGCCGCATTCCGGTGCGAGGGTGATTGAGCTTCCGGTCCTGTCGATGGGCGTTGTGTCCTGGACCTTGTTGCCGTCGAAGTACCAGTCAATCGAAAGGCCTTCGGTGGAGACGTTCTCAGGCTCTGTGAAGGCGAACACATAGGTGTACTGGACCCCGTCAAGGAAGGTCTCGGGATTACCCTGTGCGGACAGGGTTCCCTTGATCGGGGTGCCGGTCGCATCTGTGAAGTAGGTCAGTACCGACGGCCCCAGCTCGCTGAAGTGAAACGTGTGGGACCCGGAAGTGCTGGTTCCGTTTGATATCCTCACCGCCTCCACGAGTCCTGCCACCTGCTGGCCGCCGTCCTTGAGAATCACACGCACCTTGTAGGAGCCCGATGCCAGTGTCTCTGAGATGGTGGCTGTCTTTGTGCTGGTGTTCAGCGTCGCCACCAGCGGGACCTCGTCGGCATCCATGTCAGGGCCGGTCAGGAACACATCCATGCTCGGGTGCAGGACATCACAGAGGGACCAGTCCAGCACGTAGCTGAAAGTCCCTGTGCCTACAAGTGTGTTCAGGATTATCGTCTGAGGCGATGCCGTTGCCGTCAGACGGAAGGTGCTTGTCCCTGATACAAGCTCGGTTCCCTCCCTGTTGAGACCCTTTGCGGTCACGGTCCATTCGCCTATGGTAAGACCTTCAATCTCCACCGAGCTGTTGTCGGTGTTGAGCGTGAATGTCTTTCCGTTCGGACCTGTTCCGCTGATGGTGTACTTTGTTACATCAAGCAGGGTGCTGTCACTTGGCAGAAGTGTCCTGCTTGTGCCGTCAGACGATGTGGACAGGATCAGCTTCATTGTCGTTGTCCCCGGATTCTCCGAGCAGGAGACAAGCAATGCGACCAAAGCCACGATAAGAAACATTGATAAAGATTTCCTCATGTTTTTCCTCCATGTACCCTCCTTTACGAGGAAAGTGCAGGAAATATTTCAGCTTTGAGAAAGAAATTTTGATTTTTTTCTGTTGTTTTTCCAATTTGCACTTATCATCTGTGGAGTATCTGCAAAACTGAGGTTGGGATACCCTCTAAACAGGGGATAATGGCATGAAAAGATTTGCAGGCTTTCAGAGGGGGGTTAACCTCGGCGGGTGGATCTCTCAGTTCAAGGAGTATGATTTAAATCATTTTGATTCATTCATCACAGAGGAAGATATAAAGTACATAGCCTCACTGGGCTTTGATCATGTGAGGGTTCCTGTTGATTACAATGTCCTGGAGGATGAGTGCGGCAATATAATTGAGGGTGGCTTTCAATATCTGGAACATTGCAGGCAATGGTGTGAGAATTACAACCTGAACATGCTGATAGACCTTCATGAATGCTACGGCTACTCATTTGACCCGCTGAAGAAGGACATGGACAGACTCAGGTTCTTCTATGATGAGGCTCTTCAAAAAAGGTTCTTCGCTTTATGGGGGAAGATAGCCGAGCGCTTTGGAAAGTACTCCTCGCAGGTTGCCTTTGAGCCCTTGAACGAGGTCGTGCTCTTTGAGGTCAAAGATGCCTGGAATGAGATTCTGAGAAAATACATCACCCTCATCAGGTCGATGGCTCCGGAAAGCTACATTGTTGTGGGCGGTGTATTCTACAACAGCGTCATGACCGTAGGCTTTTTGGATGTCCCGGTGGACGGGAGGATTGTCTACAACTACCACTGCTATGAGCCGATTGTGTTCACCCATCAGGGCGCATACTGGCAGGAGAGCATGCCGCTTGATTTTCGCATCGGCTATCCGCGTCCTGTCGCCGAATACAGGCAGAGGCACGAGGAGATCTATAAGGACACAGACGGAGCTGTCTTCATGGACGGGCTGACTGAGATGGGAGAGCTTTTCTTCGAGAGGATCTTCGAGCCTGCCATCAGAAAGGCAGAGAAGGATGATGTCGCGCTCTACTGCGGAGAGTACGGGGTGATAGACAAGGCGGACAACAAGTCGAAGATCCTGTGGCTCAGGGACATAAACAACGCCTTTGACAGATACGGGATAGGAAGGGCGCTCTGGAACTACAAGGAGAAGGACTTCGGGCTGGTTGACCCGCAGTTCGAGTCAATCAAGCAGGATTTCATAGACCTCATGCGGGGCTGAGAGGATGGATCATCTTACACCTGAGCAACGCCATTACAACATGTCTCAGATACATGGCAAGGACACCAAGCCGGAGATCCTTGTTCGCAAGTATCTGTTCAGCATGGGGCTGCGCTACAGGAAGAACGACAGGCGTCTTCCAGGCCACCCGGACATGGTCTTCCCCAAATACCGTACCGTCATCTTCGTCAACGGATGCTTCTGGCACGGGCATGAGGGCTGCTCCCGTTTCAGGATGCCCGGAAGCAACATCGGCTTCTGGGAGGCCAAGATAAAGCGAAACAGGGAGCGCGATGAGCGCGTGACAGCTGAGCTTGAGAGCATGGGCTGGCGTGTCATTGTCGTCTGGGAGTGCGAGATTGACCGCAAATCATACCGGCAGGAAAACCTTGAGAGAATCTATGAGAAGCTGATATCGGGATGAAGAAGGTTTTCCTCCCTCCCAGTTTTGTGCAATAATGCATATTGTTATAAGGAAGCGCATGTGCGCGAATGCAGGGAGTGATTATGTTCAAAGAGGAGATACTTGAGAGGTTTCTGAGATATGCCGTTGTGGACACACAGAGCATTGAGGCTCTGGCGGACAAGAAGCATCCGTCATTTGAGGGCGAATGGGATCTTCTGAGGCTTCTGGAGAAAGAGCTCAGTGAGCTGGGGCTCACTGATGTGAATCTGGATGAGCACGGGTATCTGCTTGCAAGGCTTCCGGCCACGGCAGAGGGTCTTCCGACCATAGCATTCAGCTCACATGTGGATACTGCGGACGATGTTGAAGGCAATCATGTAAAGCCGGTTGTCAATGACTACAAGGGCGGAGACATCGTCCTCAAGAACGGCATGGTCATAGAGGCTGCAAAGAACAGCGAGCTTCCCAAGTACGCAGGATCAAAGATCATCACATCGGAGGGCGACACGCTTCTCGGATGTGATGACAAGGGCGGTATTGCTGAGATCATGACCGCTGTCTCATATCTGGTGAAGCATCCTGAGATCAAACACGGAGAGGTGGAGATCCTGTTCTCTCCAGATGAGGAGACAGGCTTTGGAATGGACTTCTTTGATGCAAAGCGCCTGAGGTCAAAAGCCTTCTACACCGTTGACGGCGGCGAGCGCTACTATGTGGAGCTCGAGTGCTTCAACGCGGCTACCGTAAAGGTCCATTTCTCGGGTGTCTCATTCCACCTCGGCGCAGCACGCGGCAGGATGGTCAATGCCCTGACAATGGCCGCAGCCTATATCAATGCCCTTCCTCAGGCAGAGAGCCCTGAGGCCACCGACGGCCGCTACGGATATTACTGCGCCCAGCAGGCAAGCGGAAACGCCACCGACATGGACCTGACAATCTACCTCAGGGACTTTGACTATGACAATCTTCTCAGGAAGATTGATGTCCTCAAGTCCCTTGGAACTGCAATTGAAGGCCTTTACATCGGAGGCAAGGTCAAGGTCGATGCCAAGATCAGCTACCTGAACATGGGTGAGGTCGCAAAGAAGAGCCCCAAGGCAGTTGATGCCATCTTCCAGGCCGGCAAGGTCCTAGGCCAGCCCCTGAAGACAGAGATCATCCGCGGGGGAACGGACGGATCGCGCATTGCCGAGATGCTGGGAATCCCGTGTCCGAACCTCTATACAGGCGGTCACAACTATCACAGCAGGTTCGAGTGGGCAGCTCTGGATGCAATGAATGATGCCACAAGCCTCATCATCGAGATCATCAAGCAGTGGGCAGTTTAAGGTGAGAAGACTTTTTGCCGTCCTGACCATCCTTATTCTCATATGCTCAAGCCTTCATGCGGGCACAATCAGCTATGTCTACGGAAACAACATCTCATCTGTTGAGATGGAAGACGGAGTCTCTAGAGGTCAGGTCTACACTGATAATCAGGACAACTTACTTATTGTCCGCAAGGTTCGTGACAATGTGGTCATGTTTGACAAGCTGATCTCAAGGGCCCCGTATCAGAGGGATTCAGATCTTACAAGACGCAGGCCGCTGAGCACCATCACGTTGATGGGAGGCATGAACCATGCCCTTGCAAGCTACAGCATCACCACTCCGATCTATCCGCTTTCTCCTGTTGTCATGGGTGGTCTGAGCTATGGTCAGAAAAAAGGCGTGAGAGCCCTTGCACTGGCAGGCCTTGAGGTGACAGTGCCTCTTGCCAGGCTCTGGGACAGCTCCAACACCTTCATCCAGAACGGAAAGCTTGTAGGCTGGGGAACAGCCGGAATCAGCATTGTCAGGACCGGTGTAACATTTGCCTCGGGCTACGGTTTCTGCTACAGACACAACATCAGCTCGTTCTGCTGGAGCGCGGGCTTCAGCTGGCTTGCCGTTCAGGGCAAGTATTCGATATGGACTCCGTTTGCAGGCGTCGGGGTGTGCTTCTGATGAGAAAGACAAGGATTGCTTTAACCATACTGTCCCTCCTTGCAGCAGTGATCTTGGTCACGGGATGCTCATCTGTCATGGCACTGGTCAAGTCAAACATCTCAGGTCTGCCGTTCTGGTACTACGAGCCAAGCTATAACATCGGCAAGGGCAACACCGGCATGGTGGGTGAAGGAGGTGCAAGCACTGAGAGGCAGGCCGAGCTTCTCTCTTACACGAACCTGATTGAGATCCTTTCTGACAGGATCGGTTATGAGCTGGGTCAGGAGGTCTACAGGGAGCTGAGTGTCATGGGGACCATCAACCAGTTCGGCCTTCAGATCGTGGACACGTTTTCAGTTGTCTCATCGGACGGAAACTACCATTACTACATCCATGCGGTGCTTGACCGTGCTCTGCTTGAGAATGCCACAAGCGAGGAGAACAAGAGAAGGACTGCCCTGTCCGAGGAGGTGGAAAGCCTTGTCCTTGAGGGCGATACCTTTGTGAAGTCGGGAAAGGAGCTCAAGGCCGTGGAGAACTACATGAAGGCCATGGCATTGGGTTACGGTGTTGACTACATTGACAGCGAGTACTCCTATGATTCCCTCTATCCGGTGGTTGTGGAGCTTCTGGAAAACATAACCGTAACTGTGTCAGCCTCAAGACCAGCCGATGCCGTGTGCACGATAGAAGTCCAGAGAAAAGGAACGTTCGTCTCATCCGCAGTAGGCTCTGCGGAGATCAAGGCCACATATCTTGCAGAAGACTCCAAGGGTGAGGTCTACAAGGACAACTTCGTATACATCTCAGACGATGACGGAAGGTTCACGTTCAACGCAATAAACAACTCCATTCTCAGGAAAGGGACGGTGATATTCAGCCTGAATCTCTCCGAGGAGATGTCTGCCCTGATGAAGGCCGCTCCTGAGGAGAGGACTGTGGAACTGGGTGATCTGATTGACTCGAAGAGCCTGACGTTCAGCTACGCCAAGGCGTACAGGCGCGGAAGCATTGCGGTAAGTGTTGTTGAGCATGACAGCCTTGGATATGTGACAGGCGTGAGCGAGATATCGGATTACCTTACCTCAAAGTTTGTCACTGACGGAGCCGATGCCTCAGCATTCTACTCTGAGCTAGATGACGAGCAGGACATAATCTATGAGTTCAATCACAGCTCAAGGACAGAGGAGTGCATGCTTGTCATCAGACTGGGTGTTGTTGACGTCATTGAGTCCAAGACCGGTCTGTATGTCGCAAGCGCAGAAGGTCTGGTGACTCTGTTCAACTGCGCCGATGAGACTGTCCTGTACCAGAGCGATGTGATAAACGCAAGTGCATTCGCACAGACGGAGCAAGAGGCTGTCACAGAGGCATTCAAGACCCTCTCAGATATTGCTTATACTTTAGTTAAGGCGGAATATGTTTAATCTGATTAGATCCACGGACATGCCGGAATACAACGGCGTGGCGAACTTCTATGTCCATGACAAGACGGGTATGGAGGTGTTTCACATAAAGAACAAGGATGAGGAGTGCTGTTGCAGCTTCATCTTCAACACACCATCGGAGGACAGCAAGGGAGTTGCGCATATCCTTGAGCATACCGTCCTGTCCGGGTCAAAAAGGTTCCCTGTCAAGGATCCGTTCTCCCAGGTGCTCCTGTCCAGTCCGAACACCTTCCTCAATGCCATGACATTCGTGGACAAGACCATGTATCCGTTCGCGTCGCCTCTGAAGAAGGACTTTGACATTCTGTTCGACATCTATGCCGATGCCGTCTTTGATCCGCTTCTCCGTAAGACATCATTCCAGCAGGAGGGAATCCGAAGCTTTGACGGTCATTTTGACGGAGTTGTGTTCAATGAGATGTGCGGTGCAAGAAGCACTGAGGATTCTGTTGTCCAGGCCTGCATCTTCCGTGACATGTTCAAAGGCACACCGTGCCAGTACGACTCAGGCGGAGATCCGCTTCAAATCACAGATCTCACATATGAGCAGTACCTTGAGAGATACAAGAAGTGGTACAGCCCGTCAAACTGCAGGCTGTTCCTCTTCGGAAACCTGGATGCCGATCAGTACCTCGATAAATTGGAGAGCCGTTACCTGAAAGACCGTGAGAAGGGTGAAAAAATTATTCCGAAATCGGAAAACTATCTGCAAAAAGATATGAAACCGATGCGTACAGCGGCCTCTTGCCCTGCGGGAGACTCAAGAAGTGTCGTTCTTTCATGGCTCACAACCCCTGGAGATGACCCACTGGAGATCCTTACTGCATCGGTTCTGGTAGACATGCTTCTGGGCAATCCCGGAGCGCCTCTTTACAACGCAATAATAGAATCTGACCTGGGTGAGGACCTTCATCCTCTGAGCGGAACTGATGTGGAAAGCCCTGTTCTGACCTTCTCAGTGGGCTTCAGCCATGCCAGAAAGGGCAAGGAGAACGAGATTGAGGCCTTTTTCATGGATCAGATCCGTTCTTATGTCAGAGACGGCCTGCCTGAGGACATTGTGAAGGCCGCAATAAAGCGCCTTGAGTTCAAGGAGCAGGAGATTCCCGGAGACGGAGTCCCGTTCGGAATCCTCACATGCATGAAGGCGGCCCGCTGCTGGATGAGGGGAAAGGACCCTGAGGCCGGGGTGGCAAGCATGGCTAGGCTCAGAAGGCTGAAGGAAAGGGTGGCAAAAGGCAGGTATTTTGAGACCTGGATGGATGAGAACCTTCTCAAGAACCCCAGAAGGTGCCTTCTTTCGGTTGAGTCTGACGAGCATTATGATGAGATTTTCAAGGCCAATCTCCAGAAGAAACTGGACAGCATGAGCGCACCGTCTGAGGATGAGCGGAAGGCCTTTGAGCGTTTTGTCAGCGAGGAGGACTCGGATGAGGCTCTTGCCTCCATTGAGCGCATCACCGTCTCCGACCTTCCGAGAAGGATAAACAGATATCACAACAACCGCATACGTCTTGAGGGCGGAGCCTCATATTATGAGTACAGCCTATTTACCAGAGGAATCGTGTACCTGAGCATTGCCTTTGACACCAGAGGACTTTCCTTGGAGGAGAAGAGGATGCTTCCACTTTTGGTCAGATGCATGCAGATGTGCGGGACAAAACACCATGACTTCAGGCAGGTCAGCACACTGATAAAGATGCTGACGGGAAGTTTCTTCATGTACCCGAACGCAGGCTCTGACGTGCATCACAGACCCATGTCTGCGGTGATAGTGAAATCCAAGATGCTGCACCAGGATTTTTCCCAGGCGATGGACCTGATAGCGGAGCTTCTCACAGAGCCGGATCTGGACGACACAGCAAGGATAAAGGCGTCCCTGACGGACATGATAACCGAGTTCGAGAGCGGCTACACATACAGCGGAAACTCCTATGCGGTACTGGGGGCATCGAGTGTTTTCTCGGCCTCCGCAATGGAGAGCGAGATGAATGTCGGAACGTCTCTCTGGCTCTATCTGGTGGACCTGAGAAATGCCCTTGAAGGCGGGAAAACAAGCCTTGAGAGTTTGTCAGTCACGCTTACTAAGCTATGGCGCAAGGTGTTCACGCAACGTGCCATGAAGGTCCACACAGGAAGCGATGCTGAGCAGGGAAGTCTTCTGCAATTTGTTCGTGCATTTACAGATAGGTTTAACATTGGTAAGTTTGTAAGGACTTCTAACTATTATAAATCCTTCACATGTGAGGGCACTAAAGGGACCTGTGAGAGGCCTGTGGTGTACACTGTCCCCTCCGGACCTGCATTCAATGCGATGGCCGTCCGTTTCGGACGTGATGATGAGAGAAGCCTGGTGGCCAGCACGCTGCTGTCATCGGTCCTGTCATCGGGTTATCTGTGGTCTGTCGTCAGGGGTGCGAACGGGGCTTACGGGGTAGAGAGCCATGTGGACAGGATGGAGGGGCTTTTTGTGTTCTCGTCATACCGCGATCCCAGGATCCTGGAGACCTTCAAGGTGTTCACAGATGCCCTGAGACAGAGGAACGACATGCAGGAGATCGAGTACTCCGTGGTCACGATCCTGGGGCGTGAGCTCAAGCCTCTGAGCCCTCAGACCAAGAGCTCGGAGGCGTTCATGAGCGTGCTCACAGGCTCGTCCTACAGACGCTATCTCAACAGGAGGAGGATGCTTCTCAAGATGGGTCCGTCGGATCTGGATGAGGTTGCGTCCCTTGTCCTGGAGAGGCTGTCCGCAGAGTCCAGCACTGCGGTTGTCTGTGGGTCGGACATGGTGAAAAAACTGGAGCCGCTTAAGATCATTGCTCTTCCTATGTGAAATATATTAGGCTATAATTCTTGTAATTCTCGCGCATAGTACGCGCGGTCTCGGAGGAAATGGAATGCCGGTTACAACTGTTGACTGGATAAGGGCCGTGGTGCAGATTCTGCTTCTCACTGTCTTTTTCTACAATTTCTACATCGCTCTGGCGCAGAACAGGGCAACACAGCTCATCAGATCGGTTCTGATTTACGCGTTCCTTTACATAGTCTGCAAGTTCGCCGGTCTGAGGGTGATGGAGAACGTTCTCCGAATCTGCGCCGTACCGGGTCTTGTGTTTCTGTTCAGTGTCTATCAGCCTGAGCTCAGAAGGACATTCACCCCTGGTGCAAGCAGACGAAGCAGACTGTTCCGTATCGGCGGCACGCAGGCAAGCTCGGAGCAGATTGAGACGATTCTCAGCGCATGCCAGCGTCTGGTGCAGTCCAAGCGCGGTGCATTGATTGTCTTCCCCCGTAAGGTCGCCATCAAGAACATCATCGACAGCGGAACAAGGATGAACGCCGATATCTCAAGTGCATTGATCGTGACGGTGTTCGACCATGACACACCGCTTCATGACGGTGCCATGATAATCCAGGGATCCAAGATTGTGGCTGCCGGCTGTTATCTTCCGCTTTCAGGACAGACAGACATCAGGGCCAGCTTCGGAACCAGACACCGTGCCGCCCTTGGAATGGCCGAGGAATCCGATGCCGCAATCATCGTTGTATCCGAGGAGACCGGTGCCATTTCACTGGCCTGCAACGGCAACCTTTACTATGATCTCTCACATGACGAGATAAAGAGCATGCTGCTTTCACTGTTCAATTACCTTGATGTGCAGCCGAGTGCAATAGAGGAGGGCAGAAACGATGCGCAGTAAGTTCTTGCAGAAGCTTTTGTACAACTGGCAGGTCAAGATCATCTGCCTCCTTCTCGCCGTCCTTGTCTATTTTGTCCTGCTGTTCTCAATCCAGAGCTCAAGGTCAATGACACTGCCTCTAAAGGTCACGTTGCCTGACGGCTACAAGGCCGAGAGCACAATCCCCAAGAGCGTGGAGCTTGTGATCCAGGGAACCGAGGACCAGATATTCATGATTGATCCGGCCAAGATATCTGTGAGCGCGGATTTCACCACCGTCAACCGTGAGGGTGTGAACTATGCTGTTGTGGAGATCGATACCGGAGACCTGACGTCATACATTGACACCACGGCTCTCTCGATATTCACAAGGCCGTCACAGGTCAAGATTTATTTCTCAAAGTGAGACTTCCGGAGGAACAGCGTCCAAGTGATTCTGGGAACAGGAATTGATGCCGTAAACATTGAAAGGGTCAAAAGACTTCAGGGCAGGACTCTGGAGAAGCTCTTCAACCCTGAGGAGCTGGAGCAGTACCATGCGCTTGAGACGGCGCATGAGGATGTCCGCGCGCAGTTCCTGGCTTCCCGCTTTGCGGTGAAGGAGGCCTATGCAAAGGCCCGCGGTACGGGTTTCTCCCCGGTTGTGATCCCGTCTGAGATCATCACGCGCAAGGAGGAGGACGGACGTCCGTACGTCGCTCTTTGCGGAAAGACATTGGACAATGCCCCCAAGGCGGTAGTACACCTCAGCATCACGCATGAGCAGCCTCTGGCAATAGCCATGGTGATCCTTGAGGCGGTGGAGGACTGAACATGGCACGCAGTGACTGGAAGCGTCCTGATGTGTTCTCTGCACCTGAGAACAGACGCCGTGTGGCCATGGAGCTCAGCTATGACGGGCGTGCATTCTGCGGATGGCAGCGTCAGAAAGACGCGGATTCCGTGCAGCAGACGATAATGGATGCTGTGACCAGGATGATAGGCGACAGGAACATTGATGTCATAGGAAGCGGCAGGACAGACAGCGGAGTACACGCATACGGTCAGGTTGCCCACGTGGAGTTCGATGCCTGCGATATCCCCGCCAAGGCCTTCCACATGGGCCTGAACGCTCTTCTGCCGTACAGCATCAGGATCAGACGCAGCTGGGACGTGGACAACTCATTTCACGCCAGATACAGCGCCATGGCGCGCGAGTACCGTTATTTCTGCAGATGCGGTGAGCCGCATGACTCATTCTCAGACGGCCTTGTGACTGTACTGAGGGAGTTCCCGGACATAGATCTTCTCAACTCCTATGCCGCCCATATTGTGGGAACACATGACTTCACGACCTTCGCATGCTCCAAGGATATCTGCCCAAGCAAAGTTAGAGATATATACGAAGCCGAATTCGGATGGAAAGAATCCATGTATGGGGATAAGCTTCTCTGCTTCAGGATAGCAGGAAACGCATTTCTCTATCACATGGTGCGCTCGCTCATGGGAACAATGTTGGACCTTGCCTTTGACAACAAGCCGGATTCTGCCTTCAAGGAGCTGCTTGATGCAAAGGACCGCCTCCGTACAGGAAGGACCGCACCGTCAGACGGCCTTTATCTCTGGCGTGTGAGCTATGATCCTGATGAGTACATGTGGTTCGAGGAAAAATACGGGAGGAAATGACATGTCTGAAGAGAAAATGTCCGTGGAGGACAGGCGTCTTGCCCTCTCGAATGCCCTTGGACGCACTGATGAGCTTCTGGACTCTTTTTTGGATGTGATGAGACAGGACTTCGGGCCTGACAAGCATGAGAGGCGTGATTTCACACAGACTGCGGCAGACCTCATACCTGAGGAGACTGCCCCTGAAGTGGCAGAGCCTGAGCCGGAGGTCCTTTTCAAGGAGCCTGATGATGACAGGCTGCACATGTCATACAAGTCCCTTCTTGCAGATTCCGCACAGTGCCAGAGGTGCGGCCTGTGCAAGACCCGTAAGAATGTTGTGTTCGGAACCGGCTGCCAGGACCGTCCGGTGGTGATGGTCATAGGAGAGGGCCCGGGGGAGAACGAGGACCTGCAGGGGCTTCCGTTTGTCGGCAAGGCTGGCCAGTACCTGGACAGATGGCTTTCCGCCATCTCTCTCTCCCGTGAGACGAACGTCTACATCACCAACACAGTCAAATGCAGGCCTCCTCAGAACCGCGACCCGTATCCTGAGGAGAAGAGCGCATGCAACGCCTACCTCAAGAGGCAGATCCAGCTTGTGAACCCCCAGGCTATCCTTTGTCTGGGAAAACCGGCATCGACGCTGATGACCGGGCAACCCGATGCCACAATGGGAGCCCTGAGGGGAAGATTCTTCTTCTATGACGGCATTCCCATGATGTGCACATACCATCCTGCGGCGGTCCTGAGGGACCTGTCACTCAAGCGCCCGGTCTGGGAGGACCTGAAGAAGCTTGCCAGATATCTGGGACTTCAGACAGGTGGAAGCTGATGATCCGCTATGCCCAGGTTGTTGTTCCTGTGCCTCTTAAGGCTGATTTCACATACAGCTTTGATTCCGAGAAGATGGAGATTGTCCCCGGAGTAAGGGTGATTGTGCCTTTCGGCACCAGGAGGAAGTCAATCCAGGGCTATGTGATCTCCGTCTCCGACAAGAAGCCGGAAGGCAATTTCGAGATCAAGGCGGTGACCAGGGTCATAGACAAGGAGCCTCTGTTCGACAGAAGCGACTACGATCTTGCCCTGTGGATGGAGAAGTTCTATTTCTCAAGCCGCGGAGAGATTCTGGACACGATGATTCCCGGAGGAAAGAAGGACACCGCGTTCGGTGCCCTTGATGCCGATGAGGCAATGCCGCGTCCAGATGTGGTGCTCTCTGATGAGCAGGAGAACGCCGTAAGGACCGTCATGGAGACGGACAAGAGGATGTTCTATCTCTTCGGTGTCACAGGATCAGGAAAGACGGAGGTTTTCCTGCGCTGCGCCGAGCAGGTGATCAACCAGGGCGGACAGGTCATCTATCTTGTGCCCGAGATCACGCTGACGCACCAGCTTGCCCTTCAGGTTACAAAGCGCTTCAAGAACAATGTGGCCATCCTCCACTCAGGGATGACTGACTCGCAACGCATAGCCCAGTGGAGAAAGATAAAGAGGTCAGAGGTAAGTCTTGTCATAGGTGCCCGAAGTGCGGTGTTCGCCCCGTTCAAGAACCTGAAGATGATAATCATCGACGAGGAGCATGAGAACTCATACAAGAGCGGCAATGCCCCGCGCTACCATGCCCGCCAGGTGGCTCAGAAGAGGATCCTTGACTGCAACGGGAAGCTTCTGATGGGAAGCGCCACCCCGAGCCTTGAGGCCTGGCAGCTGATGAAGGACCCCTCAAAGATGGTCCGCATAGACCTGCGCCACCGCGTTGGCGGCGGAAGCATGCCCAAGGTAGAGATCGCCGACATGACAAAGGAGGAGGGGATCTTCAGCAGCCTGCTTCAGGAGAAGATGCTCAGGACCCTGGCAGAGGGCAGACAGGTCATTCTTTTCCTGAACAGACGGGGCTACAGCTATTATTTCCATTGCCGCAGCTGCGGCTACGAGCTCAAGTGCCCGCACTGTGATGTGGCCATGACATACCACAAGAGACGCAACATCCTGCAGTGCCATTACTGCGGCCATTCCCAGAAGCCTGTGTCGGTATGCCCCGAGTGCGGCTCGATGGATGTCATGTACTCGGGTTTCGGTACCGAGCAGGTGGAGCACGAAATCCAGAGGCTTTTCCCGTTATACCGGGTGGCGAGACTTGATACGGACACTGTCTCAAAGGACAGGTCAGCGATCCAGAAGACCCTTGATGAGTTCAGGGCGGGAAACATCCACATCCTTCTGGGAACCCAGATGGTTGCAAAGGGACTGAACTTCCCCAATGTCAAGCTGGTGGGGATAATCATGGCTGACAGCGGCCTGCTGATTCCTGATTTCAGGGCGGAGGAGAGGACATTTGACCTTCTGGTTCAGGTCTCAGGCCGCTCAGGCAGGTCTGATTCAGAAGGTGAGGTCATTGTCCAGACCAGGATGAAGGACAATCCCGCAATATACTTTGCCGCAAGGGGAGAGGTTGAGAGATTCTTTGATCAGGAGCTCTCAATCAGGAAGGAGACCAATTTCCCGCCTTTCTCCAGGATGGTGAACATCGTGGTCCATTCATCAAATGCCTCTGCTGCAAGGGCTTTTGCCGACATGCTTGCCCAGAGACTGCGCTCAGTTGTCAAGAAGACACAGGTCTATGGCGCGAACGAGTGCCCGATTGAGAAGATACGCGAGAATTACAGGTTCCAGATCCTCTTAAGGTCCTCTTATCCTGTTGACATGCTCAACTGCATAGCAAAGGTCACATCGGACCTCAAGGTTCCGAGCAATGTGGCATTTGACATTGACGTGGATCCTGTGGAGCTGATGTAACTTTTTTCCATGTAAGCAGATTTTATGGTATAGTAAAGAAACTTAAGAGAGGTTTTTTATGAAGAGAAGAGTCATTTTCGTGATGATTCTGGCGCTTGTCTGCATCTGCTCTGCCCAGGCTGATGCATATAAGGATGTCAACAAATACATCAGCCAGGGTCTTTCAGATCAGAACATCCTGAAGATCAAGGAGCTTTCTCCCCAGCTGACGCAGAAGGAGAAGGACTCGATTTACACATGGAAGAGGGTATCGCCTTTGGCCGGTGCCGGATTCAACCTCGTGGCCGGTTTCGGTGCGGGGTCTTTCTCACAGGGTGACGGACTGCACGGGACGATATTCCTCATAGGTGATGCCATCTGCACAGGCCTTATCATCTATGACATAGTCAAGCACGGTGTGGATGAGTTCAACCACAGCCTTTTCGGAGGCGATGCGGCCGGGGACATGAAGCTGGCCTTGATAGGTCTGATCGGCGGAGCGGGTCTGAGGATCTGGCAGACGGTACATCCATTCATCTACGCCAAGAAGTATAATGCAAAGCTCAGGGATGCCCTGGGGATGGACGGGACCACTGTGGCCTTGCTTCCGGCTTTCAACAGGGAAGGCGGTCTTGGAATGACATTCGCCGCAAGGATTCCGCTTGACTGATACACTGCCCCGATTCGGTTGCAACATCGCCTTTGATTTAATATATTTAGGGCATGCTTGATATTGTGAAGATTGGCGATGAGGTGCTGCGTGAGAAGTGCACCCCTGTGACCGTATTTGATGATGCGCTTCATATCCTTCTTGAGGCGATGTATGAGACTCTTGAGGCTGCAGACGGAGTAGGTCTTGCTGCACCTCAGGTGGGTGTGGACAAGAGGTTCTTCATCGTGTCCCTGCCTGACGGCACAAAGAGGGAGTTCATAAATCCTGAGATCACCGGGTTCTCTGTAGAGACCAACCCCTATGAGGAGGGCTGTCTCAGCGTGCCCGGTGTCTACCATGACGTGGTGCGCCCCTCGAAGGTCATAGTCAAGGCCCAAGATGCGAACGGCGTGGAGTTCACGCTCAAGGCATCCGGTCTGATGGCCAGGGTCATCCAGCATGAGTATGACCATCTTGACGGTGTGCTCTTTGTGGACCGCCTGAGCGAGGAGGAGCGCAAGAAGACCCTCCGCGCTTACGAGAAGAAGAACAGAAGCAAGAGAAGAAAGTGACAGAGCCCAGAATCCTTTTCGCGGGAACACCGGAGATATCAGTGCCTCTTCTGCGCGCATTGAATGAGAACTTCAATGTCGTGGGTGTCCTCACGTCCTGTGACAAGAGCGTCGGCCGCTCAAAGGCCCTGGTGCCTAGTCCTGTGAAAGCCGCGGCCCTTGAGATGAATCTTCCTGTGCTGCAGTTCGACAGTCTCAGGACAGAGGCCCGTCAGGAGGTGAAGAAGCTGGGAGCGGATACGCTTATCTCGTTTGCCTTCGGAAAGATATTCGGACCGCGCTTTCTGGATATGTTCCCGAACGGGCGTTTCAACGTCCATCCCTCAGCTCTTCCGGTGTTCCGAGGGCCGTCTCCCATACAGTTTACGATCCTGAACGGCCTGAGAGAAGCCACCATCAGCTTCCAGAACCTCGGCCTGAAGATGGACGAGGGCGATATCTGGGGAAAGCTCTCATTTGAGCTTGACGGCAAGGAGACCACTCAGAGCCTCTCAGAGACCGTCGCTGCCAAGGCAGCCGGGTTTGTCCCGGCCCTGCTCCGTGATGTGATTGACGGCAAGGTCACTTCAGCTGCCCAGGAGGGGGAGCCCAGTTACTGCACCATGATAGACCGCTCGACTGGGGTACTGGATTTCAGCCTGACTGCTGCCGAGCTTCACTGCAAGATCCGTGCCTGCAACCCGTGGCCCAAGGCCTGGGCAAGGATCAACGGGACAGACATAGCCATAACCGGTGTCTGGGGTGGCTTCAAGGAGCTCTCAGAGGATGAGGGCGGTGATCTTCCTGCCCCGGGAACCGTTGTGGGAATGAGAAAGGACAGGGGAATAGGAGTCGCCTGCTCTGACAGGATCCTTTGGATAACATCCCTGCAGCTTCCTGCAAAGAAGGATCTGGATTTCAAGTCATTTGTCAACGGCAACCAATGGATCCTGAAGTCCCGTTTCGAGTGAACCGGAATGCCGTCCTGCCCATATAACAGCTATTCATCAAGTCTTCTCAGCCGCTTTGGCTACAAGGTCTTCCGTGTGGGAGTGGATGCGGGCTTCACATGTCCAAACAGGTGCGGCTCCCCCGACGGGCGCGGATGCATCTACTGCGACAGCCAGGGGGCAAGGGCAGCCTATCTGAGGTCATCTGAGAGCGCTTACCGCCATGACAGCGGATTTGAGAGCGGAATTGATACAATAGCCTATAAATCTGAAGATTGTCTAAAAAATACTTTTACATTTGATTCAGAGGATATCAAAAAGCAGGTAGAGAGGGGAACATCTTTTATCTCAAGAAGGTATAAGACATATCATTTTGCCCTTTATCTTCAGTCATTCTCAAACACCTTCGCACCGGTGGCCAAGCTTAAGGAGCTATATGATTATGCCTTGTCGCTTTGCAGCTGGGAGGGCTTTATAATCTCCACACGGCCCGACTGCATCGATGATGCCAAGCTGGACCTCCTGGCCTCTTACAAGGATGTCTGCACTTCAGTGTGCGTGGAGCTGGGACTTCAGAGCGGAAGCGATGAGATACTCAGGGCAATGAGGCGCGGCCATGATGTCTCCTGTTTCCTGAATGCCGCAGAGGCTGTCAGGCATCATGGCCTTGAGCTCTGCGTGCATGTGCTCACCGGATTCCCGGGAGAGGGCAGATCTGAGCTGGACATGACGATTGACGTGGTGAACAAGGTCCATCCTGATGCGATCAAGATCCACAACCTGAACATCGCGGCGGGAACAGAGCTTTACGAGCGTTTCCTGGAAGGCGAGGTCACTGCACCTTGTCTGACAAGGCATGTTGAGAACACTGTTTATTTTCTGAGGAGAATACCTTACGATATTGTTGTGGAGAGGCTCATGTGCGAGACTCCGAACCACAGGCTTGCAAGCCCGCGTCTTTTCCCGGACAAGAACCGCTTTTTGCGCCTTCTGGAAAGGACAATGGCCGAGCGTGGTGCAAGACAGGGGGATCTGTGCTGAAGGCAGTAAGGATAATCTCATTCTTCCTCGCGATCATCTGCATGGGAGTGATCATCTATTTCTCATTCTCCTCTAAGGTCGAGATCCCGGAGTTCCTGTCCGGCAAGTTCAAGATCGGCCATTGCCTGGCATATGTGGCCTTCAGCTTCTTCCTCTTCATATGCTTCTCTGATGTAAATCCGCACAGGTTTTTCCTGTGGAACATCCTGCCGATGATATCATCATTTCTGCTTGCGTCTCTCTTCGGATACGCAATTGAGCTCTGCCAGCCGTATTTCGGCCGTCATTTTGCGTTCACCGACATGTTCAGTGATGCCGTGGGGGCATTTGCAGGGACTGTAATGGGTTTCTTTTGTGTACTTTTGCTGTGCACCATTGAAAGAAAGAGGACCAGCAGTTAATATTCATGTAACTGAAAGTTAGGAGACTGTCATGCTCAAGAGAATTCTTGCCGTCCTGCTTGTGACGGTGCTTTCATTCGGATTAGTTTTCGCTGATGCTTCATCTGCGTCTGAGGACAAGGTCCCCCAGACCTTGGCTGAGAAGTTCAGTTATGCCCTTGGCATTCTGTGCGCCTCGAACTACGGCACTGACAATGCCATGACGTATTTCTCATATTACAAGTACTACAACTTCCCGGAGATTGACGAGTATTTCGGAGCCATGGGCATTTATGACCTGGTGAACGGCTCATTGCTCTACAGCTATGAGGATCTTAACGGTTTCCTTGCTGATTATCCTGAGGAGTATGAGGCACGCCTGCAGAAGCTGGCTGCGGACAACCTTAAGGCTGCGGAGGACTTCCTTGCCCAGAACAAGAAGAAGAGCGGGATCCAGACCACTGCATCAGGGCTCCAGTACCAGGTGATCAAGAAGGGCAACGGTGCACTCGCAAAGGCCACCGACAGCGTTGAGCTTGACTATGAGCTCAAGCTTCTGGACGGGACCGTAGTGGACAGCTCATATGCGCGTGGAGAGCATTCCACATTCCCGATGGGATCTGTGATTCAGGGCTTCAAGGAAGGCGTCATGCTAATGCCGATGGGCTCACACTACATCTTCTACATCCATCCGGATCTCGGCTACGGTGACAGGCAGACAGGAAACATGGGTCCGAACTCACTTCTGATCTTTGAGGTCGAGACTTATTCAATAGCAAATTAAAGACAGGGAGAACATAAAATGAATATCAAGAACAAAGGACTTCTCAAGATGATTCTCACGGGAATTGTCCTTCTTGCAGTTGGAATCATTGTCATCAATCACACTGGCTCATTCCTGAAGATCGTCATGATCGCAGCCGGAATCGGAGCTTTCATCGACGGTCTTTACACGCTCAACGGCATGAAGAAATGGAAATACACCGAGACCACCAAGAACCTGGCCATGATCAAGGGTATCGAGTCTATAGCAATCGGTGTGGCAGCAGTGCTGGTCGCAATCTTCGCAGCAGATGCAGCCCTGACTGTGATGGTCTATATCTTTGCAATCGGCCTTGTTTTCTCCGCAGTTGTCGCATTCCAGAACGCCGCTACTGCCAAGAAGTTTGAGATTGCAGATATGAGGACCCATTTCCTGGTTGAGGGAGTCATCACATCGCTGATTGCAGTCCTGCTTTTCTTCAAGCCTGTTGATACCCTGGTCAAGGTAGTGCAGATCCTGGCGATTGTCTTCATCGTCGCAGGTGGAATCATGATTGTCGTGGCAGCCATTGCCATGTTCAAGAAGCCTGAGACCGTTGAGGTCGTGGTTGAGGCAGAGCCCGTGGACGACAAGGAGAAGAAGGACTGAGCCTTATCAATTGTTCAAAAAAGAGAGCAGAAGCCGTCTGACTTCTGCTCTTTTTTGGCTCTTCACGTTTTCTTCGGGGATTGAGTTCTGACAGCAGGGATTGACATGTACCTGATGAGGGTGAAGAAATAGCCCTCATTCCTGTAGCCGTAGCCGATTCTCTTGGCGACCTTGATCTTGTTGTTGAATCCTTCCTGTCTTCCGGTGCTGATGTTGTGCCTGGCGTGTGCGACCAGACCGTCAAGACGTTTCTCCTTGAGCTCTGCGAACCTCACAAGTGCGGGGATGCCGCTTGCCCTTGCCCCCTCGAACCACTGCGTCCATCTCCTTCTTGCCTCATCGGGGTCCCTGAGCCCGAAGAGAGTGCACATCTCCTCTTTCATGGCGTAGCACAGGGCAAGGTCACTGTGGCTGTCCAGGATTGCCTTCAGGTCCTCCGCCTTCTCCGGAGAGAGGTTGTCCGCGTTTGAGAGCAATGTCCATCTGGAGCTCTTGAGCTTGGAGTACAGATGGATCTCCTTCCTTGCCTCGGCCTGGAGATGTCTCCGTTCCTCAGCGCTTTCTTCATGCCTTGAGGTCTCAAGCAGTTCCTTGGACTGCTGCCTGTGTGCCCTGGCTTCCTGAAGCCTCACGACACCCAGGACATCCTTTCCGAACTGTGCCTGCATGTGGTAGCGGTCGTACACGATCTCCGCATGCGGCAGATGTCTCTCCACAAGGATGTTGTAGGAGGCGTTCATGTCCATCGCAACTGCCTTCACCTCAGACAGATAATCAGGATCGATCTCCTCGAAGAACCTTGCGAAGTCGGTCTTGGACCTTCCTCTGCCCACCCAGAGGATGTCTCCTTCGGCAAGATCCATCACACAGGTGGCGTACCTGTGCCCCTTGTGGACCGCGAACTCGTCGATTGCCAGATATTCCGGTCTGTAGTCCTTGTCCTGAAGCTCCTTCCGCCTCCAGTCCAGGGCCTCCCGCATCTCCGCCTCATGGATCCTTCTGATGGTGTCCCAGTGGAAGCCTGTGATCTCATGGACCGCAGAGATGGGCAGATGCCAGCGCAGCAGCTCCTGCACCCACTTGGCCGCACGGTATGTGATCCGGGTCCCCGGATACCTCATGCATACGTCCTCGCTGAAGCTCCTGCCGCAGGTCAGGCACCTGTACCTGTGGTGATGCACGTCAAGGCTCAATGGAAGCCCGTGCCACAAAGGCATGTCCTTCAGCATCATCCTTCCGTTGTCACAGACATGCACCCTGCCTCCGCAGAAAGGGCAGACCTCATCCGAGCTGCTGCGCCTGCTGATGAAACTCAGTGTTGAATTGTCTGAATTGATTTCGAGTCTGTCGCATTCAAACTGTTGGCATGAAAGGTGGATTTTGGTCCTGACTTTTTTCTTGGTCGAAAAAATCTTAGAACCTACATGCTCTCTTTTTCAATTCCCGTCTTTCATCCCCGAACTTTCCGTGAAGAACCTCTTTTTTTGTCTTGCTTATGCCTTGGATGGCACGACGGTCAATAGTGCGCGTATCCGGCCTTGACGTACCTGTCTGTGATCTCCTTCACATAGCCGTTGTATCTTGCACACTCATCAGGATCATTGGAAACGACCTCCCAGCGGCACATGGCTTCCTCGCTTCTGGAGATCCTCTGTGCAACCTGAACCCATTTCTTTCCGTCCAGTGAGTAGTCCGCGCTGAATGTCTTTGGCAGGTTGAACCTCATAAGGCAGGCATCCAGGTCGCTTCCGTCGTCCATGTCCTTGATGATCGTGGCTCCGAGTGAGCGCATCTTAGCCTCAACCTCGTCCATGAGAAGCGGCATCTTCTCCGGTGCCGCCTCGCAGTGCAGGGGCCACTCGCGCTCACGGAAGAGCGATGTCTGAAGCTTATATGCGCGCTCATATGCCGCAGGATCCTCCTTGTAGCATCTGGCACTCAGAAGTGCGATGAAAAGGGTGGACTCTATTGCCGCGAATCCCTTGGAATGGTCATCAGGGTCATAGGGGTAGTTCATGTAGTAATGGGCGCTCTCTTCCTCTGCGGTGAAGTAGCCTTCGGCGCAATGCTCGCGCAGCTTCTCCTTGATGAAGGAGTGGCCGTTTCTTATGATGTGCACCTTAACCCCGCTCTTGGCGATCTCGCACAGTGAGATGGGAATTGCCTTGACATCGGCATAGACATCCATCTTCTGGCCCTTATAGATGTCTATCATCTTCTTGACTATGATCGACATGTTAAGGCCCGGGACAATCTGCTCGCCGTTGGGGGCCATCAGGTCAACCCTGTCACCGTCACCGTCAAAGCAGAATCCGAAATCATAGTTTCCTTCCCTCATGGCCGCCCTTGCGGGTGCGATCGATGGCTCGATGATCGGGTTCGGGTCTCCCTGCCTGAAGAAACCGTCAGGAACGACGTTCCTGCAGTCAATGTCTGCTCCGGCCCTCTGGAATGCAAGTGCCATCTCGGAACCTGCAGAGCCGTTGAGGAACTCAAGCATGATCTTTGTGCCCTTGAGGCTGCCTTCCTTGACTCCTGAGAGCCTCATGCAGTAGCTGATGTAATCATCGAGATGGTTGATCACGGTCATCCTGCCGTGCCTGTCGCCATCGACCTTCGCGTCTGCGATGTAGAGCTCCTTGATTTTGGCTATGCCGTCATCAGGGCCGCATCCGTATGCGATGGGGGCCACATCAGGTCCCACAAGCTTGAGTCCGACGTATTCCGCGGGGTTATGTGAGGCCGTGACCATGATTCCGGCGCTGTCGCGGTGCTGCATGCAGGTGTAGTAGAACTGGCATGTCGAGATTGGAAGCGGGTTGATCAGAACATCCACTCCCGCCTTCCTGAACATGTCCGCAAGTCCCTCCGCCAGCTCAGGGACATAGAGCCTGGCGTCTCTTCCTATGATGACTGACTTTGCCTTGACCGAGTCACGGATGTAGAGCGCAACTGCATTGTACAGCCTTCTTTTATGCTCTTCCGTCAGGGCCTTGTACCTGGTCCTGATGTCATACTGCTTGAACATCGTCAGATTGAGATTCTCCATAATGCCTTCCTTTTGTTTAGTGCTTTGTTTAATTCTAAGGTCTTAGCAGAGGTTTGTGAACTGAAAAAAACCAAAAACTACGGCAATTTGGTTTCGGGATCAGATGACCCCGATCTCCCTGTAATAGCGCTGTGCCCCGTCATGGATCGGAAGCCCCGCGATGTCTCTCACCGCATTCTCCGGAGTCAGGTTCCTCAGGTTTCCCTGGGCCTCTCCCAGCTCCGCCATGTTCTCCCAGAGGGTCTTTGTAAGCATATATACCGTCTCGTCATCAAGGCTTGCGGAGCAGAAGAGCACCATCTTGATCGCCGTGGTTCTGATGTCTTGATTCTGGTTCGGATAGGTTCCGGCGGGAATAGTGTAGGTGACATACCAGGGGAATTCCGACTTGAGCGCGCTTATTGTGGTCTCATCGATGTCCAGCAGCCTGCATCCTGATGAGAGCGCCTGGCTTACCGCCGCAGCCGGAGTTCCGCTCATGATCCAGGCACCGTCAATCTGGCCGTTTCTCAACAGCTCTGCCGAATCCGAGAAAGAAATGTACTCCGCGCGGATGTCATCAGGATAATTCAGCCCCGCCGCAGTGAAATGATTCTTGCATTCTCCCTCAACGCTTGAGCCCGATGCGGCAACGGCGAAGTGCTTTCCCCTGACATCTGCTAGAGTCTTTATCCCGCTTCTCTCCGTGACCACGACCTGGTTCGGATTCAGGTACAGGCCCGCGATCACCCTGAGATCCGGATTGGCCCTGCCTTCGAAGCTGTCAGTCCCGTTAAAGCTCTGCCAGCAGTTTGAGCTGATGGCGATCGAGACCTGACTCTCTCCGTCTGCGATCTGGTTCAGGTTGTCTATTCCGCCTGCAGACGCCTGGCTGGAGGCCCTGACAAACGGAATCTGCGTGTTCCACATGTTTGTGATTGCGGCCCCTACGGAATACAGGGCACCGGAAGCTCCGGCAGTGGGGAAGCGGATGATCACCTTGGGGTGTCCTTCAGGCTCCTGAGCCTCCCTTGATCCGCCTGCGAACAGGCATGCAGTTACTGTTATTAGAATTACACAAAATGCAAGAATCTTTCTCATGATGCATCCACATTACATCAATCTTGCTTTTATTTCTACCGATTCTCTCCAGCCGTTTAGGGCTGCGGCTTTCGGCCTCTGATGACCTGCTCCGCAATCAGGATTGCTGATGCACACAATCCGGCAATGTCGGTGACTGCTCCCGGATAAAGAAGAAGCAGGGCAGCTGCGATGAAAAGAATCCTCTCAATCCAGTGCTCCCTGACAGCGAACCATCCTTCCAGTCCGCCTGCGAGCATCACTGTCCCCGCTGATGCCGTGATGGCCGCCATAACGGTCGTGAATGCGGCTCCCTCCTGCGCCAGCGGCAGTAGCACGGGATTCGCGAGGAAGAAGAGGGGGACGATGAATCCTGCAAGAGCAAGCCTCACCGAAATCAGGCCTGTCTTTGTCTGGTCTGCATCCGCTATTCCCGCCGCAACGTAACAGCTTATGGCCACGGGCGGGGTGATATTGGACAGACAGGCATATATGAGACAGAACATGTGGGCCGCAAGAGGCACCGCACCGGCCTTCAGCAGAACCGGAACCGCGACAGCCTGGACAATCACATAAGCGGCAATCCCGGGAACCCCCATTCCGAGTATCACCGAGATCAGCATCACGAGAAGACCCACGATATAGATGTTGCTCCCCGTGAATCGGTTCAGGATCATATACCCCAGATTCAGGCCAAGGCTTGTCAGCGTCACCGTCCCGATTATCACTCCGATCAGAAGACAAGACACTCCGACTGTGACCGCACCCTTTGCTCCTTCGACGCAGGCGGCCACAATCCTGTCCCACGTCATACGGGTGTCCTTCCTGATCCAGGACGATGCCACCGTGACCGGTATTGCCACAGTTGCTGCATAAAGCGGGCTTTTGCCTATAACAATCACTGTGATGAGCACGACAAGCGGAATCATCAGGTGCCATCCATTTCTCAGCACCTCTTTTGCCGACGGGATATCTTCTTCACGTACTCCCGAGAGACCAAGCTTCCTTGCCTCGAAGTGGACCGACATCATCAGGCCAAGATAATACAGGAATGCAGGGACCAGGGCTGCTGCGATCACAACGGAGTACCTTACATCCAGGAACTCCGCCATGATGAATCCTGCAGCTCCCATCACAGGCGGGCAGAACTGACCACCTGTTGATGCGGTTGCCTCCACAGCTGCGGCAAACTCCTTCTTATATCCGGTGCGCTTCATCATCGGTATTGTGATTGTTCCTGTGGTGGCGACATTAGCTACCGCAGAGCCGTTCACCATTCCCAGCAGCGCACTTGCGATTACTGCAACCTTGGCAGGCCCTCCAGGTGTCCTTCCGACAAGAGTCAGGGAAAGGTCATTGATGAACCCTGTGAACCCGCTGTGCTTGAGAAATGCACCGAACACCACAAAAAGGAAGATATAGGTCGCCGAGACGCCGGCTCCTGTTCCCAGAATACCCTGAGTTCCCCAGAACTGAGTTATCAGAACCCTCTTGAATGTGAACCCGTTATGTCCCAGATAACCGCCGATGAATCTCCCGAAGTAGTTATATGCCAGGAATATCGCTGCAAGTATGGCAAGGTTCCTGGATGTCCTTCTGCCTGCCTCAAATACCACCATTATCCCTATGACAGCGATGACCATCTGGAATGTGTCTATCCTTCCGCCTGAGCGAGCTATCTCCGTATATTTTAGGATCAGGAAGCCGAAGACAAAGAATGCCATTGCGATAAGGATGATGTCCGCTGCCTGAGGATGCTTGAGATCCTGATCCTGTTTTTTGACTGGCGGGTACAGCAGAAAAGTGAACATGAGGAGGAAGAGGCAGTGGATGGCCCTGAGGTTGATTGCGGAGATTATCCCGAACGTGGAGAACCACAGCTGGAAAATCACCCAGATCACCATCAGCACTGTTATTACTGTGTTTGTCTTTCCAGAATATACCCTCATCTTCGTCTTCCTCGGGACAGTGTCCAGTTTACCGTCAGAGTAACTGGGAATTCAATCCTTCAAGTTTTTTTGATTTTTTTCTGTTGTTCTGAAATATTTCCTGCACTTTTTTCGTATATAAGGGCATGCAGTACGAAAGAAAAACCATTGATTTCAGATCGATCAAAGAGATGCCACGTGAGGACAGACCCAGGGAACGTCTTCACAGGCTTGGACCAAAAGGGGTGTCAGACATTGAGCTTGTATGCGCCATGCTCGGTTCAGGCAGTCATGGAAGACCTGTCCAGGATCTTGCAGAGGATATCCTGCACCTGATTGACAGCGGGAAGGTCAGCCCTGAGGACCTACAGAAAGTTCAGGGTCTTGGCCCGGCAAAGGTCGCAAGCATCTGCGCGGGACTGGAGCTGGGAAGGCGCATGTCCTCAACCAGGCTCAGGTCCTGCAAGGATCCCGCATCCGTATTTGATCTTGTCAGGCATTACGGGGACAGGGTGCAGGAGCACTTCCTGGTTGTGATGCTCAACGGCGCCCACGAACTTATGGGTGTGAACCTCGTGACCATAGGGCTGGTGAACAGGACTCTTGTCCATCCCCGCGAGGTCTTCTCGGATCCCATCAGGATGCGGGCAACGGCGATCATACTCGCCCACAACCACCCATCCGGCAACCTCGAACCCAGCCCTGACGACCTGGAGGTGACCCTGCGGCTGAAGAAGGCGGGCCTGCTCCTTGGAATAGAGGTCCTGGACCACATCATCTTCTCCTCCGAGGATTACAGGTCGATGTCTGAGACAGGGGAGATGCTATGAGACATTGAAAATGCATACAGCAATTCAAAACGCAGTTTTTCACTGCAAAAAACAATGACGGGAAAAGTGGCTTTGCAAAGGAAATCGATAAACTGTTGGATTGTATGCATTAAATTCGATGGAAATGCATACAAAAAGCAGTTTTTGTGCTTCCTCAGGGCAATCATTAGGGTTTTATTGCCAAGATTCTTGCTGAACTGCGACAAATCGGGGCAATGGGTTGAGAGCAAATAATAATTCGTGCGAAGGAAAAGATAAATCTTTCCTTTTTCACGGCATAAGGCAAAGGAGGTGCACCATGCAGTGGCTTAAGGATAAACTGAAATTCTTTGAGAAGACCATCAAAGAGATTAAAACCAGTATCGGCAAATACCCTGAGGGATCTTTAGGGGTGTCGACAGCGATAAGAGGGAACAAAGTTTACTATCAGTACTACACCCGCAAGACTGGAGAGAAAACCGGGAAATATCTGAGAAAGGATCAGGAAAAACTCATAAAGAGCTTGGCACAAAAGGAGTATATGACTAAAGCCGTTAAGGTCCTTGAAAAAGAAAAGAGGGTATTGGCGAGATTTCTGAAGGGTTTTGATCCGGATGCATTGAAAAAGGTTTACGAGAATATGCCCAAGGGGAAAAAGGAGCTGGTTGTTCCATATCAGTATCCGGATAAGGAATATGCTGAATTATGGCAGGCAAAAAAATATGAGGGTGGATTATTCGATGAGAATGATCCTGAGATTTATACGAAAAAGGGTGA
>CACZJR010000016.1 GCA_902781545.1 uncultured Spirochaetales bacterium | reverse complement strand
AGGATTACGAGTTCGGATCCGATATCAGCGGCGGAAGTTCCGGAAACCTCGGCACATATTGAGATTAGCGCCTATTGTCAAAAAAACGACAGAAAGTACTTGCAAAAGTCACAAATCTTTTGTACATTGCTTTCTGTCGCTTATGACATATTGCCACCTTAGCTCAGTTGGCCAGAGCACGTGACTTGTAATCTCGGGGTCGTCAGTTCGAATCCGACAGGTGGCTATAATATGGAGAGGTTCCCGAGCGGTCAAAGGGGGCAGACTGTAAATCTGTTGGCTCAGCCTTCGAAGGTCCGAATCCTTCTCTCTCCAGTTCGTTACGGTCTTCCTCAAAAGGGAAGACCGTTCTTTTCTTAGACCGTTTTTGGGGTTGTTATGGGCAGCTGCTTCTACGAGAAAGGACTTGCATTTGAATGTCAGGGGTGCGGATACTGTTGCAGTTCCGAGCCCGGATATGTCTTTCTGAGTGAAAAAGATATCATGTCCATGGCCAATGGTCTGGGTTTAGAGAGGCAGCAGTTCATCGACACCTTCTGCAGGATTGTCGACATGGGCGCTTTCAAGATGATCAGCCTTAAGGAGAAAGAGAATTACGACTGTATCTTCCTCACAGAGAAAGGCTGCAAGGTCTATGAGAACAGGCCCCGTCAGTGCGCCACTTATCCTTTCTGGGCACATGTGCTTGAGAGCAGGGAGACCTGGGATGAGGAAGCCCGTAGCTGCCCGGGAATGAACAAGGGAAAACTCTATACAAAGAAAGAAATTGAGGCTAAACTCTCCAGCAGGGTGGAGAACAATCCTGTCATAATCATGTAAGGGTCAGTATGGCAAGGTATTCCGAAGCAGTCCTGGAGAACATCAAGAACCGTCTCACTGTCAGCGAGGTAGTATCGCCTTATGTGCGTCTGACACGCAAGGGCGACAGGTTCTGGGGACTGTGCCCGTTCCACAATGACAAGAACCCCTCATTCACGGTTGTTGACAACGGAGGCAAGAACGGCGGCTTCTACAAGTGCTTCGCCTGCGGCAAGGGCGGCGGTATATTCAACTTCATCATGGACATAGAGCATGTGGAGTTCTCAGAGGCCGTGGAGATCCTTGCCAAGAAAGCCGGAGTCGAGCTTAAGGAGGAGTCCGAGTCGGAGAAGAGGGAGCAGGATAAACGTAAGGCCCTCTCTGACATGTACAACAGGCTCTGCGCATATCTCCACCAGTACCTCCTCAAGAGTCCGGCATCGGCCAAGGCCCGTGAGTACATCCGTAAGAGGGGCATAACAGATGCGACCTGCGACAAGTTCCAGCTGGGCTATGTCCCGCCTCAGGCGGAGTGGACCTACAACCTGCTGAGCAAGCAGGATTACTCGGATGACCTGATCTGGGGCTCAGGCCTTGTGTACAAGGACAGGGACAATCGGAGCTTCTTCCGTGACAGGATAGTTTTTCCGATCCGCACATGGCAGGGCAACTGCGTGGCTTTCAGCGGCAGGGACATGTCCGGCTATGCTGACGCACCCAAGTACAAGAACTCCGCGGAGTCAGTCCTCTACAGCAAGAGGAATGTGCTTTTCGGTTTCTATGAGAGTCTTCCGGCGATGAAGGAGAAGCACCAGATCATCATCTGTGAGGGCAACTTTGATGTCATAAGCCTTCATCAGGCAGGCCTGGATTACTCGTGCGCCACATGCGGAACAGCTCTGACGGACGAACATATCAAGATGATAATGCGTTATTGCGACAAGATTTATCTTTTGTTTGACTCAGATACCGCAGGCCAGAAGGCAACACGTGATGCCCTTGTCAGATGCCAGAAGAACGGCATAGCAAACTATGTGATGAGGCTCGAGGGTGCAAAGGACGCCTCCCAGATGCTCGAGGAGCAGGGGGCCGCAGCCCTTCAGGAAAGCTGTGTAAATTCAGTTCAGGGCTTTCCTTATCTTGTATCTTCGGCCTTAAAAATGTATGATATACGACAGCCCAAAGGGAAATCATCTGTTTTGAAGGAGGTTTCAGCCTATCTTGATGCGACATCCTCAGAGATTGAGCGTCAGGATTACATAAATTATCTCTCCAATGCACTCCGGGTCTCAGCGGAGCAGGTCATGAGCGATTACAAGAGGCAGCACAAGGAAGAGCCGGAGCAGACAGTCATTGAACAGCCGGCAGTACGCAACAGAATCAACCCGCTTAAAGCCTCCACAGAGCTCAATGCGATGCTGATATTGATGAAGAACAGGGACAGGTTCGAGAAATTCAGGAACGAGATCAAGCTAAGCCAACTCAAAGACAACAATGCAAGGACGCTTTACATTGTTCTTGAGGATGCTGTGCGGCAGAACATAGGAACCGATGACATGATTCTTCAGATGATAGACGATCCGGAACTCAGGAACCTTGTTGTCACAGCTTTCACCAGTGACATGTATATGCGCATGGATGTCGGAAGGGCATTGCAGGATGCGGTATATCAGATCAAGCTGACTCAGCTGGAGGAAAGCAGGGCGCAGGTCCAGAGAATGCTGAACGGCGGGGAGATGGACATCACGGACGAGCAGGAACTCCAGAGTCTCCTTCAGGCGAAACTTGAGCTTGACAGGAAGATCGAGGAACTCAAGGGCGAGATGGAAGGTTAGGATATAGAACTGATGACTGACGAAACCAGGAACGAGATACTGCAGAAACTTCTGTATTCTGCACAGAACGAGAACACATTCACATTATCCGATCTCAGTGAGTATCTTCTTGCGGAGCATGTTGACTCCGAGGAGGACATCGCTTATTTCAAGAACGAGCTCAGCAAGCGCAATCTTCTTATCGAGGACTCCGAGGACGAGGAGTCTGACTTCATTGCCGAGCCTACAAGCGATGACATCGAGGATCTGGATGACGATGCTGACGGTCTTCTTGAGCCGGAGGATGACGAGGATCTTCTTCATGATGATGAGGCTGACCTTGATCTCATTGATGAGCCGACTGATGCCGAGCTTGAGAAGGTTGAGGAAGACGAGTCAGATGATGAGGATGAGGAAGACGAGGATGAGGACGAGGAGAACCTTGATGAGAGGGATTCCTACACCAAGACATTCATCCGCGAGAACTTCTCTGACGGCATAGGCGCATCAGAGGAAGGCATCTCCAACATCGATGAGGATGTGGAGCAGGCCGTGCGCAACAGGCCCAGCGTCCTTGGAACAGACAAGGGCGAGACCAGCTCTGATGACCCGATCAGGCTTTACCTCAGGGAGATCGGAAGGGAGACCCTTCTGACCGCAGATGAGGAGGTTGAGCTCTCCAAGCAGATGGAGGAGGGTGCCCTGATCATCAAGCAGGTCATCCAGCAGTCCGGAATCATGATCACATGCTTCTCCCAGATACTGGAGAAGCTCAATGTGAAGTATGAGGAGGCAGAGGATTTCAATGCCAAGGACCAGAAAGAGCTGATCACCGAGCAGAAGAGATACTCATCCTTCTACAAGGAGAGCCTGAAGGAATGCCAGAGCGCACTCAGAAGCTACAATGAGCTCAAGCAGAGCAAGTTCGCTTCCGGTGAGGAAGTTCTGCATAACGATGAGCTTGTCAAGAAGAAGGCACAGCTTCTCAAGAAGCTCTCCCAGATTGAGATCCAGCCCGAAGAGATCACGATGTTCACCGACAAGTTCACAAACGCTGAACACGACATCATCGAGCTCAAGAACAACAGGTCAGTGCTTGAGAACAAGCTCCAGGTCACCAATGACAAGGATGTCAGACAGCTCTCAAGGGATCTTGTCACTGCCAGCAAGCGTTTCTCCGTCGAGGCAAAGCTCGGCATGTCAATGGAGGAGATCAAGGATCTCATCTCCAGCTACCAGACAACAGTCAGAAGCCTGCGCAAGATCGAGTTCGAGTTCGAGGACAACTGCGATGTGATCCTGTCACAGGCCACGGAGATCAAGCGCGGCATGAAGATGCTCAAGACCGCTAAGGACCGCCTGATCCAGGCAAACCTCCGTCTTGTCGTCTCCATCGCCAAGAAATACACCAACAGGGGACTGCACTTCTTTGACCTGATCCAGGAAGGCAACATCGGACTCATCAAGGCCGTCGAGAAATTCGAATACCGCAAGGGCTATAAGTTCAGCACATATGCCACATGGTGGATCAGACAGGCAATCACCAGGAGCATCAGCGACCAGGCAAGGACTATCAGGGTTCCTGTGCACATGATCGAGCAGATCAACAAGGTCGTGCGCGAGTCAAGGATCCTGATGCAGAGCCTCGGAAGGGAACCGACCGACGAGGAGATCGCCCAGAAGCTCGGATGGCCTGAGAGCAAGGTCAAGACAGTCAAGAACGTTGCAAGGGAGCCGATCAGCCTTGAGACACCTGTCGGAGAGGAAGAGGATTCACTTCTCTCAGACTTCATCGAGGACAAGGATGTCGAGAACCCTGCCACACAGACCAGTTTCGCACTGCTTCAGGAGCAGCTCAGGGAAGTCCTGGCTACACTGCCGCCCAGAGAGCAGGAGGTCCTGAAGATGAGGTTCGGCCTTGAGGACGGATACTCATTGACACTGGAAGAAGTTGGGCTGTATTTTGAAGTGACCAGAGAAAGAATCAGACAGATTGAGGCAAAGGCACTCAGAAGGCTCAGACACCCGAAGCGTGCGAAGAAACTCAAGGACTATGTATGATATTATGATTAGGAGTGTAAGGTAATTATGAAAGAGATCTACAACACATTAAGCCAGCTTCAGGTTGTATTGGCTCAGATGTTCGAAGTTGAAGACAAGATCAAGGAGATCCCCAAGGAGCTCGCAGACCAGGAGGATGCCCTTCACAAGACCAAGATCACTTACCTTGAACTGCACGAGAAGATCGAGAAAGTCAAAGAGGAGCTCAAGACCCTGCGCATCAAGCTGGACGAGGCCGGAAACAAGCGCGAGACCAGCGAGAAGATGATGGAGACCATCACCCAGGCCAGAGAGTTCGAGACTCTTCAGAAAGAGATAGAGACAGCTAAGGAAGACGAGCAGAAGTTCAGAAAGGGACTTATCGCAAAGCAGAACTACCTTGAGGAGCAGGAGAAGAAGCTCTTTGCCCAGGAAGCTGTCATGCAGAACCAGGAAGAGGAAGTCCGTGAGGCCAAGGAGGCCATGGACAAGCAGATCGAGGAGAAGCAGAAAGAGCTCGATGAGATTGTCGCCAAGAAGAATGAGCTTGCCAAGGATCTCGATCCGAACCTCCTGTTCAAGTTCGAGAGAATCATCCGCAACAAGGGTGGAAAGGGTATTGTGGCTGTCCACAACATCGTCTGCACCGGATGTCACATGATTCTCCCCGCACAGTTCGTCAATGAGGTCAGAGCCTCCACGAACAATGAGTCAGACGAGGATTCAATCCTCTTCTGCCCGTACTGCAGCCGTGTTCTCTACTATGAGGACAGCACAGACTATGCTGACCTTGAGGAGAAGCATCTGGCCGCAGAGGAGAAGGATGACACTGCCGATATCATCGGAGGAGATTCCAGCGGATTCGATACTGAGGGTATCGATTTCGATTCTGATTCAGATTTCTGAGTTAATACTGAAGGTTCTTCAAGCAATCACTTGGATGCATGCATCCGAGAGGAAAGTCCGAGCTCCACAGGACATGATGCCGGATAACGTCCGGGAGCCGTGAGGCTACAGACAGTGCAACAGAAAGCAAACCGCCCCCGCTTGCGGGGGTAAGGGTGAAATGGCGGGGTAAGAGCCCACCGGGAGACCAGTAATGGGCTTCGCATGGCAAACCTCATCAGGAGCAAGGCCAAGAAGCGTGTGGATTGTCCGTCCCATACACGCGGGTAGGCTGCTAGAGACAGCCGGTAACGGTTGTACCAGATAGATGATTGCATAAACAGAACTCGGCTTATGAGGGACCTTCTTATTATTTTTAAAGGGGGATTGCAATGGATAAAAGAATAAAGCCTGCATTCTCCCTTGTTTTTTTATTTCTTGCTGTTGTCATAATCTTTTGTTCCTGCTCTAACGCGCAGACTGCCTATGACAACGGAAACTACAGCCTTGCAGTAGCACGTCTCTCAAAGATCAAGGATCCTACACCGTCTGACCTGATTCTCAAGGCACGCTCTTATCTTGCACTCGGAGAGAACAAAAAGGCTCTTGAGAGCCTCTTTCTGTACCTCATGTCCGATCCGTCCTCTCAGAATCCCGATGACAGAAGCTATGCGGTTACATACTTCATATCGGCAAACACATCTGACAGCCTTACTGTCATGGCAATACGTCCGGAGGACGGCCCTGATGCCATGAAGGCCCTTTACAGGGCATATGCCAGGCTGAATGATACGGACAATGCCAAGGCAATGCTCTCTTCCTTGTCCGAATACCTTGATTTCAACAGCTATATCTCGCTCATGATGTCCGCGCCTGTGGATTCGGCTTTCATGCTGGACAGCTTCATATCCTGGTACTCAACCATTGACAGTAAGGAGATGGACTCATTTCTCAGCCTCCTGGCACGTTTCTCATCAGAGACGGAGATGGGTGAGGAGACAGCCAAGAAATGCCTTGCCCTCACAGATGTGCTGATGGCGGACTCTTATTTCACTGACAATGACCTCAATCTGTCTGTCCTCCTGAAGATCAAGGGTAATGTGCTTGAGAAGCTCTTTGACAAGGTGAATGCCAGGATCTATTGGACTCAGGCACTGAGGCTTAATCCTGAGGATGAGGAGCTCAAAGGAAGACTTCAATGATTGACCTTGAGAAACAGCTCGGAAACGGTTTTCTTGAGATAGAGAACCCGGCACGCTATATCGGAAGCGAATACATTTACAATCAGAAACACTATAAGGAAGGCATGATCAAGTGCGCCATGTGCTTCCCGGATCTCTATGAGATCGGCATGGCCAACAATGCCATAAGAATCCTCTATGATCTCATCAACAGGATTCCTGAGGCTGTCTGTGACAGGGTTTTCGCGGTTGCTCCGGATTTCGAGGCTCTTCTGAGAAACAAGAACATACCGCTGTTCACGCTGCAGGAGCAGTTTCCGCTCAACAGCCTTGATTATCTTGGCATCTCCATCGGTTATGAGCTAAGTGCCACCAACATCCTCCAGGTCCTTGACCTTGGCAAGATCGCCATTGATGTCAAGGACAGGAAGGAGACAGACCCGATAGTCATAGCAGGAGGTCCTGCAGCCACAAATCCGGTTCCGTTCTCACGTTTCTTTGACTTCGTCCACATCGGAGAGGCGGAGGCTGACATCACAGAGATCATCAGGATAATAGGCGAGCATAAGACACGCTCTGAGAGGATCCAGGCCCTGAAGAGCATTCCTTATCTCTGGTACCCGGGAAAGGAGATGGCAAAGAGGGCAGTGGACACGACCTTCGGTACACCTCAGGAAAGCCCCGTCCTGGAGCACTTTGCGATTTCTTCATTTGAGACAGCCCAGGACCACGGCACCGTGGAGATAATGCGCGGATGCCCCAACGGCTGCAGGTTCTGCCATGCAGGCCAGTATTACAAGCCTTTCAGGCAGAGAGACCTCGATACCGTCTATGACCTTGTGGAGCAGAATGTCAGCCAGCTTGGCTACAGGGAGATCACATTGTCCTCCCTGTCATCAGGTGATTATCCCGGCCTTGATAAGCTGATCAAGGCCCTTAATGAATCATATAAGGCAAGAAGCATCTCCTTCTCACTGCCTTCTCTCAGGGTCAGCACATTCGGCCTGAACATCATCGAGCAGCTATCGGAGGTCAGAAAGAGCGGTCTCACATTCGCCATAGAGACACCTCTTCTGCAGAACCAGAGGTCCAACAACAAGGAAGTCCCGCTTGAGTCTGTGATAAGCATCATCCAGGAGGCCCGCTCAAGGGGCTGGAAGCTTGCCAAGTTCTACTTCATGGTCGGTCTTCCGTTCGTCGATGTGGAGACTGAGCAGCAGAGCCTTGTCGATTTCCTTCTGGCAATCAGAAATGCTACAAAGATCAACATGAACATCAATATCGGCACATTCATCCCAAAGGCCCACACACCTTATCAGTGGGTCCGTCAGATGAACATGGAGGAATCTGCCCGACATCTGAGGAGCATCAAGAAGGCCCTTATGGACGCCATTCCGGGCATAAAGGTCTCTTATCATGAGCCGTCGATATCATTTCTTGAGGGTCTTGTCTCCCGTGGCGGCTATGAGTGTTGCGACCTTATCCAGAAGGCCTATGAGCTTGGCTGCCGTCTGGATGCCTGGGATGAGTACATCCGTTGGGACCTGTGGCAGCAGGCCATAGAAGAGCTCGGTTATGACACCAGTCCCAGAAGCTGGGACCTTGAGGACGAGCTCCCGTGGGACTCTGTCTCCATGAACGTGTCAAAAGCTTATCTTAAAAGGGAATACGAGAAGGCATCGCGTCATGAGCTGACTCATATCTGTGACAGCGACTGCGACCACAGGTGCGGTGTCTGCTCAAAGAGCGGTGCCAAGGTGATACAGGCCACGAATGAGGATTTCAGCTCTATCAGGCATCCTGTCCATGTCTTACCGCCGGCCTCTGAGTACGTGCAGGCAATACTCACATATGAGAAGAAGGGCAGAGCTGTCTATAACTCCCACATCGCCGTCATGAGGCAGTTTGAGATGGCGTTCCAGAGAGCCGGTCTTGATGTCATGTTCACGCAGGGCTTCAATCCCAAGCCCAAGATGGAGTTCCTCAATCCGATCTCAATGGGTGTGTGCGGGGAGAATGAGCTCCTTCTTTGCGAGCTTCCCGTAAGCCAGATCACTCCTGATACGGTCAATGTCCTGAACAAAGCCCTTGCTGACGGGTTCAACGTGAAGTCAATCAAGGTCCTTCCTACGAATCCGACAGGAAAGAAGATCTCGCTCTCAAGCAAGATGAAGGGAAGTGTGTTTGAGATCTCAGACATAGAGGATGATGAGATCAGAGGAATTCTTGATACACAGGCCGGATCCGGCAGCAGTGACTTCATGCTTGAGCGAATCGGAGAAGGGTGTTACCGCGTTACCGTTTTCGGTGACAAAAACATCTTCAAGCTGCTGTTCCCCAAGGAGATGAGCAAGTTCCACATAGCCGGAAGCTGTCACATTGTTAGAAAGCACATTGATATGGAGAGAATATGATCGATTACGAACTTAAGAAGACAGACGATATCCGCAAGGACATGAGTAATCTCTATGACATCGTCGAGTGTCTCCGTGACCCCAAAGACGGATGCCCCTGGGATAAGGAGCAGATGCCCCGCGACATAATACGCAGCATGCAGGGCGAGATCTATGAGTACATAGATGCCCTCAATGACAATGACAGGCCTCATCAGAGCGAGGAGCTGGGAGATGTGTTCCTGAATCTGTTCCTTCTTGGCAAGATCCATGACCAGAACGGGGATTTCTCCCTTGCACAGTGCCTCAATGACGCCTGTGACAAATATATCCGCCGTCATCCCCATGTGTTCTCAACTACAGAGGTCAAGGACACCGAGGAAGTCCTGAAGAACTGGAACAGGATAAAGCAGGAGAAAGAGGGCAGGAAGGCATCTGAGACGGATTTCTTTGACGGAGTCCCCAAGGACGCCCCTGAGCTCGAACGCTGCTACAGCATCTCAAAGAAAGCCGTGAAAGTCGGATTCGAGTGGCCTGATACCGAAGGTGTCTATGACAAGGTCAAGGAAGAGCTAGATGAGGTCATGGCCGCAAGGACGGAAGAGGAGACCATGGATGAGCTCGGGGACCTTCTTTTCACCGTCGTGAACCTCTGCAGGAAGAAGCACATCAAGCCGCAGGACGCTCTCTCATACGCCAACAACAAGTTCACCAGGCGCTTCAACGTCCTGAAGCAACTTGCGGACCAGAAAGGACTTGAGCTTGAGAAACTCTCAGCCGAGCAGTACGATGATCTCTGGAACCAGGCCAAGGAGATTGTCAGACAGAATCATTGACATATACGGGATTCTGGATGATATTATAAGTAAAGAGGCACTGCCGATGAACGGCTGACCTCATAAAGTTTTCGATATTCCGCTCAGACTTTACGGGAGTCTATGGGCGGAATCATTTTTTCAAGGCAGCTATTTCACGTTTTTAATTTCAAATAACAGTAAAAATCCTTTATTTCCGTGGAGTGATAGGGCGGAAAATGGTTTTTTTCTGTTGCTGGAGTAGTTCATAAATAAGTAGAATCAATAAAATATCCATACATTTACGATAATACTAGTAACTTGTATGATATAATCATTTAGCTATTTAACTATTAATAATATAATGAAATAGTTCAGCAGAAATTAAGAGTAGAATCAATTTAAGATATAGTTGAACTAATTCATAATAATAATTTGAAATATTCCTATAAACTATCTGTTGATTTATAAAAGTAGAAGCTATATACTAAAAGTAGAATTAATTCTGAAAATAGAGCCTTTTGGGAGGTGTTGTCATGGCATCAGAAAAATCCTCAAAATTTGAAGCAGTCTATAATGAGCTCCTGAAATCAATCCAGAACGGTGATTTTCTTCCAGGAGAAAAACTGCTTGCAGAAAGTGATCTGGCTGCTAAATTCAATGTGAGCAGAAATACATTGAGGCAGGCCATAACGCTTCTTGTGCAGGACGGATATCTCTCAAACCAGCAAGGACGCGGAACTTTTGTTCTGCAGAACATTCCGGAGGAAACCAACAGTTTTGAGAGACTCAGTGACCCGATGGTCAAAGCTTCAAGAAATGAAGTCTCTGACATAATTACCGTATATTCAATAATTGTCGCTGACGAGGCTCTTCAGAAGAAATTTCGCGTGGATTCGTCAAAACTTTTCCTGAGGATCCATATAGTCTATAAGACTGATGACAAGGTAATCGGATTCACAGATTCAGAGATTCCTTATGATCTGGCTGCGCAATCGAAAGTTCCTTTGGATAATATAGATGCAATCTATGATTTCTACAGATATCAGATCTCAAGATCTGACTTGAAGTCAAAGACAGAGTTGTCTGTATCTGTAACGGATTTCGGTAACACAAAGGAAGACCTTTATCAGCAGGAAACTGCAATCATGCTTGAGTCTATATATAAGGATAAAGCCGGTAATGTCATCATGAGCCAGACATCATATTTGAATCCGTCTGAGTATGTGATAACATTCTATAAGACTTTTGGCATATGAGGCACTTCTAAAATTTAACAGAAGATGCATTATATCCAATTTTGAAAAATATCGCCCTATGGCCCTATTGGGAGGAAATATGACTGTCAGGTACCCGGATTACAGTAACGGCAACATGAATATCTCATGCTCATTGCTTAAATATTATGGGTGTCCATACAGGCATCCGTCCCTTGAAGTGCTTGATAAGCTGTTCGAGACCAGAAAGCCCAGGAACGTAGTCTTCATGCTCTTTGATGCCATGGGTATCTCCATAATCAACAGACATCTGCCTGAGGATTCATTTATCAGAAGACATATCGTGAGAAGTCTCTCATCGACATTTCCTCCGACAACTGTAGCTGCCACAACTGCTATTAATTCCGGCTTACAGCCAATTGAGACAGGATGGCTTGGATGGATCACTTATTTCAGGGAAGTCGACCAGAATGTGGTGACATTCTTCAACACAAAACAAGGCAATGAGCATGAGACTCTGAATGTACCTCATCTAGCATACAGCAACATGCCCTACCCTAGCCTGATCATGCAGATCCGTACCAAGCATCCGGAAATCAATGTGATGTCTTTCTCTCCATTCATGACATTTCCGACAGACCCGAATACAAAGACAGTATCTGTAACTGATGGCTGTGACAGGATAATTGAGATGATCAAGGAAGAAGGTCCTCATTTCATCTATTCTTACTGGGACAATCCGGACCATGACATGCATGTTCATGGAATAGATGCACCATGTATAACAGATATCCTGAATGACATTGACCGCAATCTTGAGAGACTCTCCAAGGAAATCGGTGATGATACCCTGGTGATTGTCACAGCAGATCACAGCCAGATCAATTCAAAATGGGTGTATCTCTGTGACTATCCTGAGCTTCAGAATCTCCTTGTACGTCCCCACTCCATAGAGTTCAGAGCCGCAAGCCTGTTTGTAAAGGAAGGAAAGCAGGAGGAGTTCAAAGAGCGCTTTGAAAAGCTCCTCGGAGAGCACTTCATCCTTATGTCACACAAGGAATTCCTTGAGAGCGGACTACTTGGCAACAGCCTCCCCCACCCTCGCACAGACGGCTTTGTCGGTGACTTTGTCGCCATCTCAAAGGACGAGTACTGTCTTGGTGATTACCATGAGGACAGCAATAACCTAATAGGCATGCACGCAGGCCTCACCGAAGAAGAGATGATGGTCCCGCTGATTGTATTGTGATTAAAAGGTTATTCCTCAACAACCCTGATATATCCAACGAACTTCAGGTCTGACCAGTAGTGGTTGGTGTAGCTGTTGCTCTTGACGCTGACAGCGGCATAGATTCCGATGTACTGGCTGTCTCCAACCTCTGTTGCAGGATCAAGGCTGAGTGTTGAGATAGGCATTCTGTCGATTGAGAGACTGATTGCACCGTCCTGATAAGCAAGTGCCACATCCCTGGAGAAATCATCTGAGTTGGAAAGGAGCGTCGTGTAATCAGGGTCTGTTATCACTGAACCGTTTTTCCTGAAGGCATAGACATTTATGTCATTGGCATTCAGGACCGGCTCCCCTTCTGTCACATCAACGTTTGCTCCGTTATATTCAGAAGGAACAAACATCTTTTTGAATTGAGTTTCTATAGGTTTATAATCTGAGCTCTGAGGAGTTGAGCCATATATTCCGTATAAGAGCAGCAGACCTACCCTGCCCGAGTCTCCCAGGCTGTCTGAGCAGTTGTACGCTACTGTGAATGACTCAGCGTTGTTTCCGGACTTTACGTTTGAGAAACTGATTTTGGGGACAATGTAAGTCGGGATTCCGCAGGAGACAAGGAAGAATAAAAAAACAGACGCCACTGCCAAAATGATCTTTGACGTATGGCGTCTGCTTCTCATGAGATACTCCGATCAGAGAACGTTAGCGAGACTTGCTGCAAGCATTCCGTATTCAGAGCTGGGATAGTAGTCAGCAACCTGGGCGAATGTTGCCTGGGCAAGCTGTGTGTTACCCTGCTGCATGTAGATCCTGGCGGCATTGAAGAGTGCCTTGGGAGCCACACCGCTCTCCATGTAATCGTTGTAGACCTGGTTGTAGAGATCCAGGGCCGCTGTTGCATTGCCCTGAGCCTCTGCACAAGCTGCTGCATTGACAAGGGACATCGGAGCAAGATAAACCTTTGTGTTCAGCTTGAATGTGTCCTCAAATACCTTCTGTGCGTCAGCGTACTTCTCCTGGTCATAGTAGACAAGACCGAGAAGATAGGATGCCTTGACTGAAGGATAGGAAGAGCCCTTGACCATTGCCTTGAGCTCTGTCTCAAGTGTTGACCACTCCGGTGTCTCGGCAGCAAGCTGCTCAGCATAAGACTCCTCAAGTGTGTTGATCTTAAGCTGTGCCTTTTCCTTTGCATTGTTTACGGAATTAACAACAACGATTGCTGCGATAAGTCCTACGACAATGACTGCTGCAAGGACAATGACCAGGATGCGGTTTTTCTGGAAGAAGTTGGAAACTGAGCCGATCATCTTCTGCTCGGCTGTCAGTTTCTCCTCCTTAGAAATATTTTTTGTCGCCATCTTTATTTCTCCTCACGTGAAGAAATGAGATCTGCGAGTGTGACCACATCGTCATCATCAGAGTTGGCCATGTACTTGGCAACCTCAGACTGCTGGTCGCGTCTCTTCATCTCCTTGATTGAGAGAGAGAGCTTCTGCTGCTGCGGCACGACATCCATGACCATGGCTGTGACAGTATCACCGACGTTGAATCTCTTGAGAGCCTCGTCTGTGTACTCCTCATCCGGTCCGACTGTTGCGAACTTGGGGATAAGTCCCTCAATGTCACCCAGAACCTTCACGAAGACACCGAAATCGGTGACGTTGGAGACTGTTCCGGTGATGATTGAGTACTTGGGATACTGCTGCTTAAGTGTCTGCCAGGGATTGTTCTCCAGCTGCTTGACACCAAGTCTGATCCTGCGGTTCTCCGGCTCGACCTTTGTGACTGTGACATCAATGACATCGCCTTCCTTGCAGAATGATGACATTGACTTGACCTTCTTTGTCCATGAGACATCGTCAACGTGGAGGAATCCGTCAATACCCTCTTCGAGGTTGACGAATGCACCGCTGTTGGTGATCTTCACGACAGGTCTTGAGAGCTGTGTCCCGACAGGATATCTCTCGGCGATTGAATCCCAAGGATTGCTCTGGAGCTGCTTGATTCCGAGAGAGACTCTCTTCTTCTCGAGGTCATAACCAAGGATCTTGCACTGTACGACATCACCGATGTTCAGGACTTCCTTCGGATTGTTGACTCTCTTTGTCCAGCTCAGCTCTGAGATGTGGGCAAGGCCCTCAATGCCAGGAGCGATCTCGATGAAAGCACCGAATGTTGTCATCTTTGTGACAGGAGCTGTGACGACATCACCTACGTGGAAGTTCTCCTCGAAGGTTGTCCATGGATCCTGCTGCATGTGCTTGAGTGAGAGGTTGATCTTCTTTGTCTCAGGATCGATGTTGATCAGCCTGAGCTGGATCTTCTCACCCTTCTTGACGAAATCACGCGGGCGGCTCACGTGGCCCCATGACATGTCGTTGAGGTGAAGAAGGCCGTCGAATCCACCGAGGTCGATGAATGCGCCGAAGCTTGTGAATGACTTCACAACACCCTCTACGACATCGCCGATCTTGACTGTGGAGAAGAACTTCTCCTTGTTCTCCTTAATCCTTCTCTCAAGATAATCACGTCTGGAAACAACGCTCTTGAGCTTGCTTCCGCCGTGGAACTTTTCAATGATGAAATAATCCGAGATACCGATGAGGCTCTCCGGATTCTCCGTTCTGGTGATGTCAGCCTTTGAAAGCGGGCAGAATCCATAATAGTCAGATCCGAGGTCAACCTCAAATCCGCCATTGATGACCTTGACGAACTTTCCCTCAACAGGGGTCTTGTCGTCAGCGGCTTTCTTAAGCTCTTCGCCTCTGGCCTTAACGTCTGCCTTCTTCTTGGAAATGATGACCTGGCCACCCTTTCCTTCCTTGTTAACAATCAGAACCGTGACAGGCTCTCCAATTGCTGGAACCTCGTCGAACTCCTCAAGCGGGAGTCTTCCCTCTGACTTGTAACCGACATCAACAAACACTGTCTCGTTATTGACCTGAACAACAGTACCGGTAACGAGCTGACCGTCCTCGATTCCATCAAGAGATTTAAGATACTCCTCCTGCATCATGCTCTGCATGCTCTCAGTGGTATCCTGCATTTCATTTTCTCTTTCTTCAGACACTTTTTTTTCTCCTGATCCGTATAAATATACCCAAAAAGCTTTTATTTTTCGCCTTTTATGGCTCTTACAACTTTGTCACAAACTTCATTTATGGTCAAGTATGAAGTATCTATATATATGGCATCCGGGGCTATTTTTAGCCCTCCCACAGGCTTGTTTCGGTCAATGTGGTCCCGCTCGTTGATCTCTGACAGGACTTTGTCATAAGGCATGGCATCCGGATTCTGGTCAAAACGCCTCTTTGCCCGTACCTCGGGCTTGGCGTCGAAGAAGAACTTGTGCTCCGCATCTGGGAACACGACTGTTGTCATGTCACGTCCCTCGGCTATGATGCTGAGCTTCTTCGTGAGCTCGTGGATGTTGCGGTTGACTATTGAGCGGACCTCCGGAATGACGGAGATCTTGGATGCCCAAAGATCGATTGCAGGAGTATGGAGCTCTGCCTCCACATCCTCGCCGTCCAGATAGAAATGACCGTCGCGGACATCGAAGTCCGCCTCATCGGCAGCCTTGATGCAGAGCTCCTTGTCGGTGGGATCCAGCTTCTGCTTCAGCACGCGGTATGTGACGCCCCTGTAGAAGTTTCCTGAGTTCAGGTAATACAGGCCAAGCTTGTCGGCTATCATCCTGGCTATGGAGCTCTTCCCGACTCCGGCAGGTCCGTCAATTGCCACTATCATGCTTTCTTCCCCCTATTCAAAAGGCTCTGGATCTCCTGCCTGGACATCCTGCGGTACTTTCCGCTCTGAAGGTCGCCCAGAAGGACATCCCCGATCCTGATCCTGGTCAGCTTCTTGACCTCATAGCCCATCATGTCGAACAGGTTCCTTATCTCCCTGTTCTTGCCCTCTGTCAGGACCACACTGACCTCCCTCTTTGAGAGAAGCTTGTAGGATTTGATCCTATAAGGCTGAATCAGGCCACGGTAGGCATCGTCCATGTCCTTCTTGATTATGTCCTGGTCTACCTTGACGATGTACTCCTTCTCGGTCTCCGATGACGGATGCATGACAAGGTTGGCGAAGTCACCGTCGTTGGTGAAGATGATCAGGCCTTGGGAGTCCTTGTCCAGCCTGCCCACGTTGAAGAGCAGGTTCCGTTGCGGGATATCGATCAGGTCGCGCGCATATGCGGTCTCATTCGGGTCATAGTTGGTGCAGACATAGCCGCGGGGCTTGTTCAGGACAAAGTAATAGCTCTGCTCCTCGGGCTCGGCAAGGACATCATCGACATAGACGATGTCGTTCTCGTTGACCTTTGTCCCCAGCTCTGTGACGATTTTGTTGTTGACGGTGACACGGCCCTCTGTTATGAGGGTCTCACAGCTGCGGCGTGATCCTGCGCCGCATTTTGCCAGATAGCTCTGAAGCCTTATCGGGTATTCAATCTTCATCCTGTTCCTTCTCGAATCGCATCCTGTCGATCTCTGACAGTTTGGGAAGCGAGCTTATGGAATCAAGCTTGAAGGTGTACAGGAACTTTCTTGTGGTGCCGTACAGGCAGGGATGGCCCTGGATGTCCTTGCGGCCGACTACCTTGATGTAGTCACGTTCCCTGAGGATCCTGATGATCGAGTCTGAGACAACACCCCTGATCTTGGTGATCTCGCTTCTGGTGATCGGCTGGGAATAAGCCACAATGGCCAGTGTCTCCAGTGCCGCCTTTGAGAGACGCTTGTCAATCTTCCTGCCGTAGCAGGAGCGCAGCTTGTCATTGAGGCTCGAGACAGGCACAAAGCTGTATGTCTCGGAGTTCTCAACCAGGGCCAGACCGTGGTTGTCTGAATAATAGACCTCGGATATCTCGGAGAGCGCGTCGGAGACGGCCTTGTCCGAAAGACCTGTCATCTTGCCTATGCGTTCAACGGAAAGAGGCTCATTCTCAAGGTAGAGTATTGATTCAATCAGTCGTGCGTTGTCACTCAGCGTCATCAAGGATGATTATATTGAGAATCAGCATTTGACACAATGAGAATCAGGTTTTTTTGAGGTAATTGTCCAGCGTGCAGGCATAGACGGCACTGGCTGTGACGGCGGCCTTTATGTCAGGGATGAAATGCGGTGAGTGAAGCGATTCGGTGCACCCTGCCCCCACATGACAGAAGCTTCCTGTGCATCTGTCCACAAAGAACCCGAAGTCCTCCGTGACCAACGTAGGCTGGTCAAGGACAACGACATTCGCATCCCCAAGTACCTGACGGGCGCTTCTCTCCATCACGGCGGTCTCTTCGTCAGTGTTCACCACTCCGTCATAGGTTCCTATAAGCTCCACATCCGCGCTTGCCCCGTATTTGGCGCACACGTCATCAACGGTCTTACGGAGCTTGTCCTGCATCTCCTCTTTGTCTTCCTTTCCGAGTGTCCTGATCATGCCCTCGATATAGGCCTCCCCGGGAATGACGTTGCAGACGTTTCCAGAGTTGAATATGCAGGTGGACAGGACGCATCTGTCTCCTGATGAGGGTCTCAGTGTCTTGAGTTTTGTCACGGTCTCAGCAGCCACCAGCAATGCATCAATGCCCTTCTCCGGCGTTGCGCCATGGCAGGACCTGCCCTTAAAACGAATCTTGAAGACAACTGATGCTGCATAGAACTTGCCGTATTTCACGCCTACAGTGCCAAGCGGAAGATCCGGGCTGACATGGCCGCCGAAGACGGCACCTACCCCATCAACCGCACCGGCTGCTATCATGCGCTTGGAGCCCCCGGATCTCTCCTCGTTGGGCTGGAAGAGGAAAATTACATCGCCTTCGAGGTTCTCTTTGTTCTGGGAGAGAAGCATCGCAGCCCCTATGGCGCTTGTCATGTGGATGTCATGTCCGCATGCGTGCATCACTCCGGGATTCTCCGACTCAAAGCCGCAGTGCGTGTCCTCTGTGACAGGAAGTGCGTCCATGTCTGCACGGAGGGCCACCTTCTTTCCTGTGTCTCTTCCATGCAAGGTCGCAACCAGGGCCGTGTCCAGCATGCGTCTAACATCAAGGCCCATGTCTTTCAGGATCTCCTCGATGCGCTTGCTGGTGTAGTACTCCTCGTTACCTAGTTCCGGATGCCTGTGAAGGTCCTTCCTTATCTCTGAGAGTCTGTCTTCAAGTGATTTGGCTTGTGCTAGATAGTCCATCATCATCCTCTGTCTGAAATATGAAGCATCCCGATGAATTTCTCAAGTCTGTCCAGGCCCTCTTTCAGCTGCGAGTCGCTGTAGCAGTATGTCAGCCTGATATGGTCATCAGATCCGAAACAGAAGCCAGGCGTTGCAGCAAGGCCTGCCTCGGAGATCATCCTCCTGCAGAATGTGGCAGAATCCATGCAGAATCTGGCGATTGACGGGAACATGTAGAAGGCTCCCTGAGGCTCCGGAACATCCAGGCCCATGTCCTTCAGGCGCTTAAGCATATAGGCCCTGCGCCTGACATATGTCTCCTTAAGCTCCACAGGATCAAAGTCCAGGGCCGTGATGGCGGCCTTCTGGAACGGGGCCGGTGTGGAGACGACTGAGAACTGATGGATCAGCTCAAGGCGCTCCTTGATCTGCACATCCGCGATCAGGTACCCCATCCTCCAGCCTGTCATGGCATAAGGCTTTGAGAAGCTCTGCACAAGGATCGTCCTGTCCCTGACATCGGTGAACTCTGTGAAGCTGTGATAACCGTCAGTATAGATGAGCTGCCTGTATACGTCGTCACATATCACAAACAGGTCATTTTTGAGTGCTGCCTGATGCACGGCTTCCAATGATTCTGTGTCCAGGACCGTACCTGTCGGATTGTTCGGCGTGTTCAGGACAATTGCCTTTGTTCTGTCTGTTATGAGTCCCTCTAGTTGCTTCCCGCAAATTTGGAATGAGCTCTTTGAGGTATCAAGATGCACCGGAATTCCGCGGCAGAGCTTGATGATCTCCTCATAGAGGACAAACGCAGGTGTGGGGATTATCACCTCGTCTCCGGGATTGATGATGCCCATAAGTGCCGTGAACAGGGCCTCTGTGGCACCTGAAGTGACAATCACCTGGCTCTGGTCACAGGTAAAGCCATGCGCCTTTGTCTCATATGCGGCTATGCTCTCCCTCAGCTCCCTGAGGCCGTTGTTCTCAATGTAATGCGTCTCGTGATTGTCCAATGAGAGCTTGGCCTGCTCAATGACTGGCTTTGGGGTGTCAAAGTCAGGCTCCCCCAAAGTCAGGGAGATACAGCCGGGAGTCTCCTTTGCAAGGCGAGCGAACTCACGGATGGCACTGCGCCTGAGGTCAAAGACAGAAGTGTTCATCCTGTCACGCATCATAGGAGAAGCCCTCATCCACATCGAATGTCGCGAACAGGTCATCAAGGCTCTCTGAGCGTCTGATAAGGCTGACAGTGCCGTCAGCATGCATCAGGAGCTCACCGCAGCGCAGGAAGCCGTTATAGTTGTATCCCATTGACCTTCCGTGGGCACCGGCGTCGTGGATCACAAGGATATCACCGATATCAGCCTTAGGCAGGATCCTGTCAATGGCGAACTTGTCATTGTTCTCGCATAGCGATCCGCAGACATCGACCTTGATCGGTTCTTTCTCCTTGCCCAGGACGGTGATGTGATGATACGCGCCGTACATGGCAGGTCTCATGAGGTCGCATGCTGTGGCATCCACACCCACATATTCCTTGTAGATGTGCTTTAAGCCTCGCACACTTGTGACAAGATACCCGTGAGGTCCTGTGACAAAGCGTCCCAGCTCAGTATAGATGGCAACTTCCATGCCGTTTGCGCGGATAAGCCTGTCATATACATCATGGACTGCCTCTCCGATTGAGATTATGTCCAGCTTCTCCTGCTCAGGTCTGTACGGGATTCCCACACCGCCTCCGAAATCGGTTATCTCAATCTCAATGCCGAGCTTCTGTCTGACCTCCAGGACAAGACTGAACATCATCTCCGCCAATGTGGGATAATATACGGAATCAAGGCTGCAGGAGGCAGCCATGCAGTGAAGGCCGAAATGGCTGACGCCCTTCTCCTTCAGGATCCTGTAAGCCTCAAAGACCTGCTCACGGGTCATGCCGTACTTTGAGTCAGCCTGGTTTCCCATGATGGAGCTTGTGGCGCTCTTGCCGTTGATCTCGAACTTGCCAGGATTGTAGCGCAGGCACACCGTGTCAGGGATTCCCGCAGCTCTCTCAAGATTCTCTATCTGGGTGATATCGTCCAGGTTCACTATGGCACCGAGCTCAACTGCCTTCTTATAGGCCTCTGCCGATGTCTCGTTGGACGTGAACATGATCTTTCTTCCGCTAAGGCCTGATGCCTTGCTTATCACAAGCTCGGATATTGAGGCGCAGTCGGTCCCGCAGCCCATTGAGGCAAGAAGACGGATGATGGCAGGTGTGGGCGTTGCCTTCACGGCAAAGCACTCCGTGAAGCCCTTGTTCCATGAGAATGCCTTCTGCACGTCTGAGACGGTATTACGGATTCCCGCCTCATCATAGACATAGATGGGCGTTCCGAATCTGTCACGCCATGTTTGGGCCTGCTTTAAGGAAAATGGTACTGTCTTCTGCAATTTGAACTCCGGCGTCAAAGATTTCTGAGACCACTCTCAAGAGCTGTCTTGGAATTGGTCTTCTCATCACGCTCCTTGATTATACGCGCAGGACAGCCTGCCACAACCATATTGTCGGGCACATCATCAATAACTACGGCTCCTGCAGCCACGACACAGTTCTTGCCTACCTGAACACCTTCAATTACAACGGCGTTGGCTCCTACAAGTGTTCCGTCACCGATTCTCACCGGCTCTGCGCTGGCTGGCTCTATGACTCCGGCAAGCACAGCGCCTGCTCCGATATGGCAGTTCTTTCCGACTGTGGCACGTCCGCCAAGGACAGCACCCATGTCAATCATGGAGCCCTCGCCAATGACTGCACCGATATTGATTATGGCGCCCATCATGATGACTGCCCTGTCGCCTATCTCCACCTGCTCGCGGATCACTGCACCAGGCTCGATGCGGGCATTGATGTTCTTCTTGTCCAGCATGGGGATGGCTGAGTTACGGCAGTCATTCTCAATGACAATGTCCTCTATCCTGTCCTTGTTGAGCTCGATGATAGGTCCAAGCTCCTTCCAGTCCCCGAACACGATCTTGTCGGAGGCTCCGAACACCTTGGCGCTGCCGTAATTGACGGGAGCCTTCTCCTTGACATAGAGCTTGACCGGAGTCTTTTTCTCAGCTGTTGCGATATAGTTGATGATTTCCTGTGCGTTCATGCGATCATGTCCTTCATGTTGTAGAGTCCGCTCTTCATTCCGATCAGGAAAGCAGCGGCCCTGAGAGCGCCCTCGCCGAAGAGAGCCCTTGAATGAGCCTCGTGCTTGAGCGTGATGGTCTCGTTTCCGGTTGAGATCAGAATCTCGTGTATTCCTACGATATTGCCCATCCTCAGGGAATGGATACCGATCTCCTCTTTTGTCCTCTTGCCGTTGTCCGGCCTTCCGATATTGAATGTGCTCTGAGGTCTTGCCTCCTTGATGGAGTTAGCAAGAAGCAACGCAGTCCCGCTGGGGACATCTATCTTCCTGTTGTGGTGTGTCTCCACAATCTCGATGTCCGCATCCGGGAAAGCAGCGGCCGCCTTCTTTGCCAGATCCGCAAGAGTGGCCACGCCGATACTCATGTTTGCGCTGTAGAAGACAGGAATCCTCTCAGAGGCTTCTTTGATTATCGCCTTTTCCTCTTCGGTGTGGCCTGTTGTTGCCACGACCACAGGAAGGTTCTTTGCAACGCAGTAGTCCATGAGGTCCTTGACGGCACCGTGGAATGAGAAATCCACCACTACGTCAGACTCCACGTTGCAGGTGGCAAAGCTCTTGAAGTTGTTGTTCTCCTCCACCTGGACATCAGGGCTGACTCCTCCTGCAAGGCTCGCTCCTGAGAATCCGCTCTGGGCCAATGACGCGATTATCTGCCCCATGTGGCCGGTAATACCATGAACAAGTACTCTCATCCGCACTCCCGTCTCAGCCGATCAGGCCGTGATAGCGCATGAGCTGCAGAAGGTGTGCCTCATGCTCGCTCTCCATCTCGGTAAGCGGCAGCCTGAGGATGTTCTTTCCGAATCCCATGGCGGATACAGCTGCCTTTGCAGGAATTGGGTTGACCTCGCAGAACAGAGCGTTGATCAGGGGAATCAGGTCCATCTGCATCTTGGCAGCCTCCTTGACCTTGCCCTCAAAGAACATGTGGCACATCTGGCTTGTCTCCTTGGGCATGATGTTTGACAGGACAGATATGACACCCTGGCCTCCGACTGAGAGGATCGGGACAATCTGGTCGTCGTTTCCGCTGTAGATGTCAAGCCTGTCACCGACAAGCGCCGCGGTCTCCACAATCTTTGAGATATTTCCGTTTGCCTCCTTGATTGCCACGATCCTGTCATGGCGTGCAAGCTCGACATAAGTCCTGGGCTCAATGTTGACACCTGTCCTTGAAGGAACATTGTAAAGGATTATAGGTTTGTCGGTCTCATCAGCGATCTGGTTGTACATCTTCACAAGTCCGTTCTGGGTGGCCTTGTTGTAGTAAGGGGTGACAATCAGAAGTCCGTCGGCACCAACCTTGCATGCATACTGGGAGAGCTCGATGGCATAAGGTGTCTCGTTTGAGCCTGTTCCTGCAATCACCGGAACACGATGGTCGACCTTCTCCACTGCGAACTTTATTACTGCCTTATGCTCAGCATCCGAGAGGGTTGATCCCTCTCCGCTTGTACCGGCTATGACCAGTGCGTCAATGCCGCTCTCAATCTGCCAGTCAATCAGACGGCCGAAGTTCTCGTAATCCACACCTGTCTCTGTGAACGGTGTGACAAGGGCTGTAGCAGCTCCGCGGAAAATTGGGTTCTTTCCTTTAATGTTCTTCTCCCTGACAGCAAAAAAAAGACCGATGCGCCAGCTGTGCATCGGCCTGTAAATACCCTTTAAACCGTTTCCGGCTCTTAAAGCATTAATACATAGCTCTCCGCATCAGCGACAGTCAAACAGATGTTCTCTGCTCAACCAAGAGAGGGTCGCAGGCTCTCTCTTTCGGCGGTATCCCCTTTCACCATGGCAACGGCCCTTGCAAGGCCTTTGGCACCATGACTAATCTTGTCTACCGCACCTCTATCCTTTAAATGCAATGTTGTCTGTACTTAACCACAAATGTTACTGTGTGTCAATACAGGTGACGTTTTAGTTAAACACCTGCCTGTCTCTGCAGTCCATCCTTTACCGACCATCAGATGGAAAATAATCGAGAACATCCAAAAAAAGGATTATTCGTGCAACCCAATAATCGAAAACTCGAAAAAAAAGGCTTTTTCGTGCAATTTTCCTTGACCGCATAAGGATCCTTGAGCCTGAATGGCTCAGACAAGAGGTCATGTATAATCTCCGTAAAGCAATGGAACTCAACGCAGACTGATCTGCAGCATATCAAGAAGTTGCTTGAATGAGTCCTGCGCGTCAAGGCATGTGTCCCTCAGCCAGCCTTTCTCTTTCCTCCATTCTGAAAGGCCTCGGTAATAGAAGACTTTCTTGCTGTCCTCTATTATGAACGGGACTATGTCATGACGCAGGCATTCCTTAAGCGCGATAAGTCTGCCTACTCTTCCGTTACCATCCTGGAACGGATGAATCAGCTCAAACTCGGCATGAAGGGCTATTATATCATCGATGGTCACAGATTCCTTTGAGTTATAATCTGATAACAGAGCCTGCATATGGAGAGGCACATCCTTCGGTTTTGTTGTCTCAATTCCTCCGACAACATTAGCCCTTCTCTTATAATCACCGACAGCAAACCAGCTAAGCATCGAATCCTTTGTGTCATGTTTCAGGATATAATGGAGTTCCTTGATGATTTCTTCAGAAAGCTCTTCTTCTGCAACATCAATGACATAGTCTATGGCTCGGAAATGATGTACGGTCTCAAGAATATCGTCAACTGGAACACCGTCCCCGCAATCCAGTGTATTTGTCTCAAATATCAGTCTTGTCTGGGCCTCTGAAAGCTTACTGCCTTCAATATGGTTTGAATTAAATGTCATTCTCACCTGCAGCTCATGGTAAAGACCGCCGGAGATATGATTGGCTTTCTCATCGCGAAGTATCTGAAGAATCTGATTCGAGGAGACTTCCCTTGACAGGATGCTGATGTCACAGCAAAGATAATCGGCTATCTTCTGCAGTGTAATCTTTGACAGCCTCTCTCCCTTTGCAATTTTTGCGATTGTCCTGGAGGATATACCGATTTTTGTGAGATCTGTTTTCTTGAGGCCTGCCTTGTGAAGCTGCTCATAAAGACCGTCATATGAGATCATATTACCCTCCTCAGTATAAAACCTTTACTTATTTTACTTGTATCGAGGCAAAACATAAAGGTTTTTCCGGGATTTTGAAGAAAAAAGTAAAGGTTCTATGAGAAGGCTCAACCCTGAGGCTCTTCCTCGTCCTCTATGACTGAGAAGTCATCCTCGTCCTCAAGGTTGTTGTCCTTGATCTCATCATACTCGGCGTCATAGTCGTCTGCCAGGTTCGGATCCCAGTCCACTGGACGCTTTGTCAGCGTCATGTCGCCGAAAAGCACAGGCTGGTCAACAAGGATCATCTTGTCCTTTACAGACTCAAGGACCGCAAGGAAGGCGCAGATGACATGCATGGGGGTCTTCTTGGTGATGAGGTCAGTGAACTGGATCTGGTCACGCGTCTCGAAGAGCTCGTTCATCAGGGCTATCTTCTCCTTCTCCGTGACATCCTCATAGACGTTGAACACCTTCTCCTCAATGAAGCTGTAGTTCTTCATGATCTCCATGAAGGTGTTCATCAGGTCCTTTGTGGTCACATCCTCCCAGAGCTCCTCATCGGAGAAAGGAAGCTGGAACTCTGAGGGCTTGCGTTCAATCGTCAGGTTGTCTGAGTTCTCATTGCCCATAAGGAGCTCGGAGTATTTCTTGAACTTGGAGTACTCGAGAAGCCTCTCAACAAGCTCCTCCCTCGGGTCAACGTATTCCTCTCCGAACTCGACCTCTACAGGCAGCATCATCTGGCTCTTGATCCAGATCAGCTCTGCGGCCATCTTGTAGAACTCCGAAAGGTCCCCCAGCCCTATCTCCTTGGCATGATGCAGATAATCAAGGAACTGGTCGGTGATCTCCGATATGGGGATATCGTAGATGTTGACCTCTGCCTTCTGTATCAGGGCTAGAAGCAGATCAAGAGGACCTTCGAATTTGGCGGTCTTGAACTCAACCATGATTTTTAGTCAGCCTCAGACTTCAGTAAGCTCAGAGGCCTCTGCCGAGGGAACACCCTCTGCCACACCCTTGCTGAACATTGCCATCCTGAGCTTGGAGTCAAGCTCGGCGATGATATCCGGATTGGCCTTGAGGAATGCCAGGGTGTTGTCCCTGCCCTGTCCGATCTTCTCACCGTTGAATGAGTACCAGGAGCCAGTCTTCTCCAGGAAGCCGTAGCGCAGCGCACCGTCAAGGATTCCGCTGGCGTAGCTGATTCCCTCGTCGAACATAAGGTCAAGCTCGACCTTTCTGAACGGAGGGGCGACCTTGTTCTTGACAATCTTGACCCTGACACGGTTTCCGATATACTCGTCCGCGCCCTTGCTGATGGTCTCGATCTTACGGACCTCCATCCTGACTGAGCTGTAGAACTTAAGGGCGTTTCCGCCTGTGGTGGTCTCAGGATTGCCGAACATGACACCGATCTTCATTCTGATCTGGTTGATGAATATGATGGTTGTCTTGCTCTTTGCAAGAATCGCTGTGAGCTTTCTCAGCGCCTGGCTCATCAGACGTGCCTGAAGACCCATGTGTGAGTCTCCCATGTCACCCTCGATCTCAGCCTGCGGTGTGAGCGCTGCGACTGAGTCAACGATTATGATGTCAACTGCTCCGCTTCTGACAAGGGACTCCGCGACCTCCAGGGCCTGCTCTCCGCTGTCCGGCTGTGAGATCCAGAGCTCATCTGTGTTGACACCGAGCTTCTTGGCATATGTGGGGTCAAGGGCATGCTCTGCATCGATGAAAGCGGCGATTCCGCCTGCCTTCTGGGCCTCTGCCACGGCATGAAGTGCCAGAGTCGTCTTTCCTGATGACTCAGGACCGTATATCTCAATGACTCTTCCGCGCGGATATCCGCCTACTCCCAGAGCCTCGTCAAGAAGAATCGAGCCTGAAGGGATGACCTCCACATTGGCCGCGACCGGGTTGTCTCCGAGCCTCATCAGAGAGCCCTTT
>CACZJR010000015.1 GCA_902781545.1 uncultured Spirochaetales bacterium | reverse complement strand
AACGAAGAAGCTAAATCCAGTTACAAGTACAAGAAAATCAGGAACAAAAAAGAAGGGGTGTCAGAAAGCCCTTGAACTCAGACTTTCTAAACACCCCCTGAATCTTCAATGATCTGGTCAGTTTGCTATGTAGTAGACCTCAAGCGCAAGCATGGCCCTTGTTGCAGGGGTCTCCGGGGCAATGCCCTCAAGTGCAAGGCTCTCAACCTGGACACCTGCGGCGGCAGCAAGGAAGCTGCAGCTCATCTTCTCCAAATCCCCCGTGGTGAGAACCGTATCTGCAGGGGCTGAGGGAACAATTCCGTACTGAGCCAGGTAAGCGATGGAGTCCTCCTGAGTGAAGGAGCCTCCAAGAAGCGTGACCATGATCTGTGAGAACTCGCCGAGTGTTGCCGGAAGGTCTGTTCCGAACTCGGAGTCTGAGACCGTCTCCATCAGGCTGTTCTCATAAACGAACCTGAGAGCCTCATAATAGGGGCTGTCCTCTGTGATGTCCGTGATCTCCTGCTGGCTCTTGTCCTGAACTCCGAACGGATTGAGCACGGCATTGAATGCACCCGCGACTCCTGCTATGGCAGATGCGCTTCCTGACGTGTAGTAGTTGTAATTGTCGACAAGTGCCTGGAACAGCGGTGCATAGGTCTCTGAGAATGTCTCTGCCTTGATTGACTTGAGCTGTCTCATGTAATCGAAGATCTTGTTCTGGTCCTCATGGCCCACGGCATTCAGGACCGCGTTTGAGGCTCCTGTCAGCTCTCCGGCGCTCTGAGCATAGCCCGAGTAAGAGGAGAGGATGTAACCGTCCAATGTCTCCTGGTCAATGCTGATGTTGGCGACAAAGTCCGCAAGCCCGTCCATGACCTCATATGACTCCGCGATGTTCGGATCGCGGTATGTGAAGGCATAGATTCCGTCATCTGTCATGTAGAGGTATGCCCCGTAAGAGCCTCTCTGGTCACGGAGCTGGGGCATGAGATACATGTCATCAATGAGTGTGGCCACCGCATCCATGTCCCCGGTTGCCTCCTCATAGCCGAGGGTCTCAGAAGAAGCGAAAATCACATTGTAGTTGATGTTCGTGTCAACGATCATTGCCTCGCTTGTGTCTGCCACGGGAAGGTCATAGACCTGCTTCTCGATGGGTCTCCTGTCAAGGGATGCCATGAAGGCGTCTGCCGACTTGAGGTAATTCGCATAACTCTCCTCGTTTCCGCCGAACAGGATGATAGCGTTCGTGGAGTTGTTGAAGTAAGCCTCAATTTCCTCAAGATAAGCCACAATCACATCCGGGTTGGTCTCCAGCGTTGCCTCGACAGCCTCCAGGAAGGAGTAGAAGTCAAGGTAGTTGATGTAGCTGGCATAAGCGTTGAGCTCAGAGGCCGTGGAGAGAGCACGGTAGATGAGGGCGTTGTAGCTGCTGGTGTTGATGGTCTGCTTCAAGCTGTTCTTGAGCCTTGAGACAATCTCACTCAGCCTTGAGACATCAAAGATGTTCTCGAACAGAAGCTCGTGGACGAGGTCGAATGCGGCCGGCATGTCCTCATCCATGGCGATGAAACCGGCTCTGAGTCTCGGAGTCATCTCCTTTGTGATCTCATCCTCGATGAGGGAGGTCTTGATTGTCCCGTTGTAGAGATAGCGGTTCATCAGGTTCGAGAGCTCTGCTCTTGTGTGTCTTTCTGTGTCAAGCTCTCCGAGGACTGATGTCCAGAGCTTGAAGAAGAGGATCTGGTCCTGCCTGAGTCCGCTTGCATCAAGGAGAATGCCTGCATATCCGACATCGGATACATCAGCTTCGGCCCAGATACGGCGGATGCCGTCGGAGCCTGTCTGGTCCTGGACGTCATAGATCCTTGCCTCCTCAGGAAGGGTCTCGACGCTGACCACCTGGATCTGGCGGACCATGGCTGCGGTGTCAGCATTGCTTGTCTCCGGATTGTTGGTTGCATTCACGATCGCGGCGATCTCATCTGCGGACATACTTGCCTTGACCTGTGCCAGGTGCTCGGCAAGAGCGGCATCCTTCTCCTCCTTAAGTCCTGCGACTGCCTTTGTGGTCACCAGGGCATTGCGCGGGTTGTCCAGGACATAGCCTTTGATGACATCCTTGAATGATCCGTCGTCGTTCCATGCCTGGAAGTTGTCTATGCTGTCAATGAAGTCCATGTAGCCGTATGTCAGGCCGGTTCCTGCCCAGTAGTACTGGATGCTCGGCATCATGTCCACACCGATGCTCTTGCTTTCTACTGAGAGAAGGATATCCAGCTTGAAGGCTGCCACAATGGAGTCGACGGCAACGGGGTCAAAGCCCTCTGATGCGATCTGGGCCATTGAGGAGTCAACAATGCTCTTGAAGACTTCGGCATCCTCGGCATTCACATTGTCCGCGGAGAACTCCACTATTAGCTCCGGACCGGAGAAGTCAATGCCTACACCGAATGAGCCGTAAGGGAGGGCAGTCTTGAGGTTCTCCATGAGGACCGAGCTGTTGTCTCCGGCAAGGGTCGTCATGAGGTCGAGCTTGTTCATTGTGTCCTGGTCGGCATCCTTGCAGACGAATCCGTAGTAGATGGTGGCGGCGTTTGAGGTGTCGCTGCCGGCCTCTACAGGATACTCATACTCTGCAGTGACAGGAGCTGTGATTGGTTTGTAGCCCGGGTCTGTCAGGTCGAACACCTTCTTGTCATATGCTGAGAAATAGGAGTCGAGCATTCCGAGGTAATCCTCCCATCTGTCCAGCTTTCCGTAGAGGATGGAGAGTGAGTTGGACGGGTGGTAGTACTTTCCGTGGTACTCCTTGATGTCCTCCCATGTCATCTCGGGAATGACATCCGGGTTTCCGCCGCTGTCATTTGCGATATAGCTGCCCGGGAAGATCTCGCCCTGGAAGTTCTTGTTCGCCTTACGTGTCCTTGTGGTGGCTCCAAGCATCTCGCTGTAGACGGTACCTGCGATAGTCAGGGCATCGTCCGGGGTCTTCAGGACATAGCGCCATGCCTCCTCGTCGAAGATTGACTTGTCCTCGAGCACCATCGGATTGAAGACGCTGTCTGTGTAGAAGTCGGCGAGTGTGAGAAGCTGGTCTTCTGAGAGAGATGACACGGGGTAGATTGTCATGAACGGGTATGTGCTTGCGTTCATGTATGTGTTGTAGGTCTGGAAGCTGAGATTGAACCACAGCTCCTTTGACGGGAACTTCCTGGATCCGTCCAGGGTTGAGTGCTCAAACACGTGTGGGATACCGGTATCCTGCTCAGTGGGTGTGCGGAATCCGATGTCGAAGAACCTGTTGGTGTCCTCGTTCGCGACATAGAGCACGGTCGCACCGGTCTTGATGTGCTCGAAGCGCACGACTTTTGCGCCGAGCATGTCAAAATCCGAGATCTCCTTGACCTCGAAACCATTGATGACGGTTCCTACTGCCGGAAGTCCCGATTCATCCTCATGCTTGACCTCGATGATCGACTGCGCGAACAGTGAGGTGCAGAGAAGAAGGGCTGCCAGAAGAAGAGCCATGATCTTCTTTGTCATATTTTCCTCCAAATAGGTTGCTAAATACCCGGATATGATAATCCTTTGTGAGAGTCTTCTTCAAGATTTAGGGCTGTTCATGAAGTTCACGGATGACAACGAAATCAAAAGGTTGTGCACGCTCTTAAATTAGGATAATATTCATAGTGACTTCACATTGGAGGCTGATCATGAAAAAATCACCGGTAATCTTGGTCGTTGCAATCGGCATCGGTGCCGCATTGTTCTTTGTTCTCGGACGTTTTGTCGCAATCCCGACTCCTATCCCGAACACAAACTTCTCACTGCAGTATGCGCTTCTCGGATTCATGGCTGGGCTCTTCGGACCGATCGCTGGTCTTCTCATAGCCTTCATCGGTCATGCGCTCATCGATTTCTCCTATGGATGGGGAATCTGGTGGTCATGGGTCATCGCATCCGCTGTGGCCGGATTCATCATGGGTCTGGCATCGAAGAAGCTCGCTCTCTCCGAGGAGCCGTTTGACGGAAAGAAGATCATCATCTTCAACCTGTTCCAGATTGTGGCCCATCTGGTGGCCTGGGGTGTTGTGGCTCCTGTGTTCGACATCCTGATCTATGCCGAGCCTGCGAACAAGGTGTTCACACAGGGTCTTGTTGCCGGTGCTTCCAACATCGTCACAACAGCTGTCGTTGGTACACTTCTGTGCTTCGGCTACACAAAGGCACGTCCCGCAGAGGGAAGCCTTAAGAAGGAAGACTGACCTTATTCTGTCTCAGATGCGCCAGCGTGTTCCGCTGGCGTTGTTTTTTGGTAAGGGATGCAGGAGCGCGAGCCAATAATCCAGTTCAAGGATTTCGGATTCAAGTACAAATCACAGTCCGAACCGACTCTCTATGACATAAACCTCACGATCTGCAAGGGTGAGAAGGTCCTTATCTGCGGACCGTCAGGCTGTGGAAAGACAACCATTGCCCACTGCATCAACGGCCTTATTCCCTCATCTTATCCGGGTGAGGCAACAGGAGAGCTGACCATAGCAGGATCATCGTTCAGGGACCTGGACATCTTCAAGCTCTCAAAGACCGTGGGCACGGTGCTTCAGGACTCCGATGCCCAGTTCATAGGCATGACAGTCGGAGAGGACATAGCATTTGCGCTTGAGAATGACCGTATCCCGCTTGACCAGATGAGAGAGCGCGTGGCGGAGGTCTCCATGAAGACCGGTGTCTACTCATTCCTGCGCCATGCCCCGCATCAGCTCTCAGGAGGTCTCAAGCAGCGTGTCTCCCTTGCCGGGGTGCTGGTGGATGATGTGGATGTGCTTCTGTTTGACGAGCCTCTGGCGAACCTGGACCCTGCTACCGGAAAGACCACGATCGAGATGATCGATGAGCTTTACAGGACAACCGGAAAGACGGTCATCATAATCGAGCACAGGCTTGAGGATGTCCTTCACAGGGACATCGACCGCATAGTCCTGATGGGCGAGGGAAGGATAATCGCCGACATGGACAGCGCCAGCCTGCTGAGTTCCGATCTTCTCAAGAAAAACGGAATAAGGGAACCATTGTACATCACCGCATTGAAATATGCGGGTGTTAATATAAACGAGGACATCAGACCGCAGAGGATCGATACCCTTGATCTCTCAGATGAGGATATTGCAAAGGTCCAGAACTGGTATCACAGCGTGCCTGAGAAACCGCAGCCTGCGGAGGCTCCTGTTATCCTTGATGCAAAGGGGATAACCTTCTCCTATGGCGGCAGTGCCATAAAAGCTCTGGATGCAGTTGATCTGACCATCCATAAGGGTGAGATGATGAGCATTGTGGGAAAGAACGGTGCTGGAAAGTCCACCCTGTCAAAGGTCATATGCGGCTTTGAGAGACAGCAGAAGGGCACCATCTTCCTGAGTGGAGAGGATCTTGCCTCCATGTCCATCAAGGAGCGCGCGGACCATATCGGCTATGTGATGCAGAACCCGAACCAGATGATCAGCAAGCCCATGATACGTGATGAGGTGGCGCTGGGCCTTGTGCTTGAGGGTAAGCTTTCCAAGAAGGAGATAGACAGGAAGGTCGACAGCGTCCTGAAGGTCTGCGGCCTGTATCCGTTCCGCAACTGGCCTGTCAGCGCACTTTCCTACGGGCAGAAGAAGCGTGTCACCATAGCGTCGATCCTTTCGATGGACCCCGAGATCATAATCCTGGACGAGCCCACCGCAGGCCAGGATTACAGGCACTATACGGACATAATGGAGTTCCTCAGGTCCCTGAACGAGATGGGGATCACGATAATACTTATCACCCATGACATGCACCTGATGATCGAGTACTGCACAAGGGCGGTCGTGCTGTCTGACTCCAGGAAGATTGCAGACACATCCTGTGAGGAGGTGCTGACTGACAGCGAGGTGGTGGAGGAGGCGAACCTGAAGGAGACGTCCCTCTCAGTCCTTGCCGGCATGTGCGGCATCTTTGACGCCCAGGATTTCATACGACGGTTCATAACCGCTGACAGGGAGGCAAGGAAATAGCCGGTCTTTTCAATTACGTTGACAGGAAAAGCCCCATACACAGCCTCAGCGGTGCGACCAAGCTGCTGTGCCTCATTTTATGGTCGTTTGCCTCGATGATCACATTCGACACAAGGCTTCTTGCAGCCCTCACCGTGCTTGCGGTTGTTGTCATGATCGTGTCCAAGGTGAGGATCTCTGATGTGAAGGTCCTGTTCTGGTTCAGCTTCGTGTTCATGATCCTGAACACGTTCCTAATCTTTGTCTTCAGTCCGGAGCACGGGGTGACGGTCTACGGCACAAGGCATGAGATATGCCATCTTGTGTGGAAGGTCTATCTGGTCAAGGAGCAGCTCTTCTACCTGCTCAACATCGTGCTGAAGTACACTTCCACGATACCTGTGGTGATCCTGTTTGTCTCCACCACAGATCCCAGTGAGTTCGCCTCCTCATTGAACAGGATAGGCGTGAGCTACAAGATCGCATACTCTGTGTCCCTTGCGCTGAGGTACATTCCCGACATCCAGCGCGAGTACCATGACATCTCAATCGCCCAGCAGGCCAGGGGCCTTGAGATGGCCAGCCGCAAGCAGAGCTTCCTGAAGAGGCTCAAGAACGCGGCATCGATGCTGTTTCCGCTGATTATTTCAAGCATGAACAGGATTGAGGTCATAGCAAACGCCATGGAGCTGAGGGGATTCGGCAAGGACAAGAAGAGGACCTGGTATTCGGCGCGTCCGTTCAGGGCCGCAGACATATTCTCCGTCGTGGTGTGCGTCCTTATGCTGGCAGCCTCTATAGTGCTCGGGATCATCAACGGAGGACGTTACTTCAATCCTTTTGTCTGATCTCCTTGCTGATCCTGATGTGCCAGTGCTCGCCGGTTCCGATTGAGTATGCCTCGGCGAAACTTCCCTGGTTCAGCGCGATGCTCACCTTCAGGAGGCTGTTGATGTATAGAAGGGGTTGGCCTAAGGCCACCTCTGAGAAATTCCTGCATGCCTTCATGGTGTAGCCGTAGACGATGCGCTTGTCACAGCTGATCAGTACCCTGATGTCATCCCCGTAGTTCATTCCCTGTGAGAAGAACAATGTGTCCGGGATGTTTGTCCAAAGGCTGCCGTACCGTGTGTCCAGGATCTCGATCGTGCCCTCGATGTCATTGCCCCTGATGATGGGGCTGTCTACCCTGAGCATGACGGGTCTGGGGTCCAGAAGGGGACCCACGTCCTGGAAGTCCACAAGGCCGGCGGCAAGGCGCGCTCCGGTGTATGCGTACACATCACGTCCGTAGAAGGTGTAGGATCTCTGGCTGTCCTTGAGACGGTTCTCAGTCTCTGAGATCCTGCGCCGCTCGAGGATTCCGATCTCCTTCTGCACATGGGACAGGGTGCCGTTGTCCGGGGTCACTATTATGTGCCCTGACTTTGTCAGCACGGCCACGCTCTCCCTCTCTGAGCCCACACCCGGGTCTATGACGCACACGAAGACCGTACCCGCAGGCCAGTACGTGATGGTCTGGATGAGGCGGTAGCTTGCCTCCCAGATGTTGAACTGCGGTATCTCATGGGTCAGGTTCTCAAGCTTGAGTTCCCCGGAGACGCTTGAGGCAACGCCCCTCATTGCGCTGACCGCACCGTCGTTAGTCCCGAAATCAGACATGAAGACGATTGTCTTACGGTCCTTCCACGGGGCCATGACCTTCCATTTCTCAGCTGCTTTTGAATCACTCATGACGTTCCTCTCATGCACCTTGCGCAAGGCTCTTGCGCTTTGTCTTTATTGTGGAGGCGAACAGGCTGTTCAGAAGCCCGATCACCGCCGAAATCGTGAAAAGTGTCTGGATTCCGGTCGCCCTCCAGACCCATCCGCCCAGAAGAGCCACGAAGATCGTGACGAAGTGGTTCACTGATACTCCAGTGGCGATGGTGGCCCTGGTTTCCTCAGGACCGTCAGAAAGTTCATGTACATAGACGTTTGAGGCCATTGATGCCAGAGAGATGATTGAATCCATCACATACATGGCACAGCAGATCACAAACGAGACATTTACCGGGAAGAAGTACTCAGAGAAGCCGTAGAAGAAGCACACTATCACCAGAAGCAGTGTGTCTGAGACCATGACGGTCTTGTATCCGATCCTGTCTATGAGCTTTCCGACGTATGGTGAGAGAATTGTGCCACAGATGGCGGAGATGGCGAAAAGCATGCTCATGACAGATGCGTTGGCACCGTAGTGCAGAACCAGCAGATAGGGGCCGAACGTGAAGAACACCTGCTTCCTTGCCCCGTATGTGACCTCCAGGATGTAGTACTTTGTGAACTTCTTCCTGAAGTAGAAGCGTCTCTTGCTGCTGTCTGTCTGGCTGGTGCCTGTCATCCTGAGCGAGGATACGAATCCTGCAAGCACAAGGGCGGCGGAGATCGCGAAGATGATCCTGAATGTCGTTGAGTTTCCTGAGATTATCCTGAACAGGACGATTATGATCAGGAAGCCTCCCAGTGTGCCCATGTCATAGAAGGAATGCTGCTTGCCCAGGGAAAGGCCGCTTTTTCCGGGCTTGGCGTAATGCACGCCCAGGGAGTTCTTCATGCCAAGTTGGATGTGCTCTCCCAGTGAGTAGATGCAGATGGACAATGTGACAAGGACCCTGGATGCTGGAACAAGAGAGAGCATCATCAGGCCGACCAGGGCGACAAGGGCTCCGATCTTGTATATCTTCTCTGCGGAGAACCTGTACATCACGGCAAGGATGCCCACAAGCATCAGGCCGGGAAGCTCACGGAAGAACTCCAGAACGCCCCTGTCGAACTCCGTCATGGCGACGATCTCGGCAAGGTAGTTGTCCAGGATTCCTTTCTGCAGCCCGTAGGAGAATCCGATCACCAGAAGCGATAACAGGTAGGGCTTATATGGGGAATCCTCCCTGTATATCTTTTTCAACGAGTCTCTCATAATTTGTAATGATATCCCTTCCTCATTCCTTGTTCAATTTGCATATGGGGTGAGTAGTTGAATAATCATGCATTTTTGAACATCATATCCTTATGCCGATACTGCTTCCGAAAAACTATCCGTATTCAGACAAGCTCAGGAGAAAGGGAGTCTTTGTCATGTCCAACACCCGCGGACGTGAGCAGAAGATCCGTCCCCTGAAGATAGGCATCCTGAACCTCATGCCCACGCTTGAGGCCACCGAGGTCCAGCTGATGGGAATGCTGGCAAACACGCCGCTGCAGGTCAGGCTTGTCCTGATCATGATGCAGACAGACCACCGCAAGGTGGAGGACCTGCCGCACCTGAAGGAGTTCTACGCCCGCTTTGAGGATGTCAAGGACGAGAAGTTCGACGGAATGATCATCACCGGAGCCCCTGTCGAGAAGCTCCCGTTCGAGAAGGTCGATTACTGGAAAGACCTTTCCTCCTTCATGGAGCACACCAAGAAGAACGTTTTCTCAACGGTCCATATCTGCTGGGGTGCGCAGGCAGGACTGTATTATCATTACGGCATAGAAAAGACACTGATGGACCACAAGCTCTCAGGGATCTTCCCGCACACGCTGCTTCACAAGAGCTATGACAACCCGTTCACCAGAGGCTTTGATGACAGATTCCTCGTGCCGCATTCAAGGTACACCATGATTGACATCGATGCCGTGAAGGCTATTGATGAGCTCGAAATCCTTGATGAGTCTTACTTTGCAGGCCCTCATATCATAGCATCAAAGGACGGACGTCAGGTGTTCCTGAACGGACACTGGGAATATGACCGCGGCACCCTGATGAAGGAATATGAGCGTGACAGGGCGATCAAGAGCACAATGCCTCCTTTTAACTACTTCGTGGCGGACAAGCCGGAGTTCGGTGTGGAGGTGACATGGAAGGCCCACGCGAACCTCTTCTATTCCAACTGGCTGAACTTCGTCTACCAGGGCACCACATATGATCTTGAGGAGATCTCGAACCTCTGACTATTCCGGATTGACAAGATGCGGCCTTGAGTGGTATCATTAAAACCAAGTAAACCAGTAGGTTTAATATGCAAATCAAAGTGAGGGAGAAAAAGATGGAAAAATACAAGTTTGAGACACTGCAGCTTCATGTCGGTCAGGAACAGGCCGATCCCGCAACAGACGCCAGGGCAGTACCTATTTACCAGACCACCTCTTATGTTTTCCCGAACTCCGCCAATGCGGCAGACAGGTTCGCCCTGAAGGCCCCGGGAAATATTTACGGAAGACTCACAAACCCCACAGAGGATGTCCTTGAGAAGAGGATCGCTGCCCTTGAGGGCGGCTCTGCAGCTCTTGCGCTCTCAGCCGGAGCAGCTGCGGTGACATATACAATCCAGGCACTCGCCAAAAAGGGTGACCACATTGTGGCGCAGCAGACAATCTACGGCGGAAGCTTCAACCTTCTGGGCCACACACTCCCGGAATTCGGAATAGAGACGACATTTGTAGACATCCACAACCTCAAGGAAGTCGCTGCAGCCGTTCGCCCGAACACAAAGGCCATTTATATAGAGACCCTTGGAAACCCGAACAGCGATATCCCTGACATTGACGCGGTTGCAGAGATTGCCCACTCAAACGGAATCCCTCTCGTCATTGACAACACGTTCGGCACACCTTATCTGATCAGACCAGTAGAGCATGGGGCAGACATCATCGTGCATTCTGCCACAAAGTTCATCGGCGGTCACGGCACAACCCTCGGCGGAATAATCGTTGACACTGGCAAGTTCGACTGGAAGAAGAGCGGAAAGTTCCCTCAGATCTCAGACCCGAATCCGAGCTACCACGGGGTTTCATTCGCCGATGCCGCAGGACCTGCAGCATTTGTGACCTATGTGCGTGCAATCATCCTTCGTGACATGGGAGCGGCTATCTCACCGTTCAACGCCTTCCTGCTCCTGCAGGGCGTCGAGACCCTGTCTCTCAGACTGGAAAGACATGCCTACAACACAAAGAGGGTGGTTGAGTATCTGTCAAAGCATCCGCTTGTTGAGAAGGTGAACCATCCGTCACTTCCTGACCATCCTCAGCATGATCTCTATGAGCGCTATTTCCCCAACGGAGGAGCAAGCATCTTCACATTCGACATCAAGGGCGGCCAGAAAGAGGCCCACAAGTTCATCGACAACCTGAAGATATTCTCTCTTCTTGCCAACGTGGCCGACGTGAAGTCGCTTGTCATCCACCCGGCAACAACAACCCATGCGCAGCTGACAGATGAGGAGCTTGAGCAGCAGAACATCCACCGCAACACAATCCGCCTCTCAATCGGAACTGAGCATATCGATGACATCATCGCCGACCTGGAGAGAGGATTTGCTGCATTGAAGTGATGAACTTAACCTAAGACTACCCAGTGGCCGGTCTTGTTTGAGCCTTCTCGTGCAAGCCGGCCATTTTCTTTGAGAGATGCGATGGCTCTCTCCACCTGTCATGAAGAGTATGAATGCCGTAGTTCCCGGCTTTGTCGGAATCAGATATTGCCTTATAGTAATCGCTCTGTCTCTTATGGATCAGATTCTCAATTGGAATCCATGCAAAAAGCGGTTCCCATTTTGAGAGAATCAAAGTGTGCCAGAATCTGCCTGTTCTTCCATTACCGTCGGTGAATGGATGGATGTATTCAAACTCATAGTGAAATATGCATGCCTTTATGAGAGGATGGAGCTTAGAATTCTTTGCCCAAATTATCAGTTGCCTTATGTAATGCTACACATATTCCGGGACAGTCCCCTCATGGATTAATCCTGTCAAGCCTATGTCATTGATGAATACCGCTCAAGATCAGAAGATGGTATGGTAGACAATGACGGCAATCTTGTTTCCGGGAAGGTGCTTCCAAATTATAGGGTACCTACTCTGAAATAGTCCATATAAAGAATGATGAGGAATTATGCATTTTACTGAAAACATTTTCACTGAAAAAAAATCAGTAAAGGCATAGCCATGATTATTGCCTATGCATTGCCTGATACTCGGCCCTTGCGACCTCCATCAGGCGCTCCGAGGCATATTCGAAGAAGAAACGGTATGCGGGGCAGAAATAGTTCTCGGGTTTCCCGGCATCATTGAGACTGATGTCCTTCTTGCAGCCTCCGTGGCAGATGGGAAGCCAGGAGCAGGTCTTGCATTGCTCAGGGAGCCTTCCGCTGTCACTTCTGAAGCTCTTGGCTTTCTCTGAATTGATGGCCTGTATTACAGACACTTCTCCGATTTTTCCGATATTCCATTCATCCAGGACATAAAAATCGCATGGATAGAGGCTTCCGTCAGCCTCTACAACCAGATATGACCCGCACTTTCCCAGGGCTGCGCAAGATGACGGCAGGACACCTGTGAGGATGTGGATGTAGTCATCGAACTGCCTGACACTGGTGAAGTGTCCTTCCTTCCAGTCCTTGTACCAGTCGTCGAATGTGGCGCAGAGAAAGCGCCCGTAATCCTCAGGTGAAAGCGAGTAGCTCTGCTTTCCGCGCTCTGCTCCTATGGGGTCCAGGCATGCTATGAACTGCAGGTACTCAAAGCCCATTGCCTTGAGCCTGTTGTAGACCCTGTGCGGACGCTCCGTGCACTGCCTTGTCACCACGCAGAGGGCATTGAACTCGACTTTGTGTTTCTTCAGCAGCTCCAGATTGTAAGCGATCCTGCCAAAGGAGCCTTCTCCAGACGGGGTGAGCCTGTGAAGGTCGTGAAGGTCCTTGTAGCCGTCAACGGATATTCCAACAAGGAAGTTGTTCTCAGCAAGGAATGTGGCCCAGTCTTCATCAAGGGCATAGCCGTTGGTCTGGATCGAATGCGTGAAACGCCTGGAGGGATATTTCTTCTCCTCCTCAATGAAGTGCCTGAAGTAATCAAGCCCTGCAACGGTGGGCTCTCCGCCCTGGAAGCCTACTGAGATCATTGCCCCGTCACATGTTGCATCCACGGCCGAGGCGATGAGCCTGTCCGCAGTCTCTGCGCTCATGATGCCGTAGCACTTCTGGGACCTGTTCTCTGACTCATCCTCATAGAAGCAGTACCTGCACCTGAGGTTGCAAAGCGACGAGGCGGGTTTGATCAAAAATGAGAGCTGTCTGAGTTTCTCCATCACAGATAATCCTATCAGAGCATGAGGTGTTTATGTAAGTACTGCTTATGAACTGAAAATAGTATTGATTGACTATTCTTTCCTGCCGCAAACGGGGTTATCTTAGTCTCATGGACAAGGAATTCGATGTTGTTGTGGCCGGAGCCGGCAATGCCGGGCTGATTGCCGCCATAAAGCTTCAGAAAGCGGGAAAAAAGACTCTAATAGTCGAGCAGCATAATGTTCCCGGAGGCTGCGCCACATCCTATGTGCGCGGCAGATTCGAGATTGATCCTTCGCTTCATGAGCTCTGCTCTGTCGGAAGCAAGGAGAAGCCCGGCTCAATCAGGCGCATGTTCGATGATCTTGGAATCAGGGTGAATTGGGTTGAGCTCAAGGACTGCTTCCGTGCGGTGGGACGGTTCTCAGACGGAAGTCCCATGGACATCACCATGCCGTGCGGCAAAGAGGCCATGATAGACGCGATGGAGAGAGAGGTCCCTGGCATCCGCAAGAAGATGGAGAGGCTCTTCAGGCTCTTTGACGAGGTCAACGAGGGCCTTGGCTATTTCTCCGACGGTACCAACTACAACATCCGTTATGCCTTGAAGCATTTCTCCAACATGCTGATTGTGGGGTCCCACTCATGCAAGGTCGTGTTCAAGGCCCTTAGGCTCCCGCAGAAGTGCATCGACATCCTGTCCACCTACTGGTCATATCTCGGAGTCGACATGAGCCGCATGTCGTTCCTTCATTATGCCATGATGGTCAGCTCCTACATGGAGGAAGGCGCATACATTCCCGCGTTCACATCCCATGAGCTCTCCGTGGCCCTTGAGGACCGCTTCCGTGAGCTGGGCGGCACGATCTGGTTCAACTGCAGGGCAGAGAGCTTTCTGTTCAATGACGGCAAGGTCTGCGGGGTACGCACATCCTACGGTGATGTGAGCTGCCGCTATGCCCTGGCCAACGTCAACGAGGACATTGTCTACGGAAGCATGGTCCCAAAGGAGATTGTGACGCCAAGGCTGAGACGGCTCTCCAACGCCAGGAAGCAGAAGTTCGGGGCAAGGATGTTCACAGTCCACCTGTGCCTTGATGTGACAAGGGAAGAGCTGGGGATAAACGACTACTCAATCTTCATGCTGGGAAGCGCGGATTCCGAGAAGGAGTACGCGAACATAATGAGGGGAATGGAGCACAACACGTTCGCCATCTTTGTCTGCTACAACGTGGCGAACCCCAAGGCAAGCCCGGAAGGCACATGCATGTGCTCCATAACGACATTCGGGTCTCCCGTGGACTGGGACAACCTAAGGCCCGAGGATTACGCGGCATTCAAGGAGAAGTGCGCAAGAAAGCTAATAAAGCAGCTGAAGGACAACACCGGAATCGACCTTGAGGGCCACATAGAGGAGATCGCCATAGCCACGCCTTGGACTTTTGCCCGCTATCTCGGGACTCCTGAGGGCTGTGTCTACGGTCATGAGACCGCGGATTGGGACGACATAATCTCAAGAAGCCTCCAGATGGGGAAGGATTATCCGGTCAAAGGCCTGAAGCCCATAGGGGCAGGAGGACCCAGAGGTGACGGCTATTCGTCCGCATACCAGTGCGGAGAGCTGATGGCGGGCATGGTGCTGCGCGAGCTTGAGGAGGCAGCAGTATGAGAGAGAGGCTTCAGAAACTCAAGATAAAGATCAGCAATTTCAAGCTCAAGGACATGCTGTCCTTCAAGAACCTGCCGCTAAGGCGTGACAAGGCGATTGAGTCAGCACCCGACAGTGACATCAATACAAGCTTCCCGATAAACGAAAACGCAAGAAAACTGCATCCTAATACGCAACATATGACCGTATTAGGAATAATAGAGCATCCCGATTCGGGGGCAAGGACCCTTGTGCTGAGGAAAGCAGACGGGACAAGTGCCGCCTGGTTCAGGGCTGGGCAGTACGTGTCCGTAAAGCTCAGGATAGGAGAAAGCCTTGTCTCCAGGCCTTATTCCATCTCATCCTCTCCGAAGGACACTGAGGACGGAAGGCTCTGCATCACCGTGAAGGAGAATCCCGGCGGCTTTGTCGCAGACTACATGCTGGGAAAAATCAAGGAATGGGACAGCCTTCTTGTCTCAGGTCCTGAGGGGCAGTTCTTCCATGACAGCCTGCGTGACAGCAGAAACGTCATTGCTGTGGCAGGCGGAAGCGGGATAACACCGTTTTTGTCCATGGCGGCGGCCATACGTGACGGGATAGAGGACTTCAACCTGACTATCCTATACGGCTCAAGGACAGAGAGATCCATCCTCTTCAGGAAGGAGCTTGATGAGATAGCCTCTCAGACTGACAAGGTCAAGGTCATCCACATCCTGTCTGAAGAGAGGAAGCCTGGCTTTGAGAACGGCTTTGTCACAGCTGACCTGATCAGGAAGCATGCGCCTGATGATTACTCGCTCTTCATCTGCGGACCTGCGGGACTGTACCGCCACATGGAGGGTGTTGTCTCGGAACTCGAACTTCCTTCAAAGAGGGTCAGGCGTGAGATCATAGGAGTCTCCGGTAAACCTGTGAGTGCGGAAAATGAGAGTCCTGACACATATTATGATCTGACTGTCATCCAGGGTCCTGAGACATACCGCATCAAGGCCTCATCAAGGGAGACACTTCTGGTGGCCATGGAGCGCGCGGGCATTGCAGCACCGGCAAAGTGCCGAAGCGGTGAGTGCGGGTGGTGCCGCAGCAAGGTCATCTCCGGGACATATATCGTCTCAGGGCAGAATGACTACAGGCGTCACATGGACAAGGAGACAGACCACATACATCCTTGCGTCACTTTCCCAGATTCTGACATTGTGTTGGAGGTTCCGCGCGTGTATAATTAAAACATGCGTAGGAAAGTAATACTTATCATCTTGTTTGTATCAGTCTGCTCGCTGCTGATGGCTTCAAGCGCCACCAGAAGTCCTGCAAACCTCACAGGTGAGGACATGAAGGGAAATGCGGTTACCGCAGACGTCTTCAAGGACTATGACGTGACCATGATAAATATCTTCACCACATGGTGCGGATACTGCATCGAGGAGATGCCGGAGCTGAACACTCTGTACTCACAGCTGCCCAAGAAGGCCAACCTGATCGGAATCTGCGCCGACGCCTATGAGAAGCCGGATGACCTTGTGGCGATCGTGGACTATTTCGAGCTTAAGTTCCCTGTGCTGAAGATGACCGACGATCAGGTCGACAAGATCTACAATGTCCTCGGATATCCGACAACCATATTCGTCGACAAGAACGGGAAACTCCTGGATGTCATAACCGGAGCGCCCAAGAATCCGCTCAAGGATTACGGGAGCAAGATCAACTCCCTTCTCGGTAAGATCAAATGAAGACCAGGACCAGGAACGCCTTCAGGGTCGCGCTGATCATAATCGCCGTCTCGTTCATCCTGCTGGGGATATTCCGCGATGAGGCGTCCATTGTCCTGAACAAGGCCAAGGCGATCTGCTTCGCTTGCATAGGGCTGGACTGATATGGCAGAAGACAAGACCCCAGAGACAAAGAGACATGAGAGAAAGCGCAACCTGATCCAGCTTGCGGCCGCCGCCTTCTTCAACGGCTATGCGGCGGGCTTCGTGAAAGGCGAGATCTTCACGGGAAAGACAAAGCTCCTCTGTGTGCCGGTCCTGAACTGCTATTCATGCCCGGGTGCTTTGGGCTCATGTCCCATAGGGTCGCTTCAGGCTGTCATCAGCAGCCGCAATCACAGGATCAGCTTCTACGTACTTGGCCTGATAATGCTTTTCGGAGTAGTCCTCGGCAGGCTGATCTGCGGGTTTCTCTGTCCGTTCGGACTGTTGCAGGACCTGCTTCACAAGATTCCCGTGAAGAAGATCAAGGTCAACAATAAGGCCGACAGGGTCATGAGATATCTGAAGTATGTTGTCCTGGCAACTCTTGTGATTCTTCTTCCGATACTGGTCAGAAACCCCTTGGACATGGGCCAGACCTGGTTCTGCAAGTATGTCTGTCCGGCAGGAACAATGGCCGGATTGTCATTGATACTTGCAAATCCTGCATTAAGAGAGGTGATCGGGATATTGTTCAGTTGGAAGACTTGTTTGCTTTTGATTGTACTGGTATCATCGACGATGATTCACAGGCCGTTCTGCAAGTACCTTTGCCCGCTAGGGGCGCTGTACGGTCTCTTCTCACGCTTCAGCCTTTATCAGATGCATCTGGACAAGTCAAAGTGCATAGGATGCGGCAAGTGCGAGAAAGCCTGCCCGATGGACGTCAGATGCACACAGGACATCAACACAGCCGAATGCATCAGGTGCGGCAAGTGCAAGGCGGCCTGTCCTGTGCACGCCATTGATTCGACGTTCGGATTCGATCTTAAGAAAAAGCTGGAGAAAGCTGATGGAACAGATATTAAAGGAAATTGAGCTTCAGGACTGCCCGCTCTGCCGGGGAACCGGAGCTCTTGAGGAAGAGGGCGGCTGGTGCTTCTATGTCTCTTGCCTTGACTGCGGCGCGCACACTGCCGAGATCCCGTACAAGACAAAGGAGGAGCGTCTGACAGCTGCAAGGAACGCATCCCATCTCTGGAACATAGGGAAGGTCCTTAGACCGGATCCCGGTGAGTGAGCATGAGAGACGTCAGGATCACGGTCATGCGCCGGACTGTCTATGAAGATCTGATGAAGGAGTATGAGAACCCCATAGAGCATGCCTGTGACATGAGAATCGGACAGGTTTTCATATCAAAGGAAGGAGAATGTCCCGATGGCATGTGTGACAGCGCATGGTCTGTCATGCAACCGTTTGTAAAGGAACTTGCAAATGGGGGCGGAAACTTCTATGATGGATGGATGAAGGATAAGTATTCGGCTATGATATCCTGTAACGACGGATTCAGGCCGGTGAGTTTTTACATTGAAGCTCTGGGGAAGTAAAAGCTCAGAATACGGAGAGGGTTAAGATGTCAAATTTCTACACAGCAACGATACTCATGGCGGTCCTGGCCTGCATTATCATGTGTGTGATCATTGGTGTGAGTCCCATTCTGACCCCACTCAAGAAAAAGCAGTTCTGCAGGGGATTCCTGATTGTCATCATCGGAGCTGTTTTTGAATGGGGCGCGGCTTTCCTTGAGCATTCGAACAGTGTCATCTGGCTTCATACCATCGTGAAGGCTCTGGAGATGTGTTCTGCACCGCTCATCCCCCTTGCACTCATGCCCGCCATCTCCGATGACCGCAAGCTGCTGGGTGTGATGCTTGGCGGCGTGATATTCAATTTCGTGATGATAGCCCTGTCATCCGTGTTTGGCTTCATTTTCTATGTGGATGCGGCCAATGTGTACCACCACGGAAGCCTTTACTTCATCTACATGATCGATTATGTGTTCCAGGGCATCTGTCTTCTGATCGGCACAATCCGCCTGAGCAGGCAGTATCAGGGCCGCCATTCATGGACGCTCTACCTGATACTGGTGTTCATGATCCTGGGAATTGCGCTCCACAACATCGACAAGTCAATCCACGTGGACTACATAGTCCTTGCGATAACGCTCTCATTCTTCTACATCACATATGTCGCCATGGTCCAGAGCACTGACAGCCTGACGATGCTTTTGAACCGTCACAGCTATGACAGCATGATCTCACAGCTTGATGAGAGGAGCTTGCTCATCAACGTGGACATCGATTACTTCAAGCAGTGCAATGACACATTCGGACACCTTTTCGGTGACGATGTCCTGAGGACCGTCGCAAAGATCCTCAAGGATAATGTGCCTGCCTCCAGCCGCGTGTACAGGACCGGCGGAGATGAGTTCTGTGTGATTGTCCCCGGAATCCCGTGTGACCCCGAGCAGATAATCGAGAAGATCCATGCCGCAATGGAGGATGCCCGCCTTACCGTCACGAACCTCCCGTTCGTCTCAACAGGTTATGCTCCGTATTCACCGGGTGAGGCCAGCATAATGGATGCGATCGAGAATGCCGATGCCATGATGTACAAGTTCAAGAACCTCCGAAAGAAGCTGATGGAGGAGGGTAAGGACCTCAGCTACTCAGATATCCACAAGATCCTAGTGTCATCTCATCTGAAGGACGACGAGGTCACTTCCTCTTCCTCAGAGGAAAGATAATCTTAAGGAAAATCTCATTCTCCCTTGAACGCTTCTCAATGTTCGATGACATTGCCCTGAATGTCGTGTAGATGAATCCTATTATCGCGATGAACACCAGGAAGTGCAGATCCGGTATGAAGGCCGCAAAAAGCAGCGAGAAGTTTACAACATAGAGGAAAATCTCGAACTCATCATCACCGTAGCGTCTGGAGAACCAGCTCTTGAGGCGCTTCTTAAGACCCATAGGGCACATTGTACAGGCAAAAGAGAAATAAGTACACATGGTCCTTGCGCCATTATGTCTGTTCAGATATAATGGAAATAAAACGAGGGTAATGATGTCACAAAAGGCCGGGATCAAAGTCATAATACTTGGTATTGCAACAATCCTGGTGGCTGTTATTGCCCTGGGCATAGGAAGATACTGGATAAGCCCGATAGGGATAATCAGGGTGCTGATCCAGCAGATAACAGGGCACAGCATGGGCATGGACAGAAATGCCGTGGCAGTCGTGACTCACATACGCCTTCCCAGGATACTCGCATCGCTTCTTCTGGGCGCGGGCCTTGCCCTGAGCGGCCAGACGTTCCAAATGATATTCCGAAACCCCCTGGTCTCACCTGATGTGCTTGGCACAAGCACTGCAGCGGGATTCGGGGCATCGCTCTCGCTTCTTCTGGGGCTGTCGTCCGTCCTTGTGAGCGTCAACGCATTCATCGCAGGCATTGCGGCACTGGCCCTGATCTACACCATAGCCTCACGTACCAGAAGGGAGCAGACACTGGGCCTGATTCTGGTGGGGATGGTGGTGTCATCCCTGTTCTCTGCGGCCACAAGCTTCGTGAAGCTCATGGCGGACCCCAACAACGTGCTTCCCGCAATAACGTACTTTCTGATGGGTACCCTCTCCGGAACCGACATGAGGGCACTGGGGATGGTAGCCGTTCCTGTGGGGCTCTCAATCGCCGTGCTCCTGGCCCTGTCGTGGAAGATCAACCTGCTGTCCCTGTCCGAGGATGAGGCTCGCTCCATCGGAGTGAACACAAAGCTGATTAGGGCAATAGCCATAACATGCGCCACTGTCATAACCGCCTGCAGCGTCGCGGTGGCCGGAAACATAGGGTGGGTGGGCCTTGTGATACCTCACATATCCCGCATGACGGTCTCAAATGACGCAAGGTACTCTTTCCCTTCCACGGTGTTCCTTGGGTCATCGTTCCTGACGCTCGTGGACTGCGTCTCAAGGTCCGCGACCACAATCGAGATACCGATAGGAATCCTGACCTCGTTCATCGGAGCCCCGTTCTTCCTGCTTCTGCTCTTCAGGGAGGTGCGCTATGACTCTTGAGATCAGAGGCCTCTCATTCAGCTATAAGGAGAAGCCGGTCCTCAGCGGCATTGACCTGAGCGTCAGGGAAGGGGAGATGGTCAGCCTTCTGGGAAAGAACGGTGCGGGAAAGACAACCCTTCTGAGACTTATCCCAGGCTTCCTCAAGCCGGATGAGGGCACAATCACCTTTGACGGAACACCGGTGGGAGCGATAAAGCTCAGGCAGAGGGCCGGCCTCATGGCCTACATCCCCCAGATAACAAGGTCTGCTTTCCCGTACTCTGTCAGGACATCAATCCTGATGGGGTGCTCAAGCAGGCTCTCCCTGATGCAGTCTCCAGGAAAGAGGGAGGAGGCAAAGGTGGAGCAGATGATAGAGCTCCTGAACCTGCAGGAGATAGCAGGAAGGACAATGGACACAATCTCAGGAGGTGAGAGGCAGCTTGTGCTGGTGGCAAGGGCGCTGATGCAGGACGCAAGACTCCTGATCCTGGATGAGCCGACATCGTTCCTGGATTACTCGAACCAGCTGCTTGTTCTTGAGAAGGTGGGTGAGCTTGTCCGGAAAGGTTACAGTTGCATCTACTCCACACACAACCCGGACCTGGCCCTCACGCATTCCTCAAGGGTTGTGGCAATGGCAGATGGCGGGATTGTCTATGACGACAGGCCTGAGAACCTTGTCGGAAACGATGTGCTCTCTAGGCTATACAGCAGACACATCAGTATAGTCCGTACTGAGAACGGGAGGCTTGCATGCATTCCCGAATGACTTGGTGGACGGATGAGAGCATTCTCTGGTATGAGAGGGCAAGCAAGGCCTCAGATTACCACAGAAGACTTACAGACGAGATTGAGAGACATATCAGAGAGAATGAGAGCGTTCTTGAGCTCGGCTGCGGGCTTGGATATGAGGCAGAGCTTCTCTCTGACGACGGTTATGACATCAGGGCAGTGGACATAGAGCCTGTTGTCATAGAGAAGGCCATAGAGCGTACCGGAAAAGACATCTTCCGCTGCTGTGATGCATCGGAGCTTAGGGAGAGATCTGTTGTGGCTCTGTGCATCAACTACGGCCATATCGAGGATGCCTCAGACCTGAAGGAAATAGTTGAACACGCAACCAGGAAGGTCATTTATGTCATATCAAGGCACAGCGGCCACAACCAGGACACAAGGCCTGACAGGACGGACCTGATATGCAGCATCCTGGAGAGAGAGGGGTATTCATACACCAGAAGTGACCTGGAGCTTGATTTCAGCCAGCCTCTGAGATCTGAGGAAGAGGCAAGGTCATTTATAAGGTGGACATACCTCGGAAAGAACCAAAACCAGTACCTTGGCTTCCTTGAGAAGACATATGACAAGGATTATCCGTATGTGTTCAGAAACAGGAAGAATCTGGTGCTGTTTGATATAGAAACAGGAGAGAGAATATGAAGAAACTGGCTTTATTTCTGATAATACTTATTGTTTCATTAAGTATTGTATACTCACAGGCTACTGTTGAGATTAAAGAGGAAGCCTCAGCAGAGACACAGGTCTTTGTTGATGACCTTGGAAGAGAGGTTGTTCTTCCTGCTGACATCACCCGGATTGCCCCGTCCGGATCAAATGCCCAGGTGCTTATCTTCCAGATTGCCCCGGAGAAGCTTGTAGGTCTTTCTACAAAGCTCTCAGCTGACGAGAAGACGATTTACCCGTCCTTCACGCATGACCTTCCGGCATTCGGAACCCTGTATGGAAAGAAGGCGAACCTGAACAAGGAGACAATGATCCTGGCAAATCCTGAGATGGTCATTGATGTGGGAGACATCAAGGGATCTGTTGAGGAGATGGCAAAGGAACTTGATGATGTCTCCCGAGATGTCGGAGTTCCGGTGATCTTCTTGGAAGCCAATATGGACAACTATCCGGAAGTGTTCAGGAGACTCGGAAAGCTTCTTGGATATGAGGAGCGCGCGGAGGAACTGGCAGGGTACTATGAAGCTGTTGTATTCGAGATTGAGAAATACAGCTCAGGCAAGAAGCCCACTGTCTACATCACATCATCAAACAACGGCCTTGAGGCAGTCATAGGCGGAAAGAGCCATGCTCAGTGTGCTGAGAAGGCAGGAGCCGAGGTGGTGGTAACATCAAAGACCGCCCAGTCCAACGGAAGCATCTCACTCGAGACGCTGTACCAGCTTGACCCTGATTACATCTTCGCTTATACGGAGGAGGGCTATAAGACAATCACCACATCAGGTGACTGGGCCAGCCTCAAGGCTGTGAAGGACGACAATGTATATCTTGTCCCGAACATGCCTCACGGCTTCATCGACAATCCTGTGTGCTCAAACAGAATAATAGGACTGTGGTATCTGGCATCGATCCTCTATCCTGAGGCCGGCATAGACATCATCGCGCGCACACGCGAGTTCTATAAACTGTTCTACAGGGCGGACATCTCCGAATCTCAGGCGCGTGACATCTTGCATTTGGACTGAATACAATATAAATTGTAGAGGCTTCCGTTAAATGACGGAGGCCTTTTTTTGTGAGGTTTAAGGTGATCAAGCACAAGGTTTACGAATATGCGAACATAACGATAGGCTCTTTTCTCACCGCAGTGGGCGTGGCATATTTCGTGAATCCTGCCAAAATCGCATCAGGCGGCGTGAGCGGTATTGCCACCATGGTCTACCACACAATCGGATGGAACCCCGGTTATGTGATCTTCGCGCTCTCAATCCCGCTCTTCCTGATCGGCATGAAGGTCTTCGGGAAGGCCTACGGCCTGAAGTCACTTATCGGGACATTGCTTCTCTCTGGCTTCACGACTCTTTTGGTCGATCTCTCGGGCGGCAACGGTTTCCTTGACTACACAGACCCGTTGAGTGTCTGGCTCAGCGCCCTGTTCGGCGGAGTGGCCATGGGTGCGGGAATAGGCTTTGTCATGAAGGGCGGCGCCAACACAGGCGGCACTGACATAATCGCGCAGATCCTGAACAAATACACTCCGCTGTCTCTCGGAACATGCCTTATCATGATTGATGCGGCGATCATATTCGCCTCCATGTTCGTGTTCGGGATAGAGAGCGCACTCTATGCGGTAACCACCGTCTACATCACAGGCTATATGATAGACAAGGTTGCCCTTCCTTTCGGCGCCAACACAGCCAAGACCGTGCTCATCATTTCCGGCAAGTACGAGGAGATAGCCAAGAAGATCATGGCAGTCCTAGATCATGGTGTGACAATGCTCGAGGGCAAGGGAATGTACACCGGAGCTGACCGACCGGTCCTGATGAGCGTGATTCCCAACAACGAGATCATAATCCTTAAGCGACTTGTCCATGACATCGATGACAAGGCATTCATGATAGTGCAGAATGCGAACCAGGTCCTTGGAGAGGGATTCACGCCCATCTCCAAGGCGATCAACATGCAGTTCGGTAATTAAAAGTGATTGACAATGATGCTGATGGAATGTATCATGCAGACATGAACATATTAGAATATGCTAAAATGTTAATGTGTTCAGGAGGCACCTTATGAAGAAGACATACAAGATTGACGTTGACTGCGCCAACTGCGCCAACCTCATGGAGCAGGCCGCAAAGAAGACCGCAGGGGTCAAGGATGCGAGCGTGAGCTTCATGACACTGAAGATGAATGTCGAGTTCGAGGAAGGCGCTGATGAGAAGCGCGTGATGAAGGATGTCTTGAAGGCCTGCCGCAAGGTCGAGCCTGACTGCGACATCGAGCTCTGAGGCCTTATATGAACAGGAAGCAGAAGAGAAATCTCATCAGGATATGCATCGCTGCGGCGTTGCTTGTGATTGTCAACATCCTGAGGCATGTCACCGACATCGGAGGCACGCCAGGGTTTGTCATATATCTCTGTGCGTACCTGGTCATTTACCTTGTCATAGGCTATGACATCCTGCGCAAGGCCGGAAAGGGGATAATCAACGGCCGCCCGTTTGACGAGTGCTTCCTGATGGCATTCGCCACGCTAGGGGCCTTTGCCCTGGCGATCATCCAGAGAAGCGGTGACTACAATGAGGCTGTGGCAGTCATGCTCTTCTATCAGATAGGAGAGCTGTTCCAGTCAATAGCCGTCGGAAGAAGCCGCCGCAACATCAGTGACCTGATGGACATCAGGCCTGACTACGCCAACATCGAGAAGGACGGAAGCCTTGTCCAGGTTGATCCTGATGAGGTTGAGATAGGCACTGTCATTGTGGTGCAGCCCGGAGAGAAGGTCCCCATTGACGGAGTTGTGGTTGAAGGCTCATCCAGCCTGAACACCGCCGCCCTGACCGGTGAGAGCGTGCCGCGTGATGTGCGAGAGGGCGATGAGATAATCAGCGGCTGCATAAACCTCACAGGTGTGCTGAGGATCAGGACAACAAAGGCATTCGGGGAGTCCACAGTGTCCAGGATCCTGGAGCTGGTGGAGAACGCAAGCTCCCGTAAGTCAAGGTCTGAGGAGTTCATCTCCCGCTTTGCCAGGTACTACACGCCAGCTGTTGTGTTCAGCGCCCTGGCACTTGCCATTATCCCGCCTCTCTTCGCGGGAAACTGGAGCATGTGGATCTACCGTGCCCTGACATTCCTTGTCATTAGCTGCCCTTGTGCTCTTGTGATCTCCATACCGCTTAGCTTCTTCGCAGGAATAGGCGGTGCAAGCCGTGAGGGAATCCTTGTCAAAGGCTCGAACTTCCTTGAGATGCTCTCAAAGACAAAGACCGTTGTCTTTGACAAGACCGGAACTCTGACAAGAGGAGTCTTCGAGGTCGTGGCCGTCCACCATGCGGCCATAGATGAGAAGAAGATAATCGAGCTCGCCGCCCATGTCGAGGGTTATTCCTCGCATCCGATCTCCAAGAGCATACAGAAGGCATTTGGAGGGGAGATCGACCTCTCACGTGTCTCCGATGTGGAGGAGATAAGCGGACACGGCGTCATGGGCAAGGTTGACGGAAAGACAGTCGCCGCTGGAAACATGAAGCTGATGGACAGGCTCGGGATTAAGGCCCATGACTGTCACAGCGTTGGAACAATAATCCATGTGGCCTATGACGGCTCCTATGTCGGACATATCGTGATCTCCGATGTGGTCAAGCCTGACAGCAAGGCCGCCATTGCCGCGCTCAAGGCCTCAGGGGTCCAGAAGACGGTCATGCTCACCGGAGATGCCCAGGGCATTGCGGCCAATGTGGCGGCGGAGCTGGGCATTGATGAGTATCATGCGGGCCTTCTTCCCGAGGATAAGGTCCGGATGGTGGAGAGGCTTCTAGATGGCGGGAACAAGCTCGCGTTCGTAGGTGACGGTATAAATGACGCGCCGGTTCTCACAAGAGCGGACCTGGGCATTGCGATGGGCGCGATGGGTTCTGATGCGGCCATTGAGGCAGCAGATGTGGTGCTGATGGATGACAATCCGATGAAGATCGCAAAGGCGATCAGCATATCACGCAAGTGCCTCAGGATCGTCTACCAGAACATCGTGTTCGCCCTTGCCGTGAAGTTCGCCTGCCTGATTCTGGGCGCACTGGGAATAACCAACATGTGGGCCGCAATCTTTGCTGATGTGGGAGTCATGGTAATTGCTGTCCTGAACTCAATCAGAGCACTTAGAACACGTAATACTTAATTAAAAATTATGTATAATCAGGAAACAGGACATCATAAGCTTTTACTAGTCGACGGGATGAACCTCTGGTTCCAGATGTTCTACGGCATGCCCGCCAGGATAATCAACCATGAGGGAAAGGCCGTCCAGGGCATCATGGGCTTTGCCGGTGGGATGCTCAGGATCATCAGGATGACAGAGCCGACACATGTCCTTGTTGTCTTTGACGGCGAGCATCATAACCCAAGGACTGACATTGATCCGGACTATAAGGCAAACAGGCCTGACCTGTCTGATGTCCCTGAAGAGGAGAACCCTTTTGTCCAGCTTCCTGACGCATACAGGGTCCTTGATCTGATGGGCATAAGACGCTATGAGACTACTGTCCATGAGGCGGATGATGTGATCGCATCATATACCTATAGATATAAGGATGAAGCTCAGATCGTTGTCTGTTCCCATGACAGTGACTTCTACCAGCTGATTGATGGAGGCTCCTGCATACTGCGCTACCGCGGGGACAAGAGCGTGATTGTCGATGAGGCCTCCCTGATGGAGAAGTACGGGATAACCGGAAGCCAGTACGTTGACTTCAAGAGCCTTACAGGCGACCATGCGGACAACATCCGGGGAGTTGAAGGCATAGGACCCAAGACCGCCTCAAGGCTGATGAGGGACTACGGGAGCCTGGATGACCTTCTTCTGAACTATCAGAATGACAGAAGCAACCGCATCAAGGTCCTTCTGAACATCGGAAAGGACAGGCTCCCCGTAAACAGGGGCCTTATCAGGATGAAGACCGACATCGCGATTCCTGTCAGCATAGAGGATCTTGCTTGTCCTGCCTGTGACCTCTCAACGCGGCAGATAATTCAGCAGGCCGGACTGCTGTGAAAAAAGCCCAAAAAAAAGTTGAATGAATAGTTTAATGCAGCTTTTTACTCTGTAGGCCGATAGCATCTACATTTTCAGAAAACTGATGTCCTGATCTGCATTTAATGGTACAGT
>CACZJR010000014.1 GCA_902781545.1 uncultured Spirochaetales bacterium | reverse complement strand
GCCGGCTATGACCTTGAGGCCAACCCGCCCAAGACCTGGGAAGAGTTCCTCACAGTGGCCAAGGCAATCCAGGCAGCAAGCACAAAGGGCACCTACGGATTCGACACATCCGACTCCAAGTGGCTTGTCAAGAACATGCTCTACCAGAACGGCAACGACATCGTTGAGATGGACAAGGACGGAAACGTCACCCCGGTCTTCGCAGAGGAGAGCGGAATCGAGGTCGCACGCTTCTGGGCAAAGATGATAAGCGAGGGCATCATGGCCAAGAGCCAGCATGACAACGCGGAGAACAAGTTCCTCTCCGGCAAGCTCGTCTTCATCGCCGCCACCAGCAACAGGATCGCAAAGTGGTCTCAGAGCGTGCAGTTCAACATCGGCGCAATCGAGATGCCTTACTTCAAGGAGCCAAAGGTCGCCCTGGGCGGAAGCACCGCCACCATCATGACCACGGACCCGACAAGGCACGCAGCCTCCTGGGCACTGCTCAAGTACCTGCTGAACACAGAGAACCAGACAGCCTATGCGCTGACAACAGGCTACCTCCCCATCAGGGAGAGCTCACTGGACATCCCAGAGGTCAAGTCCTACATGGCAGAGAGCGACCTCTACTCCACGGCAATCAAGCAGCTCGACTACTCCACCGCCTACATCCACTTCGGTGAGATGGGAAGCATGGACACCCAGCTGACATGGGCACTTGACGACATCGAGAACGGAACCGATCCCAAGCGCGCCTTCCAGGATGCGCAGGACAGCCTGATTGCGGATCTGAAGTGAGGTGAAGATGAAGAAAGTTGCATTCTCAACCGGCGCCTTCTACACACTTGAGACAGCAGACGCACTCTCGCGCATCCGAAAGGCGGGCTTCGGCCACGCCGAGCTCATGCCGCAGTGCTCAGAGGACCTGTCGCCCGTGATGCTGAAGAAGGCAAACGAGATCGGAATCCACATCTCCTCAATCCACTACCCGCTCGTGTTCTTCGGAATCCTCTACAACACCAACCCCGGCATGTTCAGGCAGTCCAAGGCCTTCTCAGACAACCTTGCCAACTTCGCCCGCGCAGCCGGCACGGAGTTCGTCGTCATCCACCCCGAGGAGGAGTACAAGGCCAAATTCAAGGAGATCCTGGGAAAGCCCATCAACGACAACATCAGGTACCTCTGCGATGCCCTGGCGGACAAAGGCATCACCGTGGTCATGGAGAACTACCCCACAGGCGTCGGCCAGTATCCCGATACCCTGGATGCCTATGTGGACGCCCTCAGAATCAGCAACATGAAGGTCATGGTGGACACCACAGAGGTCATTGAGGGCGGCGGAGACCCGCTTGAGTTCATCTCAGGCCTCAAGGAAGTGCCCTGCCACCTTCACCTCTCCGATTACAAGGACAACGTCAAGCACATCCCCATCGGAACAGGCAAGGTCGACTGGAAGGCAGTGACCACACTACTGAAAGACAGGGGCTTTGAGGGCTACTGGACCCTCGAGCCAAGCTACAAGTATTATCTGGACGATCCTGACGGACAGCTTAAAAGGGACTATGACTACCTCACAGCTCTTGTCTAGGTACTACCGCTTCTTTGCCTGCGCAGATGCCGTGGGCAAGGCGACCGAGTTCATGACGCCTCAGGACATCAAGACCAACATGGGCCGCATAAGCGGCCTTGTTGATCCGTCAAAGAGCCTCACTCACCCCGACCTCCCCATATGGGCGGTGACCGATGACACAGAGCAGAACCTCTGGCTCCTGAGGCGTTACCTCAAGGACGGCAAGGTCAGCATAGAGAACACGGTCTCCGAGCTTGTGAAGTGGATAGAGGGCACCGGCGCCGTCTCCAAGCATTACATCGGCCCAAGCAGCCTCAAGGCCCTGCAGGGCATACAGGCAGGCGAGGATCCTTTAAAGGCGGGAATAAACGGAACGACCTGCGGAGGCATAATGCGTGCCCCTGCCACCGTTTTCGCAAGCCTTCTGCTTGGTCAGGACATGGATGATTGCATCTACAACGCCCTTGTCTGCACACACAACAACTCAGTGGCGCTTGAGAGCGCCTATGCCTACGCCTACGCCCTTCGCCTGATTATTGACAACATACTTGCAGGCAGAGCCGAGCTCAGCACCACAGACGCCATCCTGGACAAGGCCCTTCAGGGCTGTGAGAGAGGCATCTCAAAGGCCCCGTGGACCAGTGCCTCCGCAAGCCTTGCCTCCCGCCTTCAGTTCCTGAGGCAGCAGAGCCTGCAGGACTGGACTGAGGACACTCTCAAGGACTTCCTTTACGGCGTGCTGGGAACAGGCCTTCCCAGCTATGAGACAGCAGGGGCGGTGTTCTGCTTCAACATTTACACCTCCGACCCTGTGCGAATAATGCTTCTCTGCGCCGAGACCGGCGGAGACACAGACACCATAGGTGCCCTTGCAAGCTCCCTTGCGAGCCTCAGGGACCTTGATGCAAGTCTTCCGCAGGACATGGCTGACACTGTCATTAACATGAACCGCCTCGGCGACTACATACCGGAGATCTTAGGATGAAGCTTCTGGGACTTGAGAGGAACGCGCGAATCTGCCTGGGATTCTTCCCGCTCTGGGCAGTGCCCTACACCATCTACACCTACTATCTCAGCCTCTTTCTGATTGAGGAGGGCCTATCCTCAACAGGCATCGCCTCGCTCATGACGGTGGCAAATGTCTCGGCGCTGGTCTTCTCTCTCTTCGCGGCCCCCATAGTGGACAGGATGGGACGGCGCAACGCCACATTCGTCTTTGACATTCTGTCCTCCGCCCTGCCGTGCCTCTTGTACCTTATCTCAGGCAACATAGTAGTTGCCCTGATAGCCCAGGCAGTCTCAGGCATGAACAGGATAATGAGCACCGGCTTCTACCTGCTGATGATAGAGAACACAAGCGAGTCCAACAGCGTCAACTCCATGAACATCTTCAACGTCATCCTTGTCGGAGCAGGCCTGACCACACCGCTGGCGGGCTTTGTGGTCTCAAAAATGGGTCTTCTGGCCGGCGAGAGGCTCTTCCTGATAATCTCACTTGTCATGATGACAGCCCAGGCCACCGCACGCCACTTCATGGTCAGGGAGACGGAGACAGGCATGGCCATCATGCGAGCCAGGAAGCGCTTCTCATTCAAAGAGACTGCAATAGGCTTCGGCAAGACAGTCAGGTACCTGATCAAGAACCGCAACGTGCGCTCAGCGATGATCATCAACTCGCTGATATACGTCTACTACACAGTGGGAACAACCATCAGCCTGTTCTTCACGCCATACTTCTCAGAGCACAGGAACCTTTCCGGCGTGACTCTTGGCCTTGTGGGAGGCATCTACGCCGGCGGAACGCTGTTCTCAATGATAGTGATCAACCCGCGCGTCAGGCCAGGACAGCTCTACCCCTACACCATCATCTCAGGCCTTGTCTCCATACTGGGCTTCATTCTCCTGATCATCTGCCCATTAAACAACACCATATTGCTCTTTGCCGCCATAATCCTCATCTCAGTAAGCTATGGCGCCTTAAAGACAATCGCAGACTCCCTGCTGGCGCTGGAGATGACTAATGAGTACAGCTCAGGCCTTTATGCCATCTCCTTCATCCTGTCATCAGTTCTGGGAATAATAGCCATCCAGGTCCTGCAGGCCCTATACTCCAAAAACCCCAACTGGCTCTTCGGCTCAAGCGCCATCCTAATCGCCATGGTCCTCATTGTGGCCATCCAGCACAGGATAGTTCAAACTAAAACTGTTTAGTTTTGGCAAAAAAACTGAACTCTTCAATTTTTAAGGCCTTCTAAACAATGTTTAGTTTGAACTTTTTCAGATTGCCTTCTCCAGAAGGCGCCTGAGTGCCAGGGCAATTGTCAGGCGGGATGTGGCAACCGGGCTGCTTATGGAGTGACCCAGCGCATCACAGACCATATTGATGCGGTATTTGATGGTGTTCTTGTGCACGTTAAGTATCTCAGAGCAAAGCTGCATGTTCATCTCAGCATCCAGGAAGTAGACCTCCAGCGTCTTCAGAAGCTCATTTCTCTCATCCAGGGCCTCTAAGCAGCCTGTGGCCGCGCTGATGCTTGCCTCCCCCAGCCTTATTATGTCGTTGCACTGGCGCACAAGCTCTATCTCAGACTCATGGAAGATGCACTGCTGCGGGAAGACAATCCTGGCCTTGGCCTCGTTCTCGTTCCAGAAGGAGAAGGCCTTCCTGACATCTGCCGTAGTGGCCTTGTAGTCAAGCATTGTCAGGTACACGCCGCTGCAGCCGCATTCATGGAGCCTGTCAATTATGCTCTGGGCGCAGCTGTCAAGAAGCCTTGCATCCAGCGGGTTGCGGAAGAACATAATCAGGTCATCCGCACTTCCAAGCGGCGACCTGTAGGCCTCCAACAGGATGTCAGAGTCAAGCGCGCTCATGGTGGAGCGCACCGCATCCATCATCTCCTTTGTGAAATGGGGCCTGTTGTCCGTGCATCTGATGAACCAGGAGGTGTGGATCGACCTTATGTCTATCCCCAGCTCCTCACTGAGGCGCCTCATGCGGATTGGCTCGTCGTTTAATATTGACTTGATCAGCTCAGAGGTCAGGACCTCGCTGTGACCCTTGCTCCACAGCTCCACGGACAGCTGCACGGCCTCCCTCGCCATGTCCACAAGAAAACCAGTGAGAGTCGCGCCCTCCTCTATCAGAAAGAGCCTCATAGGTTCCATGCCCCTGTCGTGGATGGGCACATACCAGATGAAGGAGCCCGGAAGCGGAGAGAAAGCCTTACGTCTCTTGATATGGTGCGAGACATTCTCCTCAGTGATAAGGCCGGCTATCCTGTCATTATCTGAGGGCCAGGGAGCCTCGCCCAGCTCATTCAGGTTGCTGTCTGTGAGAATCAGAGTGCAGTGCAGCTTGCTGCTGAGGAGCTTCAGGACTGAGTCCACCGTCTGCCTGTCGGACGGAAGCTGGGACACGCGGCCTATGATCTCGGTGACCATGCTGCCGCTGTACTGCATCCTGTCTGACAGGACAGCCTCGCTGACCTCTGATATCACATCAGCGTAAGTGAGGCTTAGCCTTCCCTCAGGCATTACAATCAGCGGAAAGCCCAGATCCTCTGCAAGCTGGATAAGCGACGGCCTGACAGACTCCATCACCACCCCTGAGTAGAAGATGACAAGAGCCGCGTCCCCGCCTACTGCAATGCGCCTGAGGTACCTCAGCTGAAGATCCTCGTCATCCCTGATTGACGCGAACGATGTCAGCACCAGGCAGCTGGCAAGATGCCTGTCCGTATGCTGGAAGAACCTGTCCTGGAGCTCCATTGGAGCCTTGTATTCGAACACCGTCACACCGTTGACGATGTTCTGCAGCGCGCTTTTTCCTGCCACAACGCGGGCATTTCTCAATGTGGGGAGCTTCAGTACATCCTCTACGGTCACACTCATCTCAGACGCCTCAGTATATCCTCTACGCGGTAAATCGCATCCTCGACCTTCCTGGATGCGTCAGCGATCCTGCTCTGCACCATGATGTCCGCGAAGAAGCTGTCCATCAGGTCAAAGAATGTCAGAAAATCACCTATGTCGAAGTCAAGGCCCATGGAGACATCCCTCAGCTCCCTGTTGAAGACCTGAAGGTCATACTTTGCCCTGTCAATGCAGCTTCTGGCATTGTCGATCTTGGAGTGCTTTATCAGCGAGGAGAGAAAGCCCCCGCCGATGATGTCATAGATGCCCCAGTTACGTGCCTTGCGGAGCTGCTCATGAGCCTCCTTCAGGCTGTAAAGAGCCCGTTCCCCTGCTTCAATGGCTTCCTGCCTCTCAATCTCGTAATCCATGACTTAATAATACAATAAAGCTCAGATACCGAAAAGCTTTTCAGCGGTGCGGTGGAATATGTCCTCATACTCCCTGTCTGAGAGCCCCAGAGAGAGCATGCCGTCAATCTCAGGCCTCACGTCCCACATGGGGAAATCAGAGCCGAACATCACCTTCTCAGAGCCGTATGTGCGGATATAGCCCCTGACCCTGTCCTTATCCACCCAGTGGAACGTGGACGAGCTGTCCACGAAGAAGTTGTCAAAGCCGTGCAGCTTGTCCGCTGCCTCATCCCACACCGACCATCCGCCGTAATGGGCCCCGATGAACACATTGTGCGGAAACAGCCTCAGCACCCTTGCCATCCTGTCGGGATTCGAGCAGTCATAACGGTAGTCGCCCGTGTGGATCAGCACGGGGATCCTGTCCGCACAGGCCTCATACAGCGCAAGCAACCTGGGATCGTCAACCGCCACACCCTGGGTCTCAGGATGGAGCTTGATGCCCTTCAGCCCAAGACCGATGACCTCCTCCACGGCCTGTCCCATGTCAGGCACATCCTGATGCACGGTGCCCAGGCCAGTGAAGAACCCCTCACCCTCTGCCACAGCAGATGCGATGAATGAGTTTATGTTGTCCACCTGGCTGAGCTTGGTGGCCACGGAGAATATCACGGCATGGTCAACGCCCTTTTCCTTCCACAGTGACCTGACAGATGAGGCAAGGCCGTCCCCGAAGCTGCCTTCCCTCTCATAGAAATCGGCAACTCCCTTGACGGCCCTTGCAGCCACAGCCTGAGGATAAACATGGCAATGACAATCGATGACCCTCATCTCTCCCCACTACTTTTTCAGTCCGCATGAAATAAGGCAGGCATAGGCAAGAAGCAAGCGCGGGACAGTGCTGCCTGCACGGCCCAAGCGAAGCGACGCAGCATATGCCTGTTTGATTTCATGCACCATAACCAGCATCAATGGCTTTCAGGTTATAGTCATACAGCTCAGGATGCTTGGCCGAGACAACCTTCTTCAGCGCCTCCTCCAGATAGCTTCTGGAGATGGCGGGGCACTCCTTGAGAACCTTGCCCAGAAGCACGATGTTCGCAAGAGTAGGCATCCCCATGTCCTGGGCCATCTTGGTTGAAGGGATGTAGAAGGCCTTCACATCGGCTCTGGAGACCTTGCGGGTGACCAGTGTGGAGTCCACGAAGATCATTCCGCCAGGCTTGACCGTGCTCTCGTACTTGTCCAAAGACGGCAGGTTCATGACGATCAGCACGTCAGGATGATCGATGATCGGAGATCCAACAGGCTCGTCGCTGATGGTGACGGAGCACGATGCCGTGCCGCCTCTCATCTCAGGCCCGTATGAAGGAAGCCATGAGAGCTCCTTGCCCTCTGCCAGGGCCTTGTAGGCCAGAAGCTTTCCGGAGAAGAGGATACCCTGTCCGCCGAAACCGGCAATAAGAATCTGGGTTGTCATCAGTTGGCCTCCTTTGCCTCAGCTCCGCGGTCCTTGAACACTCCCAGCGGATAGTAAGGGATCATCTTGTCCTCGACCCACTGCAGGGCCTTCTGGGGTGTCATGCCCCAGTTCGTCGGACAGGCGGACACCACCTCTATTAGTGAGAAGCCCTTGCCCTCGATCTGGTTGCGGAAGGCCTTCTCAATGGCCTTCTTGGCTGCGTTGACGTTCTTCACGTTGTTCACGGCCACACGCTCGATGTAATAAGGTGCGTCAAGGGCACTGAGAAGCTCGCAGACGCGGATCGGATAACCCTGGGTCCTGACATCACGGCCGTAGGGCGATGTCTGCGTGACCTGCCCGGGAAGTGATGTCGGAGCCATCTGGCCTCCGGTCATGCCGTAAATGGCGTTGTTGACGAAGATGATGGTGATGTTCTCGTTCCTGGTGGCGGCGTGGACAGTCTCTGCCATGCCTATGGAGGCAAGGTCTCCGTCTCCCTGATATGTGAAGATCACGTTCTCAGGAAGCGACCTCTTCAGGCCGGTGGCCACTGCAGGAGCCCTTCCGTGGGCGGCCTCCACCATGTCGCAGGAAAAATAATCATAGGCCATGACAGCGCATCCTACAGGTGCCACTCCTATGGTCTTTCCCTCAATGCCGAGCGCATCAATTGCCTGTGCCACAAGACGATGGATGATCCCATGCGGGCAGCCGGGGCAGTAATGAAGCTCCTTGTCAGTAAGACTTGCAGGTTTCTGGAATACAATGGCCATTATCTTGCACCTCCTTCAACTGAGCTGACCAGGTCCTTTGTCACGGCGATGATCTGGTCCACGCCGGGAATCATTCCGCCTGCGCGGTTGCACAGGACCACAGGTCTTCTGCACTCCTCGGCAAGACGCACGTCCTCAATCATCTGGCCCATGGAGAGCTCGACGCTGACAAAGCCCTTGACCTTGTCCGCGGCCTCCCTGATGGCCTTCTTGGGGAACGGCCAGACTGTAATCGGCCTGATCAGGCCGACCTTCAGGCCGTCCTTGCGCATCATGGTTATGGCGTTCTTGGCAACGCGGGCGGCAATGCCGAAGGCAACTATGCAGTACTCTGCGTCGTCCATCAGATAGCTCTCATAGCGGACCTCGTTCTCCTCGATCTGCCTGTAGCGCTCAAAGCGCTCGAAGTTGGTCTTCTCAAGGACCTCAGGCTGGAGATACAGCGAGTTGACGACGTTGTGCTTTCTCTTCATCTGTGTCCCGGTGACAGCCCACGGCTTCTCCACCGTGCCCATATGCGGCTCAGGCAGGGCCACAGGCTCCATCATCTGGCCCATGGTCCCGTCTGCCAGCAGCATTGCCGGGCAGCGGTACTTGTCCGCCAGGTCAAAGGCAAGGCTTGTCAGGTCCGCCATCTCCTGCACGGAGCTCGGGGTCAGGACAATGAGGTGATAGTCCCCGTGTCCGCCGCCCTTGGTGGCCTGGAAGTAGTCAGACTGTGACGGCTGGATGCCTCCCAGTCCCGGACCTCCCCTCTGGACGTTGACGATCACAGCCGGAAGGTCGGAGCCGGCGATATAGGAGATGCCCTCCTGCTTGAGTGACACTCCGGGAGAGGAGGAGCTTGTCATGACACGCTTACCGGTGCTTGCAACGCCGTAGACCATGTTGATGGCGCTGATCTCGCTCTCAGCCTGGAGGAACACGCCGCCCTCCATCTTGGGAAGCCTCTTTGCCATGTAGGCGGTAAGCTCTGTCTGCGGAGTGATGGGATAGCCGAAATAATGGAGGCATCCGGATCTCAGGGCAGCCTCGGCAATGGCCTCGTTACCTTTCATCAAGACTTTCTCTGTCATAGTCACCTCACTTCTCAACCGTAATCACGCAGTCAGGGCACATGGTGGCGCAGAAGGCGCAGCCGATGCACTTTGACTGGTCAGTCATGACAGCAGGGTTATGACCCTTCCTGTTGATCTTGTTCTTGTCAAGCATGAGGATATGCTTGGGACAAGCATCCACGCAAAGGCCGCAGCCCTTGCAGATATCCTCATTGAATGTCACTTTTGCCATTGCAAAACTCCTATATCAAAACGTCCGAGAACGGAAAGTTTTGTCTAGATATCACATAAACGATTCGGGATTGAGTTCAAGGAGCAAGCGCGGGACAGTGCTATGTGCACGGCCCAAGCGCAGCGACGCAGAAATCAACCCGAAGCATCTTCCCTATTCAAAAGGTCTCTTCTGGAGCCTTAAGGGAAACATCTCTTCCGCAGCTATGCTGCTTTCCGCAGTCACCATGAAAAGCGGAAGACCGGTCACCTTGCAAAGCTCCTCTGCCTTCCGGTAAGAGCCCTTCACCAGATCCAGGGTCGTCTCCGCGCCCAGGTTGGTGTTGTTCACTATCCCCGTGAAGGCAAGGCCGCAGGCTATCTCTATCTCACGCATGACCTCCACCGCATCAAAAACCGTCGTGGTCAGCGGCCTCTGGAAGTTCACGACGTAGAGCATCTCGTAGTCGTTCTCCTCCAGAAGGTACGGGACAAAGCGGCCCAGCGCATATGCTCCGCGGTCATCTCCGCCGATATCCAGGACTGCATGCCTTGTGCGGTCCTGGACAACAGCATATGCGGCGCTGGGAAGAGCCGGAAGATCCACGCTGCTGTTGGCGAAAGGCAGAGCTATTACACGCACGCCCTCCGCCTCAAGCACGTCAGTGCTGTCCTTGGAGCGGAAATACGGGTTGACGATGTCAAGGTCGGCAATGGTAACCTCAAGGCCCTGACGCCTCAGGTGCAGGGCGTAGTTGACCGCGATGTTGGTCTTGCCGCTTCCGTAATGTCCGCAGAAAAGTGTCACCCTCTTCAACGCATGAATCCCCTATTCCATTTCTTCAATTAGCTTTCAGGCCTAACTTATAAACCCAGCCCATGAAGTCCTCGACCTTTCCCGTCTGCATTCCGTACAGGTTGTCGTAGAGCTTCTGTGCAATCGGTCCGACCTTGCCGTCGCCGACCTTGTAGTCATCGCCCTTGACGCAGAGGGTTCCGATCGGTGAGATGACAGCTGCTGTTCCGGATGCGAAGACCTCCTTGAGCCTTCCCTCCTTGCTGGCCTTCATGATCTCGTCGATGGAGAGCTTGCGCTCTGAGATCTTGATCCCGAAGTGCTTGAGGAGCTGGATGACGGAGTCACGTGTGATTCCCGGGAGGATTGTCTCTGAATCCAGCGGGGCAGTGATGACCTCGTCGTCGATGACGAAGAAGGCGTTGGAGGTTCCGATCTCCTCGACGTACTTGTGCTCAGCCGCATCGAGCCAGAGGACATCCTTGCAGTCGTATTTCATGGCGTCCTGGCTTGCGCGCATTCCGCCGCCGTAGTTTCCGCCGACCTTGGCATAGCCTGTTCCGCCCTTAGCGGCGCGGATGTACTTGTCCTGGACGTAGATCCTGGTGGTGGAGAGACCGCCGTCGTTGGCGGCATAGTAGGAACCTGTCGGTGAGAGGATGATCATGAAGCGGTAGTGCTTTGCCGGCAGGACTGAGAATGAGACCTCGTCACCGAAGATGAACGGCCTGATGTACAGGGCTGTTCCGGGTGCCTTGGGGACCCAATCGATGTCCTCCTTGATGACAGCCTTGATTCCCGCCAGGAGAAGGTCGCCCGGAAGCTCAGGGATGCACATTCTCTCGTTCGTGCGGGCCATGCGCTTGACGTTCATGTCCGGGCGGAAGATCTGGATCTCGCCGTCGGCGGTCCTGTAGGCCTTCATGCCCTCGAACATCATCTGGGCGTAGTGAAGCACACATGATGCAGGCTCAATCTGAATGGGCTCGTGCGGGACAACGCGGCCGTCATGCCAGCCCTGACCCTCATCCCAGTCCATGCAGAACATGTGGTCTGTGAAATACCTTGCGAAACCGAGCTTGGTCTCGTCCTGAGGCCTCTGCTTCGGATGTGTCGTCCTTGTCACTGGAAAGTTGTAATCCAAATTGAACTTCATGTATGTCTCCTTAATTCAATTTACCTTGTAAAGCTCAGGTCTCCTGTCCCTGAATACATTAATATTATTTCTTATACCACTTAAAATATCTGTGTTACAATCAGCGCTCACGAACTCCTCGTCGTGGCCGGCAGCGTGTGCCAGGACCTCTCCCCACGGGTCTGTGATGGAGGAGTTGCCTCCGTAGACCGTGTCTCCGGCCTTTCCGGCCGAGTTGCAGCATGCCACGAACATCTGGTTCTCTATGGCCCTTGCCCTGGTAAGCGCATCAAGGTGCGGGACCCTGACAAGCGGCCACTGGCTGACCATGAAGAGGATGTCCACGCCCCTGACGGTCATGGTCCTGGTCAGCTCCGGGAAGCGCACGTCGTAGCAGATGATCAGGGCGCACTTTGTGCCGTCAAGCTCAAAGGTGCAGGTATGGCTGCCCTTGGTGAAGAACTTATCCTCATCCATCGGTGAGAACAGATGGGTCTTGTCATACTCGGCAACGCACTCGCCTTTGCGGTTGAAGACATAGGAGGTGTTGTACACACGCTCACCCCTGTGGTTGGCAACGCTGCCTGCCACAATGTTCACGTTCTTCTTCCTGGCAAGGTCTGAGAAGACTGCCTTGGTGCGCTCCCCGTCCCTGTCGGCAAGCTCCGAAAGGTTCTCCCTCGGGAAGAATCCGGTGTTCCATGTCTCGGGAAGAAGAATCACATCTGCACCCTCATCAGCAGCCTGGCTGACAAGAATACCTACTTTTTTGTAATTCTCGTCCGGATTTGCGAACATCATGTCCATCTGGATGCATGTTACCTTCATAATACGTCGACCCTCCTTGGGCTGCTTGAATCAATGAGATCCGAGACCGCCGCCAGGTTCAGATGAGCCGAGCCGACATACCTTTTTGGTAGGCGGCGAGGCGAAGCTGGGCATTGGCGGATGGTGTCGTATCTCATAGTTTGTTCCTCATGATCTTGCCCGAGATAGTCTTAGGCAGCTCGTCGCGGAACACGATCTGTCTCGGGTACTTGTACGGTGCCGTATGGGTCTTGACGTAGGTCTGAATCTCCTTCTTCAGCTCCTCCGAAGGCTCCGTGCCCTTGGTCAGGACTATACTTGCCTTGACCACCTGGCCGCGTACCGGATCCGGGGCTGCGGAGACTCCGCACTCAAGCACATACGGGAGCTCCATGATGACGCTCTCGACCTCGAAAGGACCGATCCTGTAGCCGGAGCTCTTGATGATGTCGTCCACACGGCCGACATAGAAGAAGTAGCCGTCCTCGTCCTGCCATGCGGTGTCGCCTGTGTGGTAGAAACCGTCGTGCATGACCTCCGCCGTCTTGTCCGGGTCCCTGTAGTACTCTGTGAAAAGTCCCACAGGAGCGCCCTTGGAGATGTCGATGACGATCTCTCCGACCTCACCGGCTGCAACCGGCTTCCCGTCAGGATCCACAAGGCGCACATCGTACTGCGGCGATGCCTTACCCATGGATCCGAGCTTGACCTTTCCGCCTCCGAAGTTGGCGACCGTGAGGGTCGTCTCCGTCTGGCCGAAGCCCTCGCAGATCTCAAGGCCTGTGGCCCTGTAGAACTGGGTGGCGACCTCCGGGTTCAGGGCCTCACCTGCTGTTGTCATATGACGCACGGACGAGAAATCGTACTTGGACAGGTCTTCCTTTATCATCATCCTGAGCATCGTGGGCGGTGCGCAGAACGTGGTGATCTGATATTTGGCGAACAGCGGCAGGATGTCATCGGCGTGGAAGCGGTCGAAGTCATACACGAAGACCGCGCCCTCGCACATCCACTGGCCGTAGAGCTTGCCCCAGAGGCTCTTTCCCCAGCCCGTGTCGGAGATTGTAAGATGCAGGCCGTCAGGCTCGCAGCAGTGCCAGTACTTGGCAGTCAGGAAATGGCCAAGAGCATATGTGTGCTTGTGCTCCACCATCTTGGGGTTACCGGTGGTTCCTGATGAGAAGAACATCAGCGCAGGCTCGTCGCCGCACGGAGTCTCCGCGGTGCGTCTGAAGGAGCTCTTGAACATCGGATACTCCTTGTTGAAGTCCCTCCAGCCCTCGCGCTGGCCGTTTACTATCATCTTAAGCTGGAGTGTCGGGCACTCGGGCTGGACCTTGTCCACGATCTCGGCGCAGTCCCCGTCGGCGGTGCAGACGATGGCCTTCACGCCGGCTGCGTTGAAGCGGTAGATGAAGTCATGCTCACGGAGCTGGTATGTGGCCGGGATGGCTATGGCGCCGATTTTGTGAAGCGCGATCATCGCCGGCCAGAACTGGTAGTGGCGCTTGAGGACGAGCATGACCTTGTCGCCCTTGCCTATTCCCATTGACACGAAGTAATTGGCAACACGTGCGCTCTCACGCTTGATGTCCATGAAAGTGAAGCGTCTCTCGTTCTTCTGGGAATCCAGATGGATCATCGCAAGCTTCTCGGGATACTTCTCCGCCAGGGCATCGACGATGTCATAGCCGAAGTTGAACTTGTCTGTGTTCTTGAAGGCCACGTCAAGCAGCCTGCCCTTTGAATCCTCCTTGCAGTCGGCGAACTTGTTTGCCAGAAGCTTCCTGGTGCTGGGCACCGCCATGCTGGCCATGAGGTTGGTTCCGGCATCGGTCGTCTCATCCTCGCCTGGAAGGACCACGGCCACGAACAGGCAGTCCTTGCCGTCGATGGCGATCATTCCGTGCGGTGTGGCCGAGTTGTAGTAGATGCAGTCGCCCTCATGCAGGACCTCCTTGTTGGTTCCGACCTGCACAAGCAGGGATCCGCTTATGACGATGTCGAACTCCTGGCCGGCGTGCGTGGCAAGCTGGATGGGCTTGCTCTGAAGCTCGTCGGAGTAGTCGTATTTGACCCAGTAGGGCTCTGCGATCTTGTTCTTGAACTTTGGGGCCAGGTTCTGGATGTCGATTCCAGTCTCCTTGGCCGTCTGCTGTCCCATGCCGCGCCGGGTGACGGTGTAAGATGTCAGGCGTGTCGAATGACCTTCCAGGAGGTCGGTGATGTCGATGTTGAACGCAAGGGCGCATTTGTGGATGAAAGAGAACGGAAGGTCAGCCTCCCCGCTCTCATATGCCTTGTACTCTGCAAGGCTCAGGTCCGTCCTCTGGGCCATGGTGTTCTGGCTGAACCCGAGGATCTCCCTCATCTCCCTTATACGGGAAGCCACTTCCAAAAGCTGGCTTTTTGTGGTGTCCACTTCTTCCTCCCTCATCTCCGGAAACAAAAAACTCGTCCCAAAGACTTCTAGATTTCTTTGAGACGAGCCTTCTACCTATATAAGGCGGATAACCCGCGGTACCACTCAAATTATGCCCAAAGGCATCACTTTAGAGTCCATCAACTCCTATGCTCTGACGCGGCAGTCACGGAGGGCCATTACTTGCACCTGTTAATTCCAGGGTTTTCCTTCCCCCAGCTCGGAAGTGATGGGATCTCAGGCCCTTCGCAACTGGCTCACACCGTACCCAGCTCGCTGATGCTATCTTCCTGATCCGTCTTCGTCGCAGCTATTGCGCTTTGTTTAACACTTTCACGCGTTTTTGTCAATAAAGACAAGGATCAAACAAGGCCCAGACGTGCCTCGGACTCCTCCTTCATCTTGTATTTCAGGATTTTTCCCGCGGCGTTCATCGGGAAATTGTCCACAAAGACAAAATATCTTGGGACTTTATGTCTTGCCATTGACTTGTAGCCGTAGTCCTTCATCTCGGCCTCGTCCGCAGTCTGACCCTCATGGAGCACGACCCAGGCGCAGGCCTCCTCGCCGTAGACCTTGTCACGAACTCCCACGACCTGGACGTCGCGGATCTTGGGGTTGGTCAGGTAAAACTCCTCGATCTCTCTTGGATAGATGTTCTCTCCTCCGCGGATGATCATGTCCTTCAGCCTTCCGGTGACCTTGTAGTAGCCGTCAGGAGTGCGGCAGCAGATGTCTCCGGTATGGAGCCAGCCGTCGGCGTCGATCGTCTTTGCCGTGGCCTCGGGCATCTTGTAGTAGCCCTTCATGATGTTGAAGCCGCGCGCGACGAACTCACCGTTCTCCCCGTCAGGAAGATCGCGCCCTGTCTCCGGGTCGATGATCTTGCACTCCACGCCGGGGAACGCCGATCCTACCGTCTCAACCCTGTGGTCGATGTCCTCGTTGACCTCTCCCATGGTGCAGCCGGGCGAGCTCTCAGTCTGCCCATAGACAGACAGGATCTCCCTCATGTTCATCTCCGCGGCGGCCTTCCTCATCAGATCAGGCGGGCAGTTCGAGCCTGCCATTATGCCTGTCCTCATGTAGGAGAAATCCGTCTTAACGAAGTCCTCATGATTGAACATAGCTATGAACATTGTGGGTACACCGTTGAAACAGGTTATCTTTTCCTGGTTTATGCAGGCAAGAGACGACTTGGGTGAGAAGTACGGCATCGGGCAGATCGTGCCGCCGTGTGTCATCAGGTTCGTCATGGACAGCACCATGCCGAAGCAGTGGAACATGGGCACCTGGATCATCATGCGGTCGGCCGTTGAGATGTCCATGCGGTCTCCGATAGTCTTTCCGTTGTTGATTATGTTGCGGTGCGTCAGCATCACGCCCTTCGGGAAGCCTGTGGTACCTGAGGTGTACTGCATGTTGCACACATCGTCCGGTCTGACAAGGCTTGCGCGGCGGCGGACCTCCTCCATCGGGACATCGTCCGCGCGCTCCAGCATCTGGTCCCAGTTCAGAGCCCCGTCCATGTCAAAGCCGACCGTTATGACGTTTCTGAGGAACGGAAGCTTCTTGGCGAAGAGAGGATCGCCTTTCTTATGTGTGGAGAGCTCCGGGCAGAGCTCCTGGATTATCTGCTTGTAGTTTGACTCCTTGACGCTCTCTATCATGACAAGCGTATGGGTGTCAGACTGCCTGAGAAGATACTCGGCCTCATGGATCTTATAGGCGGTGTTCACCGTCACAAGGACCGCGCCGATCTTGGTGGCGGCCCAGAAGGTCAGAAACCATGCAGGGATGTTGGTCGCCCACACCGCCACATGGTAGCCCGGCTTCACGCCAAGGGAGATGAAGGCAGCTGCCACACGGTCGACATCGCGCCTGAACTCCCTGTATGTCCTTGTGTAGTCAAGTGTGGTGTACTTGAACGCGTACTGGTCCGGATAGGTCTCGGCCATGGTGTCCAGCACATCGCCGAACGTCGCGTCAATGACCTCGTACTTCTTCCACGGGAAAGTGCCGGTATGGGAGCGGTTCTCATAGAGCTTCTGGACCCTGGCCCCTTCTCCCGAGATGCGGGAGATATAGTTCTCGAAATGAGTCAGCACTATGTCCGCGTCGGTGACCTCGTCGTTCCAGTCCACCGTGAAGAAACCCTCATAGTTGAGTGACCTCAGCGCCCTGAGAAAATCATCGACTGGCAGAGTGCCCTCTCCTATCAGGACATCGGTATCATCCAGCCTGTCGCCGATACGGACATAGCGGATGTAGGCTCCGAGGGTCTTGATCGTGGTCTCTGCGCTCTCTCCGCCTTTGAAGAAGGTCTCCCTGATGTTCCACGCCGCCCCCACTGCGGCCGAAGCGAACACATTGATTATCTCAAGCAGGTCCTGGGTCCTTGCCAGCGGGCCGCTTGTCTCAAAGAGGATACCCACGTTCTGACGCTCTGCACGCCTGACAGCCTCACCGTACTTGGACAGCAGCTCATGCGCGTCCGGCATGACTTCCACATGGACGATTATGTTCTCTATCCCGGCAAGCGCGGCCATGTCCACATACTGGACAAGGGCGTTGCCCGATGCCTGCTCTGACTCCACGGCCTCCGGGAAACTCAGGGCGCAGACCTCCACGTCGTTGTTCCGAAGGAGGATCCTTCCCTCCGACATCATCTCCGCGCGCAGAACGCTGTCACTGTGGCTCTTTCTCTCGGCAACCGCATCCCAGATCTCAAAGCCGTCCATGCCGTAGTCTGCGGCAAGGCGGCAGAGGCCCTTGAAGCTGGTGCGCGAGACATTCCTTGTTGAGAAAGCGAGCTTCATCTCTGGGACTCCTCATATGCGATCTTGTTGAGCGCGTTTATGTATGCGCGGATGGAGGCTCCGCAGATGTCTGACGAAAGTCCGTTTCCGGAGTAAAGCTTGCCGTTGCTCCTGAGCCTGACAAGCGCCGATCCCAGGGATTCCTTACCCTCGGTGACGGCCTGGATCTGGAAGTCATCCAGCTCATAATGATGGCCTATGCACTGCTCTATGGCCATGAAAGCTGAGTCTATTGGGCCTCCTCCGGTACCTGTTCCGCTGAGCTTCTGCCCGTCGCGCTCCAGTATCACGTTGGTGACGCTGTTGACCTTGTTGCTCATCGTGCCGATGTAGCTCTTGAGCTTGAACGTCGCCGGAACCTGCATCGCCGTTGATGCGATGATTGCATCCAGCTCCTTGCTTCCGATGGATGACTTCTGCTCGCAGAGCCTCTGAAGCGCCTCATAGACCTTGCCCAGGTCATCGTCGGAGAGGTCATAGCCAAGGCTCTTGACCGCGTCACTGACCTGCTGGACGGTGCTCTCCGAGTCAAGGAAGACCGCAGCTCCTCCGGGGATGAGCTCCTCCTCATCCTGACGCCTGACGTTTATCTTTCTCAGTAGTGACTCGATGTCCGAGTGGATCTCGGTGAGCCTGATGTTGGTCTTTATCCCGAGGGCATCGCCCTTTATCTTCAGCGCCTCGGAGAACGAGTCGACCGTAAGTGCCTCAGAACCTGAGACCGCGACCTTCACGCCGTCAGCTCCGGCCTGGATGGCTGAGAGCGCATCTGCAACCGCAAGGCTGATCTTGTCGGACACCTTGGCGAACAGGGCAATTCCTGCCTCCGCCTTCAGGGCCTTCACGACCTGTGCGAACTCCTCGGGAAGCATTATGCCTGCGCTGTCTGAGAGAGTGAGGCTGGTGGCCCCGCTCTCCTTTGCAGCGGCACATGCCTGCTTGAGGAACTCAAGGTCACATCTTGTGGCATCAAGGGCCTCGAACTCCACATCCTCGCAGAGAGCGCGGGCGGCTGTGACAAGCTCGCGGATCTTATCAAGCATCTTGGGCGCCTTCAGGCGGTACATGTACTCCATCTGGACGGTGGAGACCGGAAGGCTCACGATCAGGCGCGGACGCATGGCGCTTCTGATGCACTCGGCCGCCACCGCAACATCCTCGGCGCTTCGTCCGACAGGAATTGCAACCGCGGCCCCGCGCACGGACTGGGCGATGGTCCTGAAGATGATCCTGTCCTCCTTGAGGCTCTTGACCTCAGGAAGCTCAATCACATCAGCCCCGTAACGGTCGATTCCAAGCGCAATGGCCAGCTTCTCCTTGAAGAGCAGACGGCTGGAGCCGCTCTCTCCCATCTCCCTCAGCGTATAGTCCGAAACAGTGATCTTCCTAATTCTTGCGCCCATGCTCACGCTCCCCGTTTGCTGCAAACGTTTCTGTATAAAGATGCAGTTTGTTACGTTCTATTAATTACAAAACAAGACTGAGTGTCAACTATACTTAAAAATAAAGGGCATAAAAAGACCGTCGCAGTTGTCTGCGACGGTCTTTCTTGCATGCTTTTTTCAGAAGCCCTTCAGCATCTTCCCCAGCAGTGCATACAGCGTCCCGGCCTCCTCAGAAGTCAGGTTCACGCAGCTTGCCACACAGGCAGGCACTCCGGAGACCCTCTCCTGAAGCTTCCAGCCCTCCTCGGTGGGAGAGACAATGACACAGCGCTCGTCATCGGCCTTGCGGGTGCGTCTGACGTAGCCGTTTGCCTCAAGCTTCTTCAGCACCGGCGTGAGGGTCCCCGAGTCCAGATAAAGGGTCTTACCCAGGTCGGAGACAGTGACCTCTCCTTTCTCCCAGATGACCATCATGGCGATGTAGTGCGTGTATGTAAGGTTATACGGCTCAAGGAGCGGAGCATAGCAGCGCACCAGCTCCTTTGAGCATGCATATAAAGGGAAGCAAAGCTGATTTGATAGCCTCAGCTGCGGATAATCATCCATGCTCTCAGCCTTCCTTGACCAGGTTCTCGACAAATGCCCTGACATCCTTCATGTCAGCAGTCGGCTCAAAGCGTGCCACGACGTTTCCCTTGCGGTCCACGACGAACTTTGTGAAGTTCCACTTGATCTCGGAATTGTTCTTGTAATCCTTGTCGATCCTCTTCAGGAGCATGTTCATGGCAAGTGCCTTGGCACCCTTTCCGAATCCCTCGAAGCCCTTCTGGCTCTTGAGGTACTTGAAGAGCTCAATGGCGTTCTCGCCGTTGACATCTGACTTCTTCATCTGCGGGAACTGAGTGTGGTACTTCAGTGTGCAGAACTCATGGATCTCATCGTCTGTTCCCGGAGTCTGTCCTGCGAACTGGTTGCACGGGACATCGATGATCTCCAGTCCCTGCTCATGCAGGTCCTCATACATCTTCTCAAGCGGCTCATAATGCGGAGTGAAGCCACATCCTGTCGCTGTATTTACAACCAGGACAACCTTTCCCTGATAATCACTGAGGCTGACCTCAGAACCGTCTCTTGCTGTAACCTTAAGATCATAGAATCCCATATCATTCCCCTTTCATGGCCCCTCTGTCCGCCATGGCTCAATTTAGATTTTTTACAATTAAATTGTACACAATCTAATTCAGCATGTCAAGCATACCGCGAACTATTTTCAAACACCGTTCATACAATTGAACAAAACCTTGCGTTTGTTGCACTATAAATGTAATGGAAGACAACTCAGGAAACAGGGAAAGCAACAGCAGCCTCACCGCAGCAAGCCTCAAGATAATCGCCACAATGGTGATCTTCGGTCTGATCGGCCTTGTCAGGCGCAGCATCCCATATTCATCCTCAATGCTGGCGTTCTTTAGGGGGACAATCGCAACTGTCATCCTGATACTGCTCAGGCTATTCAACCTCAAGGGCGTGGACAGAGCCGCCATCAGGTGCAACCTCCTGCCGCTGGTGATCTCCGGCATTATGATCGGATTCAACTGGATCCTCCTTTTCGAGGCCTACCGCTTCACCACAATCGCCGTTGCCACCATCAGCTACTACATGGCGCCTATATTCACAATCATAGCCTCCATCTTCATCCTCAAGGAGAGGCTCACAGTGCGCAAGGCCATCTGCGTGGCCACAGCCCTTGCCGGCATGGTCTTTGTCTCAGGCGTCCTTGAGACAGGAATCAGCGGCATCAAGGGCGTTCTTCTCAGCATGGGTGCGGCTCTCCTCTACTCAGGTGATGTGATCATAAACAAGAAGATCAAAGGCGTGCAGGGCATTGACAGGACAATCATCCAGATGGGAGCTGCGGCCATTTCAGTTCTGCCCTACTGGCTAATAAACGAGGACTTCTCGACCATGGAGCTTGCCGTGACGCCTGTACTGCTGGTCCTTGCCTCAGGAATAATCTTCACTGCCCTGCCTTACAGCCTCTATTTCAGCGCAATCCAGAAGGTCCCTGCCCAGACTGCGGCCATCTTAAGCTACATCGACCCTGTTGTGGCTGTCCTTGTCTCCGCGCTGGTCCTTAAGGAGAGCATAAGCGCCCTGACCATGCTGGGAACCGTAATGGTCATAGCAGCCGCAGTGGCAAGCGAGATCAGCCCACACAGAACAGGAGAATCATCATGAAATGGCTAATAGCATCTGACATACACGGCTCCGAATACTGGTGCAGAAGGCTCCTGGAGGCCTTGGAGAATGAGAAGGCAGACAGGATCATCCTCCTGGGAGACCTGCTCTACCACGGCCCGCGAAACGACCTTCCCAGGGACTACAACCCAAAGGCAGTGATCGCCATGCTCAACGGCCTGAGGGACAAGATCCTTGCCGTTCGCGGAAACTGCGAGGCAGAGGTGGACCAGATGGTCCTGTCATTCCCCGTAATGGCAGATTATGCCCTAATGCCCCTGAATACAGACCCAAACAGCATCATCTTCATCACACACGGACACACATTCAACCAGCAGAACCTCCCGCCACTTAAGGACGGTGACATCCTGCTGCATGGGCACACCCACATAGCGGCGTGCATCAGCCATGAGGCCGGAGAAGGAAAACCCGCCTACACTTACCTCAACCCAGGCTCAGTCTCAATCCCCAAAAGCGGGCAGAGGCACAGCTACATGACATATGACGGCTCACGCTTTTTGTGGAAGGACATTGAAACAGGAGAGCAGTACCTGCAATTCATGATATAATCATATCCATGAAGAAAAACCGCCTTAAACTGTTTGCCGTAATAATACTGATAGCCTCCGTTCTCGCATCCTGCGCCACATCCGCCCCGTCAGGCGGCTATGCCCCGCCCAAGAAGAACATCACAGTCTCCCTTGGCACCTCCAGCCTCACGCTGATAAGCGGCCAGAGCCACACCTTCAGTCCAACATTCAAGAACACTGACACGGCTCCTGACCTGGTGTGGACAAGCAGTGACCAGAGCATCCTCTCCGTCTCTCCTGACGGAACCATCACCGCGGAGAACACGACTGACGGCAATATCACCGCCACAATAACAGCAGCCATCGCAGACAACCCGAACATGAAATCAGTCTGCACGGTAACCGTCTTCCCTGAAGAGAAGACGCACTTCCTTACCGCAGGTCCCGGACAGGACGCATCAAGGCAGACTGTTATCTCCTGGCATAATCCACAGGGGACTTGCACCCTTGAGTACACAGAAGCGTCAGGCTCGGAGTTCACTCACAGCATAGCTGTTGAGGGAGAGCCCACAGCCTCTGACTGGGCGGACCTCTCATCAATCTACCGCTATAATGTCACCCTGACAGACCTTGTCCCGGGCTCGGAATACAGGTACAGGGTCGTGACTCCTGACGGCAAGGCAACAGAGACTCAAAGCTTCCGCACCGCAGGCACAGACGGAACCTTCTCCTTCGCCTGGATGAGCGACATCCATGCCAGCACGGCAGCAAGCCTGCAGAACTTCCAGACACTCCTTAAAATGGCGGGAGAAAAGGCGGATCTCAGCTTCTGCCTCTTCACAGGCGACATGGTCAACCAGGGCAAGCGCTACACATACTGGGAGAGCTGGACGGACAGCAAGGTCCTCTCAGACATGTCCTATGCCTTTGTCATAGGCAACCATGAGTATTACCCCAACAACAGCCTTGAGACTGCCACCCCCTCATATTATCTTGATTTCGCGGCAAGAGCTGACAATCACGGCAGCTCCATAGCCTCAGACTACTGGTTCCTGTACAACAACGTCCTTTTCATCTGCCTGGACTCAATGGCACCAGACTACGCCAGGAAGCAGAGCCCGAATCCATATCTGGAGAGCCAGGCCAGGTGGTTTGAGGAAGTGATAAACAATAACGCAGACAGGTATGAATATATTATTGTCTGCCAGCACTTCGCCCATTTAGACGGCGATGATGAGGGCACAGGCTTCTACAGCTTCTGGTACCCCTACTTCGACAAGTACGGCGTTGACCTTGCCCTGACCTCAGACTCACACAAATACAGCAGGTCAAAGACGTTATATAATGACCAGGTGTCTGAGACAGGCACCGTCTACCTGACAAGCCCCATGTCTGAGGGAAAGGAGCTGGACGAGATCATCAGCATTGACCAGCCAGGCAGGCGCAGCGCCTTCTTCACAGATAAAAAGGTTAAAGGCGGAGCATACATAGAGGTAACACCACAGAGCCTGACCGTGCATGTCATAGGAAAAGACGGAATTGAATATGACAGCGTGACAATACCTGCAAAATAGCAGACTTTAATTCTTATTGTCCAAAGAAGCCGTTAATCTTTCTCTTAAATCAGGAATATCCTTCTCTGCTGTCTCCCAGATTGTTCTTTTGTCCACTATCACATATGCATGTGCAATCACATTCCTGATTCCATAGATTCTATGCCATGGAATATCTGGAATGCTTTTCCGTAATCTCTTTCATCTGGCATAAATCACCCTTTCGTCCTTGTTTACATTCTGCTTGAAAAGCAGTCCTGAATCAGACTTGTTCTCATCCAGCGCCGCTCTTGAAATCAAGTCAACCTTTTTTCCCAAAGCTTTCTCGAACTGTTCCTTGATGTCCATGAAGCCAAACAGGCCGATGTAGTTTCCGCCATCAATCAGCAGGTCAACGTCACTTTCGGGTCTTGCTTCATCTCTTGCATAAGATCCGAACAACGAAATACTGTTCAGGGCGTATCGTTTGGCTACAGGAAGCACCAGCAACTTTATTGAATCAAATGGCAGTACTCCAGTTTCACATCTCAGATTGTCTCTTACCAGGTCTTTCAGATATCCCTGCTTGTTACCGACACTCTCCAACTTGCCAATAACATCGGCATCGGTCTTGGTATTCAGCTTCAAGATGATCTGCCTGGTGTTATCCTTGTCATATCTGAGTTGCGCCTTCTTCTTTGCTTCGCTGACCATATAACTCTCCGTCAAGATAAGTATATACCTATCTAAATCAAAGAGGCAAGTGCGTAATCGCCTTTCTTAAGAATCATTTCGCGAAGGGCAAAAAAACCCTGCCCGGCATGACCAGGCAGGGCTGGAATTTAAGCAAATGTCAAATCAAAAAACAAATGCTAAATCAATTAAAAATTACTTTGCAGGATACCATCCGTCCATTGTGTTTCCGGCGGCGATTGCTGCGTCGATCGCAGGCTGGACATCGGCATCATCGTCAAACTGGACCTTGACGTCGTTTGCATCCGGCTTGAATGAGATCTCGTTCGGAAGACGTCCGTCTGAGTCGGCCTTGAGAAGCTCGATATCAGGGATGATCATCTCTGTTCCGTCCTCGAAGATAAGCTGGGCCTCATAGCTCTCAGCTGCCGGTCTGATTACAAATCCCTTGGGGTAGACCTTTGTCTTTCCGCCGGCCCACTTTCCGTCAACAGCCTCCTCCATGAAGGCGATGATGTTGCCGTACTTGAAGTTTGCGCCGGTCTCATAGATGTACAGCTCTGTGATGGTCTTCTCAGTCTTGTTCTTGAGCTCCAGTCCGAGGTTGACATACTCGACTGCAGGCTCCTGGGCCTTTGTCTGGCAGCTTGTCAGGACAGCACATCCTACAACGATCAGAGCAATAAGCATGATCAGTGCACTTTTTCTCATTTTCTTACTCCTTTTTTTCCAAACGGGCGACGCCCGTCGTATTCAAAACTCAAACAGCAGCGTCAACGGCGCGTGCTGTATTTCTCCATCCTCATCTCCAGCGCCCTCTTGCGCCGGCGGTACACCACCTGCGAGGCAACTGTCCCCAGAGCCGCTGATATCAGCATCGGGATGCCGACTATCGTCAGGAACAGCCTGTACTCCGTGGCCCAGTCCGTCCTGTCCACCATGAAGACCATGGTCACGATCATGATCATGTCAATCACGCAAAGCCAGGTGAAGGCCGCAGGCACCATGTTCATCCGCTCCCTGAAGGCGAATGAGAGCGCCACGCACGGAATACAGCCGGCCACAGCCGGGACGGTGTACTCCACTATGTTCCTAAGCATCACGGAGCTGTCTGAGAGGGCCTTCTCCAAGGGCTCCAGAAGCAGCCAGTAGGATACAAGGAACACCACTATGAACAACAGCGCCAGGCTGAAGGAGTAGATCAGAAGCGTGCTCTTAGGCTTGCCCTCCTCCGTCAGGAAGATGACACGGCAGATATGGTCCACCTTACGCTGGAAGCTGCTTCTCTCCTTCACCGGCATCCGTGCTCACCCGATAAAAACAGAATCACTTGGCCAGTGAACGCCAGTACTTCCAGTAGGCTGTGACGTTCGGGTAGGTCTCGTAGATCTTGTTGAAGTCAGGCTCAGTCAGCTTCACCTGCTCGACGGTCTTTCCGTTCTTCTCATACACGACATCATCACGAACGGACCAGGTTCCCCTCTTGTCGAACGCTGTGTAGCAGCCGCTCTTTCCGTCCTCTCCGCCCATGCAGTACATGATGTACAGGCGTGCGCCGGCGGGGTTGTCCGTGCCGTTGACGACATATGAGTATGAGCAGGCCTTGAATGCGGTGTACGGCTCAAGACCGATGACCCATGCGATGTTCATGCCCATGTCGGCGTTGTCCAGCTTGCTGGCTGAGGTAAGGCCAAGTGTCGGTCCGTTGATGCTCTGGTCAACGGCATCCACGACACCGTCACCGTCGTTGAGCTCTGTCATCTTCATCTGGGTGAAGCGGTAGAAGAGCTCAACGCCTGCGTTGTTCTCAGGAAGCTCCATGATGCCTGCCACGTTCTTGAGCTTTGAAGAGTATGTGTACTCAAGCTTCTTGCCGTACTGGGCCTCGTACTGCTTCTCAAGCTTGTCGGCATCGATTATCAGCTGGCACCAGAGGCTGGCGTATGACGGGCCTGTGATGTCCTTGGTAAAGATGGTCCAGAACTGGTGGTTCACGCCGTCCTTGCCCACATAGGAGCCTGTCTCCGGGTCATAGCCCTGGACAATGTCCCACCAGCTCTTGATCGGGGCACCGTTTGGGTACATCTTGGTGTTGTAGTACCAGGGGTTGAATGTGGCGTAAAGCGGGAGGCCGAACTCCAGAAGGCTATCGTCTATGTGCTTCGTGATGACCTCAGGCCTGTAGATGCTGATGTAGTCGTACAGCACAAGCTCGTGGTAGATCTCACCGCTGTTGTCCTTGACCTGCATGACATCGGCGTTGATGTTGCCGGTGTCGCACTCCATCTCAATCTTGGAGGCGACGGTGTCGTTGTCGCATGAGATGTACTCGATCTTGTCCTTCAGCTCGGGGAAGGCTGTCTTGAACCTTCTGATGGCGGATGAGGCGTCTGTTGTGGTGGCGTACACCTTAATGACTCCGCTCTCCTGCTTGGCCAGCTCATAGAGCTCGTCCCATGACAGGGAGTCGTAATCTATGTCGGACGCGACCTTGCTGCCGCCGCCCTTCTCATCATCTCCGCCTGCGAAGACGGCAAAGGTGAAGACCAGCATCAGGAGCAGCATTGAAACGGCAATCTTGTTCAGTTTCATCTTATATCCTCCAAATCAATTCCATTATAACACATAATCCACGGCAGACAGGCCTAACTGTCGCTTAATCGTCAACGCCGGCATGGTGCTTGACCTTGGCGAACTTGATCAGCCTTCCCGTCTCCTTATTATACACGTTCATCCTTGACGGATGCATCACCACATAGACCTTCTGGTTCATGTCGTACTCGACAAGTCCGATCTGCTTTGCCAGGAAGTCAATCCCGTTGACAGTCAGCGTCACCAGTGACTCCGATCCTGCAGGCTGCGAGGCATAGACCTCGGCGGTGATGGTGTTCTTGTGGTTCGGGTCCTCAGTGTAGATGTCCACAAGCTCAGGCCTCAGGCCCATCACGACATCGAACTCACGGCCGCTCGGGATCTCCTCGTCAAGCTTCATCTTGTCCTTGCCGAAATCATAGTCGCCCACCGGGCTCTTCACGCTGAGCTTCTCCCCGTCGAAGAACGCCTTGGCGTCGATGAAGTTGATCCTGGGGTTTCCGATGAAATCGGCGGCCTCAAGGTCGATGGGGTTGGTGTAAATCTCAAGTGGTGTGGCCACCTGGGATATCTCTCCTGCCTTGAACAGGGCGATACGGGTGCTCATGGTCAGGGCCTCGACCTGGTCGTGCGTGACGTAGATGATGGTGGTCCCGGTCTCCTTGTGAAGCCTCTTGAGCTCGGCCCTCATGTCGATTCGGAGCCTTGCGTCCAGGTTGGACAAAGGCTCGTCCAGGAGAAGGAGCTTGGGGCTTGAGGCAATGGCGCGGGCAATGGCCACACGCTGCTGCTGGCCTCCTGAGAGCTCGTTGGGGTACCTGTCGCGGTACTCTGCGATCCTCATGGTGGCAAGCGACCTCATGACGGTCTCCTCTATCTCCTCCTTCTTCATCTTCTTGATCTTCAGTCCGAAGGCGACGTTCTGGAAGACAGTCATGTGCGGCCACAGCGCGTATGACTGGAACACCAGGTTCAGTCCGCGCTTTGAGGGCTCCTC
>CACZJR010000013.1 GCA_902781545.1 uncultured Spirochaetales bacterium | reverse complement strand
GGAACAGGTATGTCGATTCACTTGAGACCCTGTTCATGACAGCTGTCATCAATTCCCAGGAAGGTGTTGAGGTCGGCTTTGCGGCAATGGCAAAGGCCTCATTGAAGAGCGATCTCGCGAAGAACGGCATGCTCACAGATGAGATCAACGCCCTCAAGGAGTCGGATTTCGTGATAGTGGCCAGATGTGAGTCCCAGGAGGTCTTCGATACGGTGATCAGGGAGATCTCAAAGGACGGGGAAGACTCCGGCAAGGAAGCCCGGAAGAGCTACCCAGACCTCACCGAGGCGGTGAAGGCCCATCCTGAGATCAATCTCTGCCAGATCAATGTCCCAGGTGAATATGCCCTGGAGGAGGTCACAAAGGCCCTGAATGCAGGACTCCACTGCTGTGTGTTCAGCAACAACGTTCCGTTGGAGGATGAGCGCAAGATGAAGGAGCTTGCAGTCGAGAAGGGTCTTCTCTGCATGGGTCCTGACTGCGGGGTTGCGAACATCAACGGCGCAGCACTGGTCCTTGCCAGCATCAACAACCGCGGACCATTCGGAATCTGCGGAGCATCAGGAACCGGTATCCAGCATGTGGCGGCAATCCTCCATGAGTGCGGGACGGGTGTCAGCCAGACCATAGGCACCGGAGGAAATGACCTGAAGGAGCCGGTCGGCGGCTTGATGATGCAGATGGGGATAGATGCCCTGGAAGCGGATCCTGAGACAAAATACATAATCCTGATCTCAAGGAAACCCGCTGACTCTGTCCTTGAGGTCCTTCTCTCAAGGATCAGGAGATGCAAGAAGCCTATTGTGGTGTTCTTCATGGGCTGCACGCCCAAGCAGATCGAGGATGCCGGCGGATTATTCGCTGCCAACCTGGATGACTGTGCCCAGAAGGCTCTTGCACTGATCGGCAAGAGGTATGACCTGGAGACGGAGGAAGAGATCAACGAGATCGCTCAGAAGGCCGTTGAGGGCATGAGTCCGAAGCAGAAGTACCTGCGCGGGATGTACACCGGCGGAACCTACATGGATGAGGCAATGAGGGCAATGATTCCGGTCATAGGTCCCATCAGGTCAAATGCGCCGCTTGATCCGAGACTCAAGCTTGAGGACTCATACAAGAGCGTGAAGAACTGCTGTGTGGACTACGGAGAGGAGGAGTTCACTCTTGGAAGACCTCATCCCGCGATTGACCCCAGCGTAAGGAAGGCCGAGCTCATGAGGGAGGCCATGGATGATGAGGTCGCGGTGATAGTCCTAGACTTCATCCTGACACCTCCGGGCCATATTGATCCCGCAGGAGACATCGTCCCGGAGATCAGGAAGGCAAAGGAGCTTGCACAGAAGCAGGGAAGGAAGCTGGTCTTCATCGCAAGCGTGCTGGGCACAACCGCCGACATCCAGGATAAGGACGCCCAGATAGGCAAGCTGAGAAGGGCGGGTGTGATTGTCTGCAAGACAAACAACACTGCCTCCGTCCTTGCCGCCAGGATAATCAAGCTTCAGGGGGAGAGAATCAGATGAACACAGACAAGATAATCAAGCTCTTCAATTCGGAACTGGTGGTTGTGAGTGTCGGGTCCCCTGCGTTCGCGACGGCAATTGAGAACCAGGGCTACAAGACGGTCCAGGTCGACTGGGTCCCGCCTGCAGGAGGTGACAGGCAGATGCAGGAGCTTCTGAAGATCATGGGAGGCCTGAACTGATGGACGCAATGAAGGTCATGGTCTGCAATGCCGGAAGCACATCACTGAAGTTCAAGGTCTATGACATGCCTTCAGAGAATGTGCTCGCCCAGGGCGGTGTGGAGCGTGTCGGCTCAGCCGATGATGCCATATTCAAGTATTCGAATAAGATCTCAGGCTTCTCAACAACGCTTGAGAAGGCATGTGTCCCTGACTACAAGGCCGGAATCAGGATGTTCCTCGACTATCTCACAGATAGGGAGAAGGGCGTCCTGAAGTCAGTCGCTGAGATATCACGCGTCGGTTACAAGACGGTGATCTCACGCACATGCTTCGGGGTCTCAGAGCTTACTGAGGATGTCCTTCAGGGGATGAGGGACTGGTACGTGCTGGCTCCGGTGCACAGCAGGGCATATCTGCAGTCAATAGAGGCCATGAAGTCGGTCCTTCCTGATGTGAGGATGATAGGTGTCTTTGAGACAGCCTTCCACAAGGATATCCCGATAGAGAGAAAGCTCTACGGGGTGCCCTATGAATGGTATGAGAGATACGGCCTTCAGCGTCTGGGCTTCCACGGGGCATCGCACGGCTACATAGCACAATGTCTCTCGGAGGAGAGAAAAAGCTATAAGGCAATCTCCTGCCATCTTGGCGGGAGCGGCTCAGTCTGCGCCATCCTTGACGGGAAAAGCGTTGACACGAGCTTCGGAATGTCACTTGAGACCGGTACCGTCCATGCCAACAGGGTGGGCGACATGGACGGCACCATGGTCTATTACCTTGAGCAGGAGGGTCTCACAAGGGACCAGATCCTTGACGGGCTGCAGAAGAACGGCGGAATGAAGGGGCTCTCGGGAGTCAGCGGGGACCTCAGATATGTCGAGGATGCGGCTGCGAAGGGAGACAGGAGATCACAGCTCGCCCTTGATGTCTATGTCAACGGGATTGTCCATTACATCGGCTCGTTCTTCCTTGATCTCGGCGGTCTGGACTACCTTGTCTTCACTGCAGGAATCGGTGAGCATTCATCATATGTCCGCAAGGCGGTTTGCGATAAGCTTGCCCCGATAGGTGTGAGGCTTGACGAGAGGAGAAACCGGGAAGATGCGACTGTCATCTCCGCAGACGACTCCAAGGTCATCGTCAAGGTGATTCCGACCGACGAGGAGCTCGTTGTTGCCAGGAGCACCTACAGGTACTGACATGAGGTTCCTGAAGCAGCTCCTGATAATCCTATCAATCTCACTTGCGGGCGAGGTCCTCAGCCACTACATACCGTTGGGAATCCCTGCCTCCATCTACGGCATGGTCATCATGTTCACGTTGCTTTGCACCGGGGTGCTGAAGCTTGAGAGTGTGAGGGAGGTGGGAAAGTTCCTTGTAGGCATCATGGGCATTATGTTCGTGCCTGCCACGGTGGGGATAATCGACTGCTGGGATGTGGTATCAGGCTCAATCTGGCTCTATCTGACTGTGGTTCTGGTCCCAACAGTCATCGTGATGGCAGTCTCCGGGTTTACAGCTCAAGCTCTGGGACGTATGAAAAGAGGCGTAAAAGGGCAAAATGAGTCTTGAATTTCTATCATCATCTGCATATTGGGCCATTGTAATCTCCCTTGCATCATATATCCTGGGGGATTTGCTGCGAAAGAGGCTGAAGGTCGCGATCTTCAATCCCATCCTGGTGTCCGTCATACTGACATCGGTGTTCCTTCTTTTGACCGGCACTGAGTACTCACAGTACAGGGCCGGGGCATCTTTTCTCAGCTGGCTTCTTACTCCGGCGACAATCTGCCTTGCCATTCCGCTTTATGAGCAGCTCAGTGTGCTCAAGAGCAACAGGCTTGCGATCCTTGTCGGAATCCTCTCAGGTGTTGTGACATCATTCCTTTGCGTCCTGAGCCTTGCCATGCTGTTCGGCCTTGGTCATGCCGAATACGTGACCCTTCTTCCGAAGTCAATCACCACTGCAATAGGGATGGGGCTCTCGGAGGCAAACGGAGGATACGGCTCCATAACTGCTGTGCTCATAATCCTGTCCGGCATTGTCGGAAACGTGGCCAGTCCTTTCATACTCAGGACCCTTAGGATAACGGATCCTGTTGCCAGAGGGGTGGCCATAGGAACCAGCAGCCATGCCATTGGCACCGCCAAGGCCCTGGAGATGGGGCCGGTTGAAGGTGCTGTGAGCTCCCTGTCGATAGTGGTGGCCGGAGTGCTCACCGTTGTTGAGGTGCTTATTGTCAGAAATCTCATATAGAAACAGTACTGTGATTGTTCCGAATCATTGAAAAGTAAATGAATATCTTGAAATAAAGGTCAATATTTTAAAAGTCAATGGATTGTAAACGGTTAGTATTATAACTGATGTCAATTCATCAAAAACAGTATTACGGAGGTTGAATCATGGTTGATCTTAAAGCCAAACCTTATTACCTTAACGATTCCCAGATAGAGTGGGTGGAGAACACAATCAAGAACATGACAGTCGATGAGAAGATCGGACAGCTCTTTGTTCATCTTACCGGCAGCTATGAGGCTGATGATGTGAAGGGAGAGGTTGAGCACATGCACATGGGCGGCATCAGATTCAATCCCCTTGAGAAGGAGAAGATGTGGGAGATGAACCACAACTTCCAGACCTTCAGCAAGATTCCCGTACTCTCGGCAGTCAACGTCGAGATGGGTGGTAACGGTGCGGCCAAGGACGGAACATTCGTGGGCTCCGAGATGAAGATCGCAGCGACAGACAATCCGGAGTATGCCTACCAGCTTGGAAGGATCGCAGGGCTGGAAACCCGCGCCACAGGCTCCAACTGGGCATTCGCTCCGATAGTGGACCTGGTGAAGGACTGGCACCATCCCGGAATAGCTACCAGAGGCTGGTCTAACGATCCGGACACCATCATCAAGATGTCAAAGGCCTATTTCAAGGGCATGCAGGAGAACAACGTGGCATGTGCCATCAAGCACTTCCCTGGTGACGGCTCCGATGAGAGAGACCCCCACATCTGTCTCTCGGTGAACAACCTCAGCATGGAGGAGTGGGACGCCACCTACGGCAAGGTCTACAGGGAGATGTTCGACGAGGGCGTCCAGAGCATCATGCCCGGCCACATCATGATGCCTGCATACCAGAGATACTTCTACAAGAAGAACACAGGCAAGGACCTTGAGGACAAGGACCTCAAGCCTGCCACAATCAGCCATGAGATCCTGACGGACCTCCTCAGGGGCAAGCTGGGATTCAACGGAACCGTTGTCTCCGATGCCTCACACATGGTGGGCCTTACCGGAGCAGGAAAGAGAAGCGACATTGTTCCGGGTGCAATCATGGCCGGAATTGACATGCTTCTGTTCTTTAATGACATCGATGAGGATTTCGAGTACATGAAGAGCGCCTTCCTTGACGGCAGACTCACGGAGGAGCGCGTAGACGAGGCACTTCACAGGATCCTTGCCCTCAAGGCTCATGTCGGACTTGACAACTGGAGCATGGACAAGTTCCCGAAGAAAGAGGATCTCTGCAAGATCGGAGCAGAGGAGAACAAGCTTTTCGCAAAGGAGATTGCGGACAAGGGAATCACGCTGGTCAAGAGCACCGAGAAGCTCTTCCCGATCTCACCGGAGAAGCAGAAGAGGATACTCCTTGTCAGTGTCGGACCTCATCCGAACCAGTTCCTGGCCGCAGCAGGCATGGCACTTGACGGATCCAAGCTCACCAATGACCTCAAGGCAAAGCTTGAGGAGAGAGGCTTTGAGGTCACGATCTATGTCGATCCGATTGCAAAGATCATGCAGATAGTCAAGGAGCAGGGACCTGGCGTCCTTGAGTCCCTCAAGAAGGGCGGAAAGGGCAACAAAGGCCTGTACGGCATGAAGCAGAAAGTCAGTGACCTGACAGACAACTACGACATGGTCCTGTGCTTCGCAAACGTACCGGGAACCATGAAGACCAACCAGAGGCTCGAGTGGGCAATCTCAAAGGGCGGCTGGGACAACCCCTGGTATGTCGATGAGCTGCCTGTTGTGTTCGTCAGCTTCAACTGCCCGTTCCACCTGGCGGATGTGCCTCAGGTGAAGAACTTCATCAACTGCTATGACTCCCATGAGTTCACCCTGAATGCCCTGATCGACAAGATGATGGGCAAGAGTGAGTTCAAGGGAAAGAGCCCTGTCGATGCCTTCTGCGGGTTTATTGACACAAGAATCTGAGCAGGAGGTTGCAATATGGGCGATGTTTTGACTGAGATGAAGAGGACCAAGGACTATCTGGTCTGCATTGACAGTGACGGATGTCTTCTGGACAACATGGAGCTCAAGCACAAGGAGTGCTTCTGCCCGGCAGTAGTGAACGTTTGGAACCTCCAGGGAGCATCCAAGTATGTCCGTGAGGTCCATGAGTGGGTCAACCTGTACTCGCGCTCACGCGGCTGGAACCGCTTTCCGGCTGTTGTCAGGACCCTTGAGCTCTCTTACGCAAGGCCGGAGCTCAAGGAGCGCGGCTATGTGCTTCCCGACCTTTCTCCGCTGAAGAAGTGGATAGAGGAGACTCCGAGTCTCAGCGCAGTTGCCATTGACGAGTATGCCAAGGCACATCCGGACTGTGATCCTCTTCTCCTGCAGGCCGCACAGTGGTCCAGGGAAGTCGACGCCAACATCGCCCATATCGTCCGTGGAATTCTGCCTTTCCCCGGAGTGAAGGAGGCAATCCTGAAGCTCAAGGAGTTCGCAGATGTTGTGGTTGTTTCCGCAACCCCTCATGATGCCCTTGTGCGTGAGCTCACCGCAGTGGGCATTGCCCCTCTGATGACCGCAATCGCCGGTCAGGAGCTCGGCACGAAGAGCCAGTGCATCAGGAAGGCCATGAGCCACGGCTATGCGCCGGATCATGTGCTGAAGATAGGCGATGCTCCAAGTGACTATAAGGCCGCGCAGGACAACGGAGTGCTGTTTAACCCGATTGTAGCAGGAGACGAGCGTAGCAGCTGGCTCAATGTCAGGGAAGTCTCAGCTGAGAAGTTCAAGAACGGAACATTCAAGGGTGAGTATCAGGAGAGCATCCTGAAGAATTTCTTCGCCGCCCTTGCCGAGGAGCCTGTCTGGAAGATCCATTAAGACGGGCTCTGACAGCTGCAATCAGACGGGACACCTATTACTTATAGTTTCAGGTGCCCCGACGCGCTTTGTCAGATACAAGCTGTCAGTCCTCCTTTATTTCCCAATATCCGTTCTTGTTTGATCCCATGCGGATCAGATGGCCGTCTCTCTTCAGTGCGGCTATGGTACGTTCAACCTGTCTCTGTGAATAACCCAAATTGAGAGCAATCTCTTTTGCACTGACATGAGGCTTGTCTTTTATCTGATTAATCACCAGGTTCTTTATTCCGACATTTATTCCGACATTTATTCCGACATTTTCTTCAAGAACTTCTTTGATGACTCCCAGCATAAAGAGAATGAATATCGTGGACTTCCCTTCCTTGTTGGAGTCAGAAATAGCCTTGTAGTACTCAGCCTGTCTCTTGTGAATCAGATTCTCAATGGGAATCCATGCGAACAGAGGCTCCCATCTGGATAGTATCAAAGTATGCCAGAACCTTCCGGTTCTTCCGTTTCCGTCGGAAAAAGGATGAATATATTCGAACTCATAATGGAATGCGCCTGCTTTGATCAACGGATGGAGCTTTGATCTTTTTGTCCAATCAAGGAGCTTCTTGATGTAGTATTCCACGAATTCGGGTCTGGTTCCCATATGAATGAGCTCCGAACCTTTGTATATTCCTACGCCTTTCGATCTGAAATGACCTGCATCAGCAACCAGGTCCTTCATCATCAGGCCATGGATTGAAAGAAGGTCTTCAACGCTGAACGGATCAATGCTCTCAAGCATATCGTATGCCTGATAGGCATTTTGGACTTCTGTTATGTCTTTATGTGGGGCAATTACATGTTTGCCTTCAATTACGGCAGTTACCTGGTCTTCGGAAAGAGAGTTGTGTTCGATTGCCAGTGAGGAGTATATGGTCTTGATCCTGTTGTTTTTTCGGAGCAGCGGGTTTTTTGACAGACTTGATGTGACCTTGAACTGCTTGACAAGCGTGCAGATTTCTACAGTGAGGTTCGCTATTTCTTCTGTCATTTCGAACGGAGGCGCGTATTTGTCTTCCACAGGTTCAGTATAGCGGGTTTCGGAACCTACATAAAGCCAAACTTAATGCAATCCATTAAGACGGGCTCTCTCCGAATACAGTATGTATGCCCTCATAGGGTCCGAATGCAATGACCCTGTCACCTTTCTCAATGACGGTGTCCTTCGTGAGGTTAAGCGGCTTGTCCTTCCTGGAGACCATCATGATGTTGATTGAGAAGTAGTCCTTGATCTTGCTCTCAAGTAGGCTCTTGTCTGCCAGCATGGGCGGAACCCTGTGCAGCATGATGTCCGCAAGGACCTGATAACCGAAGTTCGACATGATCGTTATCACGTTTGCGTTGCTGTCGATGATCCTGCTTGCCTGTCTGGTGCCATGCTCCTTGAGCAGGAAAGCATCCCTGATGGATGCAAGGGGGCCGAATGCGATCAATGTGTCCTTTGCGGAGAACATGGTGTCAGCCACCACATAGTGGTTATGTCCGTTTCTGGTGTACATGAGGATGTTCACGTTGTATTTCTTCCTCATGTCCGTGTCCGCTATGCGTTTTCCCTCCAGGAACTCGGGAACCTTGTAGAGGAATATGTTCACAACGGCATCGTCCCCGTATGTGTCCAGGACGGATATGTAGTTCTCACGTGCTGCTCTCTTGAAGGCCCTTACCGTGATTCCGTCGATTGTCTTGTTCAGTGACCTGCGCACCACGGGTATGCGCAAGAAGAGGAAGAACGCCACCATGCCGCCGAATGTCGTGAACAGAAGAATCAGCTGGGTGTCCAGCTTGGTGAAGTCAATGTTCAGGAAAAGGTTGATGAAGAGAGATACGATGACCACTGAGAAGAAGTATCCGGTCAGCATTGCCGCAGTGGCGATTCGCCTTCTGGTCTTCTCGCTCACCACAATCTCCGACTCACCCGTGGTGTATCCTGCGTTGGTCAGAAGGGAGACCGACTGGAACCCCGCCTTCTCCTCCGGAAGCCCTGTTATCCTGAAAAGGATGGTGAAGAACTTGATCAGCACATAGTAGATGATGATGACAGAGATGATGATAATGATTGATGACGTAAAACTCATGACTTGACTCCGATTATATTTTCCGTTACACGACCCCGCCCGTCAATTGTCAAAAACAATATTTACAGCTATATTCGAATCTGATGGGAAATAATTTTATGAGAAAAGTATTTGTATTTTTACTGTTATGTATGCTTATTGCTCCCGTATTCGCCGGCGGCTCAAAGGAGGACAGCCTCCAGACCATAAAGCAGAGGGGAACACTTGTCATAGCCACCGAGGGCAACTGGACGCCATGGACATACCATGACGCAAGCGACAAGCTCACAGGCTTTGATGTGGAGCTCGGAACACTCATGGCAAAGAGCCTCGGAGTACAGCCTGAGTTCCACGAGGTCCCGTGGGAGTCGATTCTTGTCGGAGTGGAGCAAGGCGTGTTCGACGTTGCATGCAACGGAGTAGGCTATACCGCAGAGAGAGCAGAGAAATTCTCATTCTCAGACCCGTATCTCTACACAGAGGCCGTTCTTGTTGTCCGCAGCGACAACACATCGGTCCATACCCTTACTGACCTCAAGGGTAAAAAGACCAGCAACTCACCGAACTCGACATATGCCCAGCTTGCAGAGAGCTACGGCGCAACAGTCGATTATGTTGACACCCTGGGCGAGACAATGATGATGATCGAGCAGGGCAGGGTCGATGCCACAATCAACGCCAAGGGCTCCGTGGACAGCTATCTCGAGGAGCATCCGGATGCGAAGATCAAGATCGTCCAGACCGTTGCAGGAGAGCCCGTGTGCTATCCGATCCGCAAGGGTGAGCAGACAGCATCCCTCCTTGAGGCCATCAACGGCTTCCTCAAGCAGGCACGCCAGGACGGAACACTCTCCGCTCTCTCAGTGAAGTATTTCGGCACAGACCTCACAAAGGCCAACTGAAAGACCGTGAACAGCAGACTCTGGTCCATTCTTATCGACTCGTTCCCGAAGCTCATCGGCTACGGGATAAAGGTCACCGTCCCGCTCACCATATTCAGCTTCTCAATCGCCCTTGCTGTGGCGCTTCTGGTGGCGCTGATCCAGTATGCCAAGGTGCGCGGGCTCCAGCAGATCTGCAGGTTCTACATCTGGATCACACGCGGGACACCGCTTCTGGTGCAGCTGTACATAGTGTTCTTCGGGCTCCCGAGCATCGGCATAAAGCTTCCGGCGTTCATCGCCGCCATGCTGGTGCTGGGCTTCAATGAGGGCGCCTACATGTCGGAGACGATCCGCGGAGCCCTTGAGAGCGTCTCCCGCGGCCAGATCGAGGCCGGCTACTGCGTTGGCCTGACTTTCCCGAAGATCATGTGGCATGTGGCGCTCCCGCAGGCATTCCGAACCGCATTCCCGGCGCTGGGCAACTCAATGATCTCAATGCTCAAGGAGACCTCAATGGCCGCCACTATCTCCGTCATGGAGATGTTCCGCCAGGCACAGGTCATCAACGGCCGTGTCTACGAGTCACTGGGCCTCTACCTCGAGGTGGCGCTGATCTACCTGATCTTCTGCACATTCCTGACATTCCTCCAGCGCAGGGGAGAGAAGAGGCTTTCCAGTTACGGAGGTAAGAGCTCATGATGCTTGAGATACGTGATATCAGGAAGCAGTTCGACAGCCTCAAGGTCCTTGACGGCATAAGCTTTGATGTGGAGAAGAGCGATGTCGTGGCCATTCTGGGCCCCAGCGGCTCAGGCAAGACAACCATGCTCCGTTGCCTGAACTTCCTTGAGAAGGCTGACTCGGGCACAATGGTCTTTGACGGCAAAAGAATAGACCTGAGCAAGGCCACAAAGGCAGAGATCGCGGAGCTGAGGAAGAAGACCGCGTTTGTGTTCCAGAGCTACAACCTCTTCCTGAACAAGACCGTTCTGGACAATGTCACCCTGGGACTTACCGCCGGTGCCGGCATGAAGAGGAAGGACGCCGTGGAGATAGCCACCCGCATGCTTGAGAAAGTCGGGATGGCTGACAAGCTCTCCAGCTATCCGTCCCAGCTCTCAGGCGGCCAGCAGCAACGCGTGGCAATTGCACGAGCCCTTGCCTCAAAGCCCGAGATCATCTTCTTTGACGAGCCTACCAGTGCCCTGGACCCCGAGCTGATAGGAGAGGTCCTGAATGTCATGCGCCAGCTTGCGGAGGAGGGCATGACCATGCTTGTCGTGACCCACGAGATGAGCTTTGCCAGAAATGTCTCAAACAAGGTCCTTTTCCTGGAGGACGGCCACATAGTGGAGTCCGGTCCCTCCAAGGAGTTCTTCGCAAATCCCAGAGAGGAGCGCACCAAGGCATTCCTGCGCTCAATAGAGTACGGGCTTGAAGAAAAATCCTGAGCAATGATTGTTGACATATGTCAGTTTCAGATGAATAATAGTATCTGACATATGTCAATTTGGAGCAATCATGCCAAGGCCCACAAGATGTCGCAGGATTGAGCGGCTACCCGAATACCGCAGTTTCTCACCCGATGACGCGGAGGCTACAGCTTCCGTGCTGCTGACGCTGGATGAGTACGAGACCCTCAGGCTCCTTGATGGGGAGAATCTCACGCAGGAGAGCTGTGCGGTCAGGATGAACATCTCACGCACAACCGTCACGGCGATCTATGACAGTGCAAGAAGGAAGATCGCTGATGCGCTTGTAAACGGGAAGAGATTGCTGATCACAGGCGGATGCTGCGAGTACGGGCCGGTGGAGATAACACAAAAAATCATTGAGAAAAGGAGTTCATGCATGAGAGTAGCAGTCACATATGACAATGGGGAGATCTTCCAGCATTTCGGACACACCGAGCAGTTCAAGGTCTACGACATCCAGGACGGTAAGATAGTCAACGAGCAGATAGTCGACACCAACGGAAGCGGACATGGCGCGCTAGCCGGATTCCTGAGTGCGGTCAAGGCAGATGTCCTTATCTGCGGCGGAATAGGAATGGGCGCCCAGATAGCCCTTGTGGAGGCCGGGATAAAGCTCTACGGCGGCGTCCAGGGATCCGCGGACGAGGCCGCGAAGGCATTCGCAGAGGGCAGGCTCTCTTATGATCCTGATGCAAGATGCGACTGTCATGATCACCATCATGAGGGTGATGACTGCGGTCATGGCCATTGCCAGGACCACGACTGCCATTGCAGCTGACAGTGGGCATCCTTCTTGACCTTTTCCTGACATTCGCCAAGATAGGGCTCTTCACGTTCGGCGGTGGCTACGCCCTTGTCTCTCTGATCCAGCACACATGCGTGGAGGTCAAGCAGTGGATAACCCATGACGAGATGATGAATGTCACCGTCGTGGCCGAATCTACCCCCGGGCCTATCGCGATCAACTGCGCCACATATGTGGGATACAGGCAAAAGGGGATGGCAGGTGCCGTTGTGGCTACATTGGGCATGATACTGCCGTCCTTTGTGATAATCCTGCTGATATCCTACTTCCTGGACAACTTCATGGAGATAACATGGATAGCTCATGCCTTCATGGGGATCAGGCTCGCCGTCGGGATTCTGATCCTGGATGCGGGAATCAAGATGATCAGGAAGATGAGGAAGAGACCGCTGCCTCTTGCCATCATGGTGTGCGCCGCAGTCTCGATGCTTCTGATTGACATCTTCGCGCTGCATGTCTCGTCCATCATGCTGATGCTGGTAGCGGCCCTGATAAGCCTCTCTGTCTATGTCACAAGGACAATGAGGGCAAAACCGGCTGACGGGGAGGGCGGGGACAGATGATCTACCTTGACCTCCTTGTCGGATTCCTGAAAGTGGGACTTTTCGCTTTCGGCGGCGCATACGGGGCAATCTCGCTGATAAGGGACATCGTCCTGTCCTACGGGTGGATGAGCGACCAGATGATCACCTACATGATAGGTGTCAGCGAGAGCACGCCCGGCCCCATAATGATAAACCTTGCCACCTATGTCGGAAGCTCGCAGGGAGGTGTGCTGGGTGCTGCCATAGCCACGCTGGCTGTGGTGCTGCCGTCATTCATCTCGATACTCCTTGTGATGATGCTGCTCAAGAAGGTCCTGAAGAACCCATATGTCCAGGCGGCCCTGGGAGGGATGAAGAGCTGTGTCATAGGGATAATCATGGCCACGGGAACATTCATGATGATCAGGCCGTGTCTGGGAGATCTTAGAAACATTTCCGTGGACATTACCGCAATCATCATGACAGCTGCTCTTGCCGCGGTCTATTTCGGCTCACGGAAACTATTCAAAAAGGGAATATCACCCATTGGGCTTATCGGCATCTCAGCCGTTTCGGGGATATTGGTTTACGGGTTTGTTCTCGGTTTCTGAGATTCAGGAATCAGAATCTGACGGTTCTGGGTGCCTCGGTGAATGAGCTGAAGGTCGCCTCCGCGTCCTTGAAGTAGAGGACAAGCGTGTTCCCGTCATCCTCGCTGTACTTTCTCCTGAGCTGGGGATAGCTGTCCAGCATGTGCTTCTTGGCCTCTCTCCTGTCATCCTCAACCAGCTTGCCGTTCACCCTGAGCCATCTGCCGTCCATGCAGGCGCAGAGCTCCACCTTGGGGTTCACCGCTATCTGTCTGGAGAAAGCCTTGTCTCTTCCTGTCTGCAGGTAAATCCTGTCCTCAAACAGATCAACTGCCCCGAACGGGCGTACTCTGGGCTGGTCGCCCTCCTCTGTAGCGATAAAGAAAACTCCTGCTTTCTTCAGGAAATCAAAGACCTCTCTCATGTTCATCCTCCAGTGAGATTATAGCATATACCAAAAAAAGAGGTCTGAGGGAAAAAAATGAACAAAAAATCAGTATGAAAAACCATATTTAGATGTAATAATGCTACACATGGGATTACTTGAGTACTTCATTGACAATTATGTCATGCTTTATGAGCTGATCGGATTGTTCGCGATCCTCGGGATCAGCACCCTGCTGTCCAGCAGGATGAAAAGGCTGACAATCTCAATCGTCGTGCTCCTGCTTCTGGAGTCAGTGATCTACAAGCTGGAGAGGTGGACCCAGACCTTGACCCATCTCAGCTATTTCCGTCCGTTCTTCACAGCCACGCTCTACACGATGTATCCGCTGATACTCATGCTGCTGATCCTGCTCACGGAGACTGACAATTTCTCCAGGCGCAGCCTTGTGCTGACAATACCGTGGCTGGTGAGCATCCCGATCTACTACTCATCACAATGGACCCGTCTGGTCTGCTGGTATACCCAGGGCAACCATTATCAGGGAGGCTTATTCCCCAAGCTCCCGTATTTTGTCTTCGGATTCTACGTCCTGGTATTCGTAGTCCAGAACATCAGGTTCTTCCGCAGCTACTCCAGGATGAACCGCAAGATATCACGCTACATAATCATCGGTGCCTTAGTCGGAGTCCTGCTTTACCTCTTCTTTGAGGTCGAAAAGGATTACAGCGAGATATTCACGGCATCGATTCTGCTTTATTACGTGCTGGTGTACATCCACATGGCCAAGATGGACCCGCTGACGCAGCTTCCAAACAGGCAGAGCTACTATCAGGACCTCAAGATTGACACGAACATCATCACCGGAGTCATCTCCGCGGACATGAACGGGCTCCAGAGCCTCAATGACAACCTTGGGCATGAATACGGGGATATGGCCCTCATGGTGGTGGCCGGGGTCCTGAAGCACCACTGTCCTGCACGCAGCACGGTCTACCGCGTGGGAGGAGACGAGTTCATGGTCCTCTGCCGCAAGCTCCGCGAGCCGGAGATCAAGACCATGATAGCAGCCATGCGTGAGAACCTGGAGCACACCTCATACGTGTGTGCGTTCGGTTACGCGATGTGCGGCTCCGGCGTCAATGTGTTCGATGCCATAAAGCTGGCTGATTCCAGGATGACCGAGGACAAGATTGCGCTCAAGCAGGGGAGTCTGTAAGATCTTCAGTTCCTGTCTGCTACAGTCTTGCTGTATTTCTGCTTCGCCTGGGCAATGCTTAAGAGCTGCTTGAACTCCATGTTTGCGAATTTCACGAATATCGCCGGCCCGTTCGCCATCTCGACAGACGTCAGTGTCTCCGCGGCAATGGCCGCTTTCCCGACACTGCTCGGACTTGCAGCCCTTTTTGTTTCACTTCCGGCTGTCTGGTTGTTTTCCGTTCAGCTTACCTTGCAGCCTTGAAGATCCTGTACATGTCCTCTGTCTGAAGGACCTGGAAATTGCCCAGGGTCTTTGCTCCCTTGAGCGATGCCTTCTCCGCAAGCATGCGGCAGACATCGTCAGTCGCGTCAATTCCAAGGCCGCTGATCCTGACCGGCATGCCGAAATCGGTGAAGGTCCTCTCAAAGGCCTGGATGGTCTTCTCTGCAGCGGAATCCGGATCATTGTCCTCAATACCGAATACAAGCCTGCCCAGCTTTGCGAAGCGTGACGGGTCCGTGTGCTTCACATATCTTGCCCAGGAGCTCCAGATCGCGGACAGCCCCGCGCCGTGAGCCACATCATAGATTGCTGAGAGCTCGTGCTCCAGGCGGTGGCATGCCCAGTCTCCGTTTGACACATATCCCATATGTGTGAGCCCGTTGTGGGAGAGGGAACCAGCCCACATGAGGTTTGCTCTGGCGTCATAGTCTGACGGGTCCTTGAGCGCCTTCTTTGTGTTCGTGATCACGGTCCTGAGAAGGGAGGCGGCTATCTGGTCTGTCATCTCAAGCTCCGGTCCGTTGTGGAAGAATCTCTCGATGGTGTGCATCATGATGTCCGTGCTGCCGCTTCCTGTCTGATACTTTGACACAGAGTATGTCAGCTCCGGATTCATCAGCGCGAACACCGGACGGCCAAGGTTTGTGTTGCAGCCGAACTTGTCGTTCGGTGTGACCTCGTCATTGGTGATGACGCTGGAGTTGCTCATCTCGCTTCCTGTTGCCGAGAGGGTGAGCACGCAGCCCATCGGCATGCGCTTCTCAGGGACCTTCTTGCCGCAGTAGAAATCCCAGACATCCCCATCATAAGGGGTCCCATAGGCGATGCACTTGGCACTGTCCAGCACCGAGCCTCCGCCCACGGCGAGGATGAAGTCCACCTTCTGGCTCCTGCAGATCTCAATTCCCTTGCGTGCGAGCGTGAGCCTTGGATTGGGCTTCACGCCTCCGAGCTCAACGTAATCAATTCCGCTCTCTTTGAGGGATGTTCTGATGACTCCAAGCAGGCCGCTTTTCTCCGCGGAGGATGAGCCGTAGTGGAGGAGGACCTTCTTTGCCCCGTTCTCCCTGAGGACTTTTCCTGCGAGTCTCTCTGTCTCTTTTCCGAAATACACATGTGTGGGTGTGAAGTACTCAGTATATGCCATGTTTGTTCTCCTACATCAGATACTTTTCAATTATCGCATCTATGCTCTCAGTCATCAACGGGTGCTTGGAATCCTCGTGGGTGACAATGAGATCCTCTCCGATGATATATCCCGCATCAAGGATCCTCATGAACCTGTTGAAGTTCTTCAGGCAGTACGACGGGTCATCCATCTTGCCCAGATGCTCCCAGAAATAGGCCTTCCTTGTCCTTTTGTTCAAAACATAGAAGTCAGGATGCAGCGTGTCCTGGTCGAACGGGCTGAAACCGATCACCTCATAGCCTGCTATGAATCCGGACTGATCATAGACGGGCCTGGAGACATCAATCTCCGCCTCAGGGGTGAATGCAATCTCGTAATGGTAGGGGATTCCCTTCACGTACAGCCTGTCGGCGATTATGACCTCGCTCTTGGAGCCGACATAATCACCTCTGAGGGTCTTGAACCTATGATAGTCATCCTTGTCGTGGATCCGTCTCTTCTTGACCACCTTGTTGCCTTCCTGCCAACTTCTGGCGTAGCCCTCGTTTGTGAGCTCCGAATATGACAGGTTATCCTTTATGGCCTCCGGGATCCTCTGTGTGACCTTGTCCACGTCAGATTTCTCCGGATCCTTTGAGAGGATGTCCAGGCAGTTGTCAATCTGCTTCTTCTCCTTGACGGCTGCAGCCTTGAGCTTCTTGGCGTAGTAGTTGTAGGAGAGCCTCTTTATCTGCTCGTCATCTGACATTTTGACGTACTTCTGTTTGCCTTCCTCTGTCCGGCAGAAAAACAACGGTCTTCCTTTCACTATCTTAAGGTTGAGGCTTCCACTTGTTTCCGGGCGGGAGGATTCAATGATTTTCCCGAGATTGCCGGCTGTCTCCTCAAGGATTCTAATGATTTCGGTTTTGTTCATGTATGTAGGATATACTTTTTTCTCTATTTTTGCATTAAAAAGTAAATCCGATATACTTTTTTGCCTAAAAAACAAGAAAAAAGTATATCGTGGCGGAGAGATGGCAGGGGCCAGAGGGCCCAGGGAGGGGCAGAGGGCCTTCTATCAGACCACGTGGACGCTGATGCCTTTGCTCCTGAGCCTCTCGACCTCGTCCTTGGGGGTCTGGGAGTCGGTCACGATGGTGCTGACACGGGAGAGGTCGAATGCCAGGCAGAACGCCTTCCGGTTGAACTTGGTGTGGTCCACAAGCAGGATCGTCTCCCTCGCATGGGCCACGAGGGCGCGCTTCATGCTTGCCTCGCTGGGGATGGCGGCGTAACAGCCCTCATCCGGCTCGATGCCTGAGACGCTTGTGACGCACTTGTCCACATAGTACTTGCGGATGTTGTCCTCGGCGTCTGGGCCGATGGTCAGGTGAGTGTCCCTGGTCATCTCGCCGCCGATCTGGATGATTCTGTTCTCCTCGTTCTCCAGCAGGATGTCCGCGATGTCGGGTGAGTTCGTGACAAAGAGCATGTTCTTCAGGTCCCTGATCAGCGGCGCGAGGATCTGGTTGGAGCTGCCTCCGTCAATGAAGAGGCTCTCATCGTTGTGGATCAGGGTGGCGGCCATGCGGGCGATGCGCTCCTTGTCCTCACGGTTTCTCTCAAGGCGGTTGTAGATGGACGATGTCTGCCAGACGGATTTCTTCTGCTCGTTGAGGATCGCGCCGCCGTGGACCCTGATGAGCTTCTTGGCCTTCTCAAGCTCAATCAGATCACGCCTGATGGTGATCTCGCTCTCGCCGAGCAGCTCGGCAAGCTGGCGGATGTCCGCCTTGCGGTTCTCATTGATGTACCTGATGATGCGGTTGCGTCTTTCCTGGATCAGTGATCTTTGTGCCATGCCTGAATTCTACAGCGGAAAGAGGCGGTTGTACAGGAGAAATTAACATTTTTTTGCAAAAATATGAATTTGTTTGCAAAATTATGAAAAAAGCTATCAGAAAAATGAAAAATATTTCTTTACAACTGGTATTTCACGTTGTAAAGTTTAGTCAGGAGGAATATAGCATGAAGCTTGTTTCAGCAAAGGAAATGCTGGTTGACGCCGTCAGGGGTCATTATGCTGTAGGACATTTCAATCTTAACAATATGGAAAGCGTGAGGGCTTTCCTTCTTGCCGCTCAGGAGACAAAGTCCCCGATCATTCTGGGAGTCTCAGGCGGAACGGCAAAGTACATGGGAGGCTACCGCACGATCACGGACATGGTGCAGGACTTCATCAACTATCTGGACATAACGGTTCCTGTGGCACTTCATGTGGACCACGGCAAATACTCTGAGGCACTGGATGCCATAGAGAACGGATTCTCATCCGTCATGTTCGACGGCTCGTCTCTTCCGATTGAGGAGAACATCGAGAAGACCAAGGAGGTCGTGAGGCTGGCACATGCCAAGGGCATCAGCGTAGAGGCCGAGGTCGGAGGAATTGGCGGAGAGGAGGACGGACGCATCTCAAGAGGAGAGTGCGCCGATCCTAAGCAGTGCAGGATGATCGCGGACCTCGGGATTGATTTCCTCGCCGCGGGAATAGGAAACATACACGGGAAATACCCTGCGGACTGGGAAGGCCTTCATTTTGATGTGCTGTCTGCCATCAAGGCCCAGATCGGGGACCTGCCGCTTGTCCTTCACGGCGGCTCGATGATCCCGGAGGATCAGATCAGGGAAGCGATTAAGAGAGGAGTGGCCAAGATCAACGTCAACACTGAGTGCCAGATTGCATTCACAGAGGCCACGAGGAAGTACTTTGAGGAGAACAGGGACAAGGAGAGCAAGGGCTTCACGCCGAGATCTGTCCTGGCTCCCGGACTTGAGGCCACAAAGGCCATGTGCATCAAGAAGATGACACTCTTCGGAAGCATAGGAAAGGCCTGATCATGAAGCGTTTTCAGATTGTCGGGGTAGGATACTGCTGTGTGGACGTCATCTGTATGGTGGAGGACTTCCCCGTGGAGAACAGCTCAACCCACATAACCTCAAGGCAGACCCAGGGCGGTGGTGCGGTTGCCACAGCCCTTGTGGCCGCCTCCAGGCTGGGCTCAAGATGCGCATTCATCGGCAACATCGGCAACGACATCATCTCCGATGAGGATGTTCGCCTGCTTGAGGCCGACGGGGTGTGCACCGACTATATGGTCAGACGCCCTGACTGCTGTGGCCTTGAGTCGTTCGTCATGGTGAATCCGGAGACCGGCACAAGGACAAAGTTCCCTCAGAGGGACTATAATCCGCCGATCACGTGGGATGACAATCTGAGACAGGTCATCAAGGACGCGACTGTTTTGCATCTTGACGGCACCCATTATGAAAATGCCCTGAGTGCCGCCAGGATTGCAAAGGAATATGGTGTTCTGGTCTCGTTGGACGGATGCTCAATGCAGAAGGACAATGAGAAGAACAGGGCTCTTGCCACGCTGGCTGACATTCTGATCATGAACAGCAAATATCCGTTGCGGGTTGGCGGAAAGAGCAATTATAATGAATGCTTGCTTGAGATGTCCCGTTGGGGCAACAAGAAAGTGATCGGATGCACCTTGGGAGAGGAGGGAAGTAAGTTCCTGATAGACGGGAAGATCGTTGACTTCCCGGCCTACAAGGCACCGAAGGTGGTGGACACTACCGGATGCGGGGATGTGTTCCACGGGTCGTTCCTGAGCGCCTATGTCTCAGGCATGGACATCGGCACCTGCATAAGGTTCGCCAGCGCCACCGCCTGCATCAAATGTGCTGTCCCGGGCGGAAGGGCGGGAATTCCGGACAGGAGGACTGTCTTGGATATGATAAAGGAATAAAACTACACGGAGGTGTAGGAGAATAAAAGGAGAAGAATATGAAAAAAGCATTAGGTATTCTGCTTATCGCACTGGTTGCAATGACAGCCATCTTCGCACAGGCCGCCACAGAGGCACAGGCCGGCGGTTCCGGAGAGCTCATTCTTTACACAACAGTGAGCCAGGCACACTATGACATCGCCATTGCAAAGTTCAATGAGCTTTATCCGAACATCACCGTCTACTACACATATGGTGGAGCAGGTGACTGCAAGGCAAGGATCCAGGCAGAGGCCGCAAATCCTCAGGCTGACGCAATGTTCGGCGGACTGCAGTACGCAGACCTCGAGGCATATGGCCAGTACTTCGACACATATGTCAGCAAGAACGACGCCAAGATGCAGGAAGGCTACCACAACACATCTGGAAAGCTGACATTCCACGATGTCCAGATTCCTGTCATGGTCGTCAACGATGCACTTGAGGCAGAGCTCGGAATCAAGGTCACCGGATGGGCATCACTGCTTGATCCGAAACTCTACGGCAAGGTTGTCATGGCCAACCCGACATCATCATCCTCAGCCTGGAACAACCTCCAGTGCCTGCTGACAGACTTCGGCGGCTGGGACAGTGACGCAGCCTGGGATTACATCGCAAAGCTCATGTCAAACGGTCTTGTCGTTGTCAGCTCATCATCAGTTCCCGGAAAGTCAACACTTGCCGGTGAGTATGCTGTTGGTCTCTCATATGAGCCTGCAATCGTCAAGCTCCTTGACGCAGGAACAACCGGCGGACACATGGTCTACTGGGAAGAGGGCGTGACCAGCGTCGGATTCGCTTCAGCCATCATCAAGGGCGCAAAGAACCTTGAGAACGCAAAGCTGTTCATGGACTTCCTCCAGAGCGATGCCGGACAGCAGTCCTACCTCGATGCCGCAGCAAGACCTGCGACAACCACAAAGCTCACAGGCGGCAGCGCAAGAATGGTTGACATCGATACCATCAACTACAAGGTCGCTGACACAGAGGCTCTTGCAAAGAACAAGCAGGCCATCTGCGACAAGTGGAACGAGTACTGGGCAAAGTACGGAAAGAACTGATTCAAACTGGTTTTTCAACACTGTGGCCCCAAGGTCTCTTGGGGCCACGCAATTAATTATCAGCGGAGTTGCTACAATGGATGTCAAGATCACAATAACTGATGCAGTAAAGAAGTATGGCGATTTCACCGCCATCCCCGGTTTGTCCCTGGAGATCCAGCCAGGAGAGTTCTTCACCCTTCTCGGACCCTCGGGCTGCGGCAAGACGACTCTGCTCAGGATGATAGCGGGTTTCAACTCAATAGAGGGCGGAAGCTTCTACTTCGGCGACCGTCTGATCAATGACCTGGATCCGGCGAAGAGGAACATAGGAATGGTCTTCCAGAACTATGCCATCTTCCCGCATCTGACAGTAAGAAAGAATGTTGCTTTCGGACTCAAGAACAAGAAGCTTCCGAAAGATGTCATAAAAGCCAAGACAGAGGAGTTCATGGCACTGATGAAGATCTCCGAGTATGCCGACCGTCTTCCTGAGAAGCTCTCAGGCGGCCAGCAGCAGAGAGTGGCCCTTGCCAGGGCCCTGGCCATTGAGCCTGAGGTCCTTCTTATGGACGAGCCCCTGTCAAACCTTGACGCCAAGCTCAGGGTCGAGATGAGATCTGTAATCAAGGAGATCCAGAACAGGCTCGGGATCACTACGGTCTACGTCACACACGACCAGGAGGAGGCCATGGCGGTCTCCGACAGGATCGCCGTCATGAATCTCGGTGTGATCCAGCAGATCGGAACCCCCAAAACCCTTTACCAGAGGCCGGCCAACCAGTTCGTCGCGACCTTCATCGGACGCACGAACCTGATGGATGCCACAGTGAAGGTCAGCGGCAAGGAGAAGGCCATTGTCTTCAAGAACGGCTACACCGTGAAGATGGCCAACCTCACCGACGTCAAGGACGGCCAGAAGGTAGTTGTCTCCGTCAGGCCTGAGGAGCTTGTGATCAACACAAGCGCAGAAGGCGGAAGCCTGGTCGGAAAGGTCCTGTACAGCACCTTCCTCGGCCTGAACACACACTATGTGATTGAGTTCCCGGACGGAAGCAGGGCAGAGATCATACAGGAGTCCCTGATAGATGACATCATAGAGAACGGGACCGAGGTCACAATGACGGTCAAGGCCGAGAAGATCAACGTGTTCACTGAAGACGGCGAGAAGTCATTGGTCAAGTGAGGCTCAGATGAAGAAGAAAGCTAAATTTGATTTCTGGGTCATAGCCAGCATCGTAATGCTCCTGCTGTACCTGCTTTTCATGGTCTATCCGTTGCTGAAGATAGTCAGCCAGTCAGTCCTGGATGACAAGACCGGAAAGCTCACCTTCAAGCATTTCGTGAAGTTCTTCAGCCAGCCGTATTACTTCAGGACGCTGACCAACAGCTTCAAGGTGGCGCTGTGCACATGCGCAATATCGCTTGTGCTAGGAGTGCCTCTGGCATACCTCTACAACATGTATGAGATCAGGGGGCGCAAGTTCCTCCAGATGCTGATAATCCTCTCGTCCATGTCCGCGCCGTTCATCGGAGCCTATGCATGGGTCAACCTTCTGGGAAGGGCAGGAGTGATCACCAAGTTCATAAAGTCGGCGTTCGGGGTCACCATCCCGAGCATATACGGCTTCAACGGAATACTCCTGGTCCTGTCGCTGAAGCTGTTCCCTCTTGTGTTCATGTATGTCTCAGGTGCAATGAAGAATGTGGACAAGTCGCTGCTTGAGGCGTCTGCCAACATGGGTGTCAGCGGAGTCAAGCGCTTCTTCAAGGTTGTCATCCCACTCTGCATGCCGTCTATCCTGGCAGCGACCCTGATGGTCTTCATGAGGGCAATAGCGGACTTCGGAACACCGCTGATGATAGGAGAGGGCTACACCACATTCCCTGTCATCATCTACAACGAGTATGTCGGTGAGGTCGGAACCAACCACAACTTCGCCGCTGCCATCTCGGTCATCGCGATCCTGATCACGCTGACATTCTTCCTTGTGCAGAGATACCTCACCAAGAAGAACAGCTTCTCCATGAGCGCCATGAGCCACGTGGTCCGCAAGAAGGCAAAGCCGCTGGGAAGCTTCTTCATCCACCTGTTCGGCTACGGTCTTGTCACCGTTGCCCTTGCCCCGCAGCTCTATCTGGTCTACCTCTCGTTCCGCAAGACAAACCCAAGCGGAGAGGTCTTCCAGCCTGGCTTCTCGCTCCAGAGCTACCAGCATGTGTTCAACAGGATGGGCAACACCATCTGGAACACAATCCGCATCTGCGGAATGGCCCTGATTCTGATCATTGTCATAGCGATCCTGATCTCCTACCTGACAGTCAGGCGCAGGAACGTCCTGAATGCCACAATCGATACCCTCTCAATGGTCCCGTACGTCATTCCCGGTGCCGTTGTCGGTATCTCGATGATCCTGGCCTTCAACAACCGGTACCTGCCTCTGGTGGGAACTGCTGCGATAATGGTCATAGCCATGTGCGTCAGGAGAATCCCGTACACCATCAGGTCATCTGTGGCCATCCTGTCTCAGATACCGCTCTCAATTGACGAGGCAGCCGAATCACTGGGCGCAAGCAAGCTCAAGACCCTGGTGCAGATCACCATCCCGATGATGTTCAACGGAATCTTCGCCGGTGCCATCATGAGCTGGGTCACGCTGATCACCGAGCTCTCCTCATCAATGCTTCTGTACTCGTTCAGGACTCAGACGCTGAACATCGCCGTCTACAAGGCTGTTGCGAACGCCACAGACGGAAGGGCATGTGCCCTTGCGACGGTTGTCTCCGTGTTCACCATAATCTCGCTGATCCTGTTCAACAGGGTTTCAAAGGACGGAGAGATCATGATGTAAGTCTTTAGGCTGAATCGTTAAGAGAATAATGGGCTGTCGCATTGATCGCGGCGGCCCATTCTTTTTATTCCTGATTGAACAGCATGTGATAGCCGATTGTCTGCATGTCGTCCAGAATTCCCCTGTTGAACAGCTTCAGGAAGGCATTGAGAAGCTCGGGATCGAACTGTGTGCCTCTTCCCTTGGCAAGCTCGCTCCTGATGGCATCAGGCATGAGGCTCTTGCGGTAGATGCGGTCTGAGTTCATGGCATCGTAGGCATCGGCTATGCTGACGATGCGTGCATGGAAGGGGATCTCGGTGCCTTTGAGGCCTTTGGGGTAACCCTTGCCGTCATAACGCTCATGGTGGAACTCCGCCACATCGCGGGCTCCCTCCATCCCGCTGGCCTTCTCGAGGATCCTGGCACCGATTGTGGTGTGGGACTCGAGGATCTTGAACTCCTCTGCTGTGAGGTCTCCGGGATTGTTCAGGACCGCATCGGGGATTCCGATCTTGCCTATGTCGTGCAGCATGGCCTCGCGTCTGAGGACCTTGACCTCATCAGCGGGCATGCCGATCTGCCTGGCAAGGGCCTCCGAGTAGGACGCGACGCGTATGGAGTGACCGTTGGTGTAGCGGTCCTTGGCATCGATCGCCATTGCCAGCATGTTCACAACTTCCTCGTTCATCAGCTCCAGCTTGTCCGCACGTTCGATGGCGATTGCCGCCTGCCTCTGGACCTCGGCGTTCAGGTGATCTGTGAGCTCGATCTCCCTCAACGCCATCCTGTGGTAGTTGATCATGGCCACGATTGTGACCGATGACACAGTCAGGAACACGATCGGGTAGCGGGTCATGATGATGTCCGAGTAGTAAGCCGACATCTTCTCCCTCAGCGGGGTGTAGAACAGCACGATGCAGAGGGTCTCATAATACAGCGATGTGAATATGCCCGCCCTGACGCTGAGGAAGTAGCTCACTCCTATTGGCATGACCAGGGCCCATATGACGGAGAAGCCGTTCATGGAGCCGCTGACGGCGTAGAATGTGAATGTCACGATGCATGTGAAGATGGCGCAGAACTCTGAGACCCTGCGTGCCCTGTAGAAGAAGGACGCTATGGCGGATGTGGTGCCAGCGACCACGAACAGGGCCGATGACGCGAGGATCAGCGGGCTTCTGTGCTGCGAGATGTTTATTGCAAGCATGACTATGCCCAGCACCATGCTGACGATGCTGACAGCTGTTATTCCTGTGAGATTGGCCTGAAGCCTGTCACCGACATAGATGGGCCTGCCGAGCTCTTTCCATAGGTTCTCGCGTTTCTTTGACATGGCGAAAGAATAACATATATGCCTTGTATTAGGAATACTTTATGTAAGCGGGCTGAGCATGTCGGATATAAGATAAATGCTTAACAATTATATAGTAATACTCATTGACATATGATAAACTATAGATGAAAATCGATTTGCTGGAGTTGTGTCAGGATGCAGAAAAAGAAAAATGAAATCACTATCCATTCATCTGCTGCAGAATACCTTACATTCATTGCGGCAGAAGGCGGTTCCTCAGAGAGATTCGAGATCAGGTATGAGGATGAGAACATCTGGCTGACACAGAAGATGATGGCGGAGCTATATGATGTCTCCGTGCCTGCAATAAATCAGCATATTAAAAGGATTTATTCTGATGGCGAACTGAATCCGGATGCAACTATTAAGAAATACTTAATAGTTCAAAAAGAGGGTAGAATAAATAAAAGCCGTGCTGTGGACCACTACAACCTTCAGGCAATTATTGCTGTAGGCTTTAAAATCAATAATCCGCGTGCGGTTCAGTTCCGAAAATGGGCCGGTCAGATTATCAAGGACTATACCATTCAGGGGTGGGTCATGGACAAGGAAAGACTCATAAAGGGGCATATGTTCACTGATGAGTATTTCGAGCGTCAGCTCCAGCAGATTCGGGAGATCCGAATGTCGGAGCGTAAGTTCTATCAGAAAGTAACAGATCTGTACTCTACAGCATTCGACTATGACAAAGATTCCATGACAACCCAGATATTCTTCCAGACCGTGCAGAACAAGATGCACTATGCTGTCCACCGTCATACCGCCGCAGAGCTCATCTTTGACCGTGCGGATGCCGGGAAGGAGCACATGGGTCTGACTACATGGGAGAACTCACCGGACGGGAAAATCCTTAAGGCGGATGTGACTGTCGCCAAGAATTATCTGTCTCAGGAAGAGCTGTCGTTCATGGAGCGTCTTGTCTCCATGTATCTTGATTATGCCGAGCTGCAGGCTGAGAGGAAGATTCCCATGAGCATGGAGGACTGGGCAAAACGGCTTGACGGATTCCTTGAGTTCAACGGAAACGAGATTCTCACCGGTCCCGGGAAGATCAGTGCCGAGCAGGCAAAGCTCCATGCGGAGACAGAGTATGAGAAATACAGGATTGTCCAGGACCGGCTGTTCCAAAGCGATTTTGACCGCTTTCTCCTGAACCTTCAATCAGAAATTGAGTGAGATTCCAAAGGGCTGAGCATGTCGGAGATCAGGGCCCAGCGTGCGCACTGCTGGGGATTCTCCTCCGGGTAGAAATAATAGAGCTCGTTGTTGTAATAAAGCTCGAACTCCTCGCCGCAGGAGAATGGTATTGCCTGAAGGTCGCCTCGCTTGATTGTGAAATCAACAGAAGATGAGACATACCTGAAGATGTCCTTTGTCATGAGGCACTCGCCTGATTCATTTCTCGGCTTGGTCTTGCCGTCGAAGATCCTTGTGCGGACCTTGGCCTTAAGCTCAAGGGTGTCCAACTGTGCTCTCTCCAGATTCTTGATCCTGTCGTAATAACCGGGAATTGAGCCGATGGAGTCATCAAAGAGATAGTGGTCATTCAGAGTGTGACGGTTGCCGCATTTTGAGCAGACAATGTCATTTCCGATTCCTTTTGTGGTATACAGGCTACCGCAGTCGGCGCATCTGTAGAGGATGTTCTCAAGTCCCAGGGCCTTGTTCCTCTGCGGGAACAGTGTCCTCTGGTTCTCCGAGGCGTTGTTGTACAGGGTCCTTTCGATGAGGTCCTCAAGCTCCTTTGCGTCCATGGCCGCGGCGTCATCACTCCTTATGACCTTCTCGACGGTGACATCTATGTCGGAGATAAAGCGCTTCTTTCTCCACTTGGGGTTGGCAAAATAAGCGCCTGTGATCTTCACAAGGACTATGTCAACGTTGAGCCTCTGGTAGAAGGCAGCACCGGGGACAAGGAAGTTGGTCCTTCCGTCCGGGGAGAGGCGGCCCTCAGGGAAGATCACCACAGGGTAGCCTTTCACGATGGTCCTTGCTGTCCTGATGACAAACGGCATGTCCGCGGTGAAAAGCTTCTTGGGGATCATGCCGCCCTCAGGGCCCAGCTTCCGCATTATGCCGTAGTTGAAGTAATAGGCGTTCATCACGAACGCAGGGTTCTTGTGGTGCGCTATCTGGCTCACATAGAGGAAGTCGAAGAATGACTCGTGATTGACGAGCATGATGTATGGAGCCTCCACGTTTTCCATCAGGCTGTCATGGACGTTGACCTTCTGGCGTCTTCCGTGAATCAGACGCATTATGAAGAGCATGAGGCTCTGGGCAGGGGAGTCAGGGGTGCCGCTGGTTCCCTTGAGGAAGTACTTCTTGATGAAGAACCAGATCAGGAGGAAGAGCAGGGCGGCAAGGAAAACTATGATCAGCACCAGGAGCCAGATTGGCAGGGAGTTTGACATGAACGCACGTCCTGCGGCTCCCATGAGGTTGCTTGTGATGATTGACGGGACAACACCGGTCGCGACCGTCAGTATGTATTTCCTGTAAGGAAGCTTGGTGCCGCTTCCGTAGTAGCAGATCGCACCGAACGGGACAAGGGGCATGAAGAACAGCAGGTAAATCAGGAACACCGTGTTCCTGTCATGCATGTTAGCGGAGATGCGGTCTATCTTCTTGCGGTTTCGCTCGGCTGCCCCGCTGATGACATGGAAGACCCTGACGAGTACGAATATGATTGTGGCCCCGAGGCAGACTCCGAAATCACAGAGGATCAGCGCCATGTAGAAAGGATAGCTCAGGCCGCTTGAGATCTGTATGAACTCGGCCGGGATGAAGACGACAAGCATCTGGAGCGCCTCGACGAGCGAGACTGCCAGAAAGCCCTTCCATCCGCGGTCTCTGAGAAGCTGGGCGGCTCCCTCCACATCCTTGGCCGACTGCAGACGTATGAACGGGATCATGATGTCGATCAGAAAGAATGAGAAGAGGCCCACAACCGCAAGCACGATCAATGCCACGGCAACGGGACCGAATTGTCTGGTGCCCTGAGGCTTCAGTTCGGTGGCGTTGTCCATCCCGATTATAATAATGCCGCGAGCATTTTAAGACAACAGGTGCGTAAAAAATGAATTGACCCCAATTCATTGGAGCAGTTTCTGAAGACTAGGTTGCCAATTTCCTGAAGTCAACAGGAGAAAGGTAACCTAGTTTTTTTTGAATCCGCTGGTTGTTGTACCAGTGAATGTAATCATCAATCAGTCTGACCATTCCGTCAACTGTAAGAAGCTGTTTTGTCTGCCTGATTGTCTCTGATTTCATCAGTCCGAAGAAGTTCTCCATGCATGCGTTGTCCCAACAGTTGCCCTTTCGTGACATGCTCTGCCTGAACCCGAGATTCTTCAGGTGTTTGATGTAACTTGGATTGGTGTAGGTCCAGCCCATGTCTGAATGGATCAGCGTCCCTTCGCATGGTCCAAGCTGACTGACGACATCCTTCACCAGCTCAAGGCTCATGTGCCGGCTGATTCTGTAGGAGACTATCTCACGGTTCCAGAGGTCCATGACCGCAGCCATGTAGACCCAGCCCTCATCGGTCGGCAGATAGGTGATGTCGGTCACCAGCTTCCGCATGGGGCCTTCCGCACTGAAGTCCCTCGCAAGTACATTGCCCGGCAGTTCAACGGGATTCTCCTTGAGTGTGAGGTAATAGTTCTTCGGATGGTGTCTCCTGCGGATCTTCGCATGCAGGTTGAACTTTCCCATCACCCGTTCCACGCGCTTGTGGTTCAGTCTCTCCGCAAATCCTTCATTTACAAGCCATTTGGCCATTCTCTTGGACCCGTAGGCCCAATGATTCTGCTCCTGGACGCATCTGATGGCCTCAGAGAGCTTCCTGTCCTTATGGTTTTCCTCATTCTCATGGCTCTTCCAGAAGTGGTAGGTGCTGGAGCTCAGTCCGAGGACCTCAAGGCATCGTCTGAGAGGGATTCCAAGTCCTCTGCATTCGCCAACCGCTCGTAAAGTCTTTTTTTTTGAGGATCCTGCTCGTCCTCTGCGCAGACGCGGAAGTACGTCCTGTAGATAGTAATCTCTTCTTGCAGCAATCTGTTCTCTTTTTCCAATTGCCTGTCTTTCTTCGTCGCCATCGGAACCTCCTTTCCGGGGTCTGCCTCTCCTTCTGGAGCAGACTCCGTACTCATTATAGTTCCTTTTCCACATCCGTAACGTGTTTTCCGGGAATCCATACTTCGAAACAGCTTCATTCCATGACATGACTGATTCTGACAGTTCCTTTACGATTCTTACCTTCTCATCTTCTGAGATTGCTTTCTCATAGTTCCGATATCTGGAATCAAGCCATGAAAAATCCCCGGAATCGAATTGATGCAGTATGCGCAACACATACTTGCGTGTTATTCCTGTCTCTGTAGAGCTCGTAGAATTTCAGTTTCTGTTCTTTTGTAATTTTAGGCAAAATAAAACCCCCGTGTTGGATTTGCTCCAACGTACGGGGGTCAATTCAATTTGCTCCAACGTACGGGGGTCAATTCAATTATGCGACAGCCCTCTATAAATTGTCAGTGTGATAATTTGCATTTCAGCTGGAATTTGTGGATAATTCCCGTATGAGACTATTTGATTGCTATCCGACACTTTCAGACAATGACGTTCACAGCGTCATGGAGAACGCCTACGGCATAATGCGTAAGTGGAAGGGTTACAGCTACATCATGGGAACCGGTCATCTGGACAAGACGGCTTCTCTTGTGAAGCGTTTCGGCCGGCGTGCCCTTGTGGTGGCCAACACCGCCCATATGGGGCAGATTGTTGAGAAAGTCCTCTCAAGCCTCAGATCCGGCGGCATTGAGATCGCAGGCGGGGAGGTGTGTCCCGGAGCAAGACCCAATGCCCCGAAGGAGGATGTCTACAGGATCAACGCGGCCATCCTCAGGACAAAGCCAGACTGCATTGTGGCAGTGGGTGGAGGCTCCACCATAGACGCCTGCAAGGCCGCAGATGTCCTTGCCACATTAGGTGACTGCTGCGGTGCGGAGATCGACGGTTATTTCGGAACAGGCAAGGTCTCGGCCGCACTTGAGAAGACGAAAAGGCGTCTTCTTCCCCTTGTCGCTGTCCAGTGCTCGGCATCATCCGGCTCACATCTGACCAAGTACTCAAACATCACGGATCCTGCGCTTGGCCAGAAGAAGCTGATAGTGGACCAGGCCATTGTGCCTTCCTGCGCGCTCTTTGATTATGAGACAACATGCTCAATGCCGGCAGGCGTGACCATAGACGGAGCCCTGGATGCGCTGTCGCATACCTTTGAGGTCTTCTGCGGCGCCAATAGCGCCAACTATGATCTGGCGCAGGAGCTTGCAGAGTGCGCCTTCAACCTTGTGATAGCACATACAAAGACTGCCATAGAGAAACCTGATGATATTGTGGCAAGAGAGGCCATTGGTCTGGCCACAGACCTTGGCGGTTATGCCATAATGATCGGCGGAACCTCAGGCGGCCATCTGACAAGTTTCTCATTGGTGGACATAGTCGGTCACGGTACGGCCTGCGGGATAATGAACCCGTATTACGCCGTGCTATACAGCAAGGCTATCCAGAGGCAGCTCAGGGTGGTGGGAAGGCTCTTCGCGTCACACGGCCTTCTTGACGGAAATGCAGAGGAGCTTACCGACAGGGCACTGGCAGAGGCCGTTGCAAATGCATGGATGCGCTTCGCGCGCTCAATCGGAGCTCCGACAAAGCTCTCAGACCTTGAAGGTTTCTCGGAGAAGGTCCATGTCGAGCGTGCCGTTGCCGCCGCAAAGGACCCGGATCTGAAAATGAAGCTGCAGAATATGCCGGTCAGCATGACGGCAGACGACATTGAGCCGTACATGAGGCCTCTTCTGGTAGCGGCCTCAAGAGGAGATCTGTCACTTATCAAGGAGATGTGAGCTCAGATGCACTTATAGGCTATGTAGGTGCTGTTGTTCTTTCCTGATGTCCTTATGACCTCATAACGGGTCGGAAATGCCTCGAGAAGAGTGGAGAGCTTTGAGTAACCGTAGGTCCTTGTGTCAAAGTCAGGCTTGGCGCGCTTGATGTATGATCCTGCGGCACTGACATCGGCATAGCCGTCATTGTCCTGATAGGTGTCATATGCCTTCACCAGAAGGCTGTGGACATCCTTCGGGACCTTGGGCTTCTTTGTGCTCTGTTTCTTCTCGGTATCCTTTCTTACAGATTTCTGCTCGGGTTTATCTGCAGTCTCCTGCACCTCCGCAGGCTCGTCATCAGTAAGGTTCTCCAAAAACAGGAAGTCATCGCATGCGTTGCGGAAAGACTCCGGGGTTGTCAGGACCCCGACTCCTATGATGTTCGCTCCGCTCTCGTGGAGGCGGATCGCGAGCGGGGTGAAGTCACTGTCGCTGGAGACAATGACAAAGCTGTCGAATGCGTTGGAGGAGAGAAGGTCCATTGCGTCAATCACAAGGGCCATGTCGGTGGCATTCTTGCCGGATACGTAGTCGAACTGCTGCTCTGCCTTGATTCCAAGGCGCTTGAGCTCGTTCTCCCACTTGTTGAGGTTGCGCTTCTTCCAGTTGCCGTAAGCACGCTTGACCACGATGCGCCCGTGTGTGGAGACTTCTGTCATTATTGCATCCAGCTTCTGGAGCTGGGTGTTGTCCGCGTCTATGAGTATGGCTATCTTGTCTGAGTCGTTCATGGGTGCAGTATATGGGATTATCAGACGCTTTGCAAATGCGGGGCGGCCAGGCTCAGAACATATATGAGAAGCCTATGGTCGCCTTGGCGCCGAAGGAGAATGCGAAGCCGCTGGACTCAGTAAGCTCTGTCTCCGTGAGCGTCGAGTAGTTCTCGCTGTCCTTCTTGTCATAGTCCACATGTCTGGCGATCGTGAAGAATCCCACGTCCGGCATGGCCGTGAGTACTACGGAGATCCTGTCTGTCAGGTTGTATCTCAGGTTGGTGTAAAGTCCCACAGAAAGGGTTGTGACGGTCCTGTAGTCTGCGTAGTAGAAGGGCTTGCTGTCATGCTTCATGACCATCTTGAAGCCTTCGCTGATCCTTCCCACACCGAATCCGGCTCCTGCGGTGAACTCCAACGATCCGATGCTCAGGTTGAACCTGTGCGCGAAGCCTATGTGTGCGGAGAACGTCCTGAAGAACGTGTGTCCTGAATGGAACTTGTAATCCGGATCGGCGCTCTTGTCGGCCTCCATGCTCTGATTCACATCCTCAGGTGTTATCTGGTCGCCGATGGTGACTTTCTCAGGGAATGCCATGGAGAGGTCCATGTACATCTGGAGGTTCTTCGTCAGGTCCAGTTCAAGTCCGAACTCGAATCCCAGCCCCAGGGCATCGAACTTGATGTCGCTCATCTTGTCGGAGTTCTTGGCGTCGATGGATGTCTTTCCGGAAAGAAGAGTCATGGCCCCGCCTGCGCGAACGGCCACATCATAGGTGGCGAAAAGCGTCATGGGGACAAGAACCAAAGCAATGACAAATAACAGTTTCTTCACGGCAAACCTCACATCTGAAGCATTTCAATATTGTTGAACAGGATATGGCTCTGCATGTTGTAGATCAGCATCTCGAGCTGATCCATCTCCACCAGATGCTCTATCCTCATGTAATCCGCGACAGTGGATTTTCCCTGGTCGAACAGCTCCGCGGCCTGTGCAAGAGCCTTCTTGTCGGCCTCGTATTTAATCAGGAACAGCTCCTTCTTGTTCTTGAACTGACGGATGGACTCTTGAAGCTCGCTGCACTTCGCCAGGTATCCGTTTCTGGCCTCACGCCATGCCATCTCGGCTTCAGTTGCCTCAAACTCGAGCTTCTCAAGCTCAAGAGACTCCTTCCTCAGGCTGTCGTTGGTGATGCTCCTGACTGTCTTCTCATACTCGGTCCAGTTCACCTTGCCGGTCATCTCCTGCGTGGTCTTGTCGTAGGAGTAGTTCGTGTACAGGAGCTTGAGCCTGTCCAGCTCGGCAGAGGAGAGGACCTGCGGGGTGTTGCTCCATGAGAAGCTCACCGATAATGTGGGACCGCTCAGGCGGGAGCCGACCTCGCCCCTGAAGTCATAGCCTGTGTTGAACGACATGTCCACGTTGATGTTGCCTGTCTTGTATGTGGCGCCTATCTCACCGCTCAGGGATGTGGTCTTGTAGGCGAAGTTGTCATCGAGCGTGACCTTTGGCTCAAGGCTGGCCTTGATGCTGAACTGGCTGCTTTTCCCGGTCTTCTCATCTATCTGCTGAAGTATTGTCAGGTACTCGTAGTACTTGGACAGGACTTCGGAGTTGCCCTCCTCATCCGGGGAGAAGTCCAGCTTGTACTCCTCCGCCGCATCAACATAGATCGGATCGAAGCCGTAGTTGTTCTTGAACTCGGAGAAATCCTCCTCTCCGGAGTTCAAAGCCTGTTCGGCCTCCTTGTCCTTCATCTCGACTTCCGCATAGCGGATCGTGGCATCAGGGGAGCCTTCCACAAGCTTTCCGCTCTTGATGTCAGACTCATATGAGTTCTTCAGGAGAATGGCCTCTGAATTGACGTCACGGACTTTCTGTGACCATTGCACGATCTTGATCAGATCCTCAATGAAGGAATTCTCCAGCTGCAGGATGGATGTGCGGTAGCTGTTGGTCTTCAGCAGGTCTGACATGCCCTGCTGGTAGTTGGTCGTATCCCAGCTCTTGAAATCGAAGCTCTTTGACAATCCGGTCCTCAGAGAATAGCTGAACCCATCAAGCTTGTACCTGTCCGTATCCTTGTCCCAGTTGAACACCGGTCCTCCGATTGACAGCCGCGCCTCATAGGACAGGTTGTCCGGGTTCTCCGGTGAGCTCACACCGACCTCAAGGGCCGGGAGAGTGACGGACACAGGGCTTCGCAGGTCATCCTTTCCGGTGATCTCCAGGCTCTGGAGGCTGATGCTCCAGCTCGGACCGCTCATTGATGAGATCACCTGCTCAAGGACCTCGTTGCGTCTTGTCTTTTTGATTTCCTGAGCCTTGGGGCTTTTCTCAAGCACCATCTTGAACAGCTCCTCCTCGCTCAGGGCAAGGACGGATGCGCAGAGGACCAGGGCAAGAGCCAATAGGAGAAGTAACCGTTTCATGGCCGCATTATAGCATTTATTATATGGTCTTTAAAAGAAAAAAGGGGGTGTTAAAGGGGGTGTTTAGAAAGTCCGATATTCAGGACAGTCTGAGCACCCCTTCATTTTATCCAAAATATCCCAATAAGCTTAAAAAACCTATGCCCGGGGAATCGAACCCGGGGCATAAGGTGTAAAATGAAACTGCGAGGAATCATTTTACATGGGACATTTTAGCACAAAACAGGGTGCTTTGTTCTACAGCTACACTATGGATGTTGAGCAACAGCGAAAAATCGATGGTTTTCTGGCTCTGCTGGATAGGTCCGGGGTCGGAAAGTTCATTGAGCTTGAGACAATGAAAGAAGATCAGGCGGGTGAAATCGGGAGACCTGGATATGATCCGTACAAGGTGTTCGCCTGCGTTCTCTTCGGGTTTTCCATGGGATCGAGTAGCCTGAGGGATCTTGAAGCCAGCTGTATGAACGACATCAGGTACATGTATCTGATGGAATGTGAGAAACCCTCCTATTCTTATTTCTGCACCTTCATCAACAGGGTAATCCGTCCGCACTGCGAGCAGATATTCGCGATGGTGACATCCGAGATATTCAGAAGCCTCGACCTTGAAATCGATGACTGTTTCATAGACGGCACCAAGTTCGAGGCATTCCCGAACAAGTACAAGATTGTGTGGAAACCGACTTTCTTCCACGGGCGGCTTGACGGAAAGATCCGGGCCCTGTTTCAGTCCATGGGACTTGCAAGAGGAGTCCCTTCGGACGGACTGATTCCTTCGGAAATGATTGCCAGGAAACTGAGTGAAGCGCAGAACCTGATGAAGACCGGTACCGGTGGGATTCCCGAAGGATTCGGTCAGATGGAGAAGAGTTTGTCTGAATACCTCATCAAGGTCTTGGAGTATGAGGAAAAGGAAAGAATATGTGGCCCGGACAGGAATTCATACTACAAGACAGACCATGATGCGACAGCCATGTGCCTTAAGGAGGATTACTACAGCGGGCTGGGCAGCAATCTGCATCCGGCCTATCAGATTCAGTCGGTAATCTGTCACGGGTTTGTTCTTACGTGTTATGTATCTCAGGACAGGACAGACATTTACACATTCATCCCGACATTTGAAACCTTTCATCGACTGTATGGAATTCGTCCCAGAAGAATCTGTGCCGATTCAGGGTACGGATGTCTCCAGAACTACAGATACTGTAGTGAACATGGGATTGCGGCCTTTGTGAAGTACCAGTCGTGGGAGGGTGAATGCAGTGGCAGGAGACCTGCCCTCTATGAACTGAATGATGACAATTCAATCACCTGTCTGGGTGGCCGAATCGGTTTCAAGACGGAGATCCCCGGCAGGCACCATAGGGCGAAAGGCACGACTTTCTATCTCGTCGAGGGGTGTGCCGGTTGCCCGTTCATGCCCTACTGCAGGCAGTTCACGAAGGAGAAGTCTTGCGATTCAAAGGTGTTTGAGTTCAATCCTGAGCTTCAGAGGTTCAAGCAGAAAGCAAGAGATCTGCTGCTGTCCGTCGAAGGCATCGAGATGCGGGTGAACCGCAGCTGTCAGGCTGAAGGAAACTTCGGGACAATCAAGTACGACATGTTCTATGACAGGATCAGGAGAACAGGAAAACAGCCTGTGACAATGGAGATGTTGCTTACTTCCCTGGGTTACAATCTACGCAAGTACATGAGGTATTCGGAGACCGGAGTAAAGCTCAAATGGTGGACGGCTCCAGAAGGTCTGACGCCGGAAAAGTTCAAGAAGCCCTCAGCAAAAAGGCTTGTAAATAGAGTCTCGAAAAAACGGCAGAAATCCGTAAACGAAGAAGCTAAATCCAGTTACAAGTACAAGAAAATCAGGAA
>CACZJR010000012.1 GCA_902781545.1 uncultured Spirochaetales bacterium | reverse complement strand
ATGCTGCATACACAGAAGTAACGGTCTTCTTCCATTGATGAATGCTCAACGTCATACATTGTAAGCAGATAAGGATCATCATAAACTTCGAGGATCTCTGAAAAAGAAAAACCGTGCTTCCTCCGGTTGATATCATCCTTCTCAGAGTCCCATTCAAATCTTCCATCTTCGGAAACGACAGTCATTCAGAAACCTCGTTTTAAGTATATTATCAGTAGTATATACCGTCAAGTATATATTCAATTTTTCGTTGATGGCCTTTAGTAAATGGCATAAGATGATATTCATCACGGCATTTCCGGGAGGGTGATATGAAAAGAAAAACCCAGCTTTCATTTACCATGAGTAAAGGCCTGTCCGGGTGGTCTCCATATTCTGACAAGATTGCACCGGTACCTACGGTCTGATAATCATACTGTCTTCAGTTTCTCATATACATGAAGCATAAAGAATTATCTATCAGGGAATTATTCTCAAAGCTGAGATTTGATTTTGAATTCAAGACAATCTCAATGGCGCTATTCTCTTTCGGCACAACAACGGCTTTTGCCCTGTTCAACGGTTATCTCGGAATCAGACTGTCTTCCTTGTGGCATGGGTCAATCTGTGTTTATTACATTGTGCTTGTGTTTCTCCGAGGGATGATTCTCCTTGCTGAGAGACGGAAGGCATCCCAGGGAAAGGCATCAGTTGTTGCGTCCGCGTTCCTTCTTCTGCTCAACGCAAGTCTTGTTGTCCCTGTCTCTGTCATGGTTGTTCAGCAGAGGCCTGTGAACATGACGCTGATTCCTGCAATCAGCATGGCGGCATACACCACATTCAAGATAGTGATGGCCTCAATGAACCTCAGACGGATGAGAAAGACACCTGACAGCCTTGTCAGGATTCTGAGGACAATCAGCTTCATCGATGCCCTGGTGTCCATACTGACGCTTCAGAACACCCTTATCTCTGTCAACTCAACTGAGTTTGACAGATCCATGTTTGTTCTTGCTGCAGCCTCCAGTGCAGTGATATTCATTGCCATCATGGTGATTTCTGTGATGAGCATGAGGAAAAGCCTGTTGCGTTATTCGGGTAATGTTTCGGAGGGTTAGGCAATGGCATTTGATTTCAAGAAAGAATACAAGGAGCTCTATCAGCCCAAGGACATGCCTGCGTTAGTGGATGTCCCGGCTGCCAATTACATCGCCGTAAGAGGGAAGGGAGACCCGAACGAGGATGGCGGTGTATATCAGAATGCCATCAGCGTGCTTTATGCGGTTGCCTATACGCTGAAGATGAGCTATAAGACAGACCATCGCATCGATGGCTTTGTGGAATACGTCGTTCCTCCCTTGGAGGGCTTCTGGTGGCAGGACGGGATTGCCGGAGTCGATTACTCCGACAAATCCTCATTCAACTGGATATCCGTCATACGTCTGCCGGATTTCATCACACGTGATGTTTTTGACTGGGCAGTCAGCACAGCGACCAAGAAGAAAAAGATCGATTGCTCCGTTGCAGAGTTCCTGACCGTCACTGAGGGACTGTGCGTGCAGATGATGCATAACGGAGCCTATGATGATGAGCCTGCGACCGTTGCCATGATTGACAGATACCTTGCTGAGAACGGTTATGAGAATGATTTCTCGGATTGTCGCATGCATCATGAGATTTATCTCTCCGATCCTAGGAAAACGGCTCCTGAGAAGTGGAAGACCGTTATCCGCCATCCTGTCAGGAAATAGCATCCATCTGCATTTCCTGCTACCTCTTGAGTAATTTTGAGTGTATAATTTAGCAAAAGATTCAAAAACCCGGAGGTAAACAGTGAGAAAGATTACCATTTTGGTTCTTGTGGCATTACTGGCATTGGGCTCAGTCCTGATCTCATGTAAGCAGGATCCGGCATCACCCGGAGATGATCCTGTAAAACCTGCCGTAACAGAGTATAAGATCACCTTCGATGCAAACGGAGGAGAGGGTACGATGGCTTCCCTGGTTGTGAAGGTCGGTGACAATGTTAGGCTTTCACGCGGATTATTCACAAAGGGCGAGGAGCAGTTCACCGGATGGAACACAAAGGCTGATTACACCGGTGACATCTATACAGACGAGGATTCCTTCACTCCCGAATCAGACCTCACACTCTATGCACAGTGGGTCCCGGCAAACACATTTGCAGTGGAAGAGGGCGGAGTGCTCAAGAAAGGGACCGGATACAAGGCTTATAAACTTCCGGTCAAACTTGCGTTTCCGAGGTATGTCGGAGGCGTGGAAGTAAAATCCATCAAGGACAGGACATCTGCTGATAACGGTGAGTTCAGGCTGAGTAGCGTTAAGGAGATAGCTCTTCCGGATTCTATGAACAGATTAGGAAATTATGCCTTCGTGTATGGCAACTTCTCGAAGGTCATTCTGCCTGACGCTCTGGAAGAAATCAACGTTGATGCATTTTACTGCTGCCGCAGATTATCCGATATTTCATTCCCGGACACACTTGAAACCATAGGTGCCAGTGCATTCCTCGGATGTGACTCCATTGAGGAGATTGATCTTCCTTCCTCTCTCAAGTCAATCGGATCAAATGCTTTCGGTCAGTGCCATCTGCTTGAATCCATTGTAATTCCCGAGTCTGTGACTTCAATCGGAACTTATGCTTTTTCAAGTTGTGAGCGACTGACTGAAGTGGTTATTCCTTCTTCAATCACTATAGTGCCGAATCATCTGTTCTATTGTTGTTCCAACCTTGAAACCGTAGAGTTCAAAGGCCAGATAACTGAAATCGGGACTTGTGGTTTCTTTAGTTGTGCATCGTTGAAAACCCTTGTCCTCACTGGGGATGTGACTAGCATAGGGGCAACTGCCTTCCAAGATTGTTCGTCCTTGCCTTCATTGACATTTACTACAACGACACCTCCCACTCTTGTTAGTTGGAATGCTTTCGACAAGACTGAATTCCCGATTTATGTTCCTGAAGCTTCCGTCGAAGACTACAAGACCGCGGAGAATTGGAGCACATACGCAGCCAGGATCCAGGCTGCACCCTGACTGTCAATGATCTGAGATTCGTAAGAGGCTGTCGCATAGCGATGGCCTCTTTTTTCTTGAGAGCAATTGCACAGGGAATCATAATCCTTGTCTTTCCGTTGCCTTTTCATTATAGTTGTGCGAAACAATCACGCTTGAAGAAAGGAGGATTTCATTATGGTCAAAGAATATGCTAACGGCATCGATTTCTATGAGGAGAATAAGGCGATCCTCCTTTCGAACAAGTACACCGAGCCTTTCTTCCGCCTTGATTACCCGTTGCTTGTCAAAGCAGGGAAGGATGAGTATGCGCTCAGGATAACTGATGGCAGGTCATGTCTTCTTGCTCTGTGCGTGGAGCCCTATAACATCATGCTCCATGGAGACAGATTCCTTGCCAGGGAGTTCGTGGGCTATGTTACCGCCAACGGTTACAGAATCAAGGATTTCCTCTGCTCGATCGAGCTCGGTGAGGAGCTGGTCTCCTGCTTCAGGGACGAGGGATATTTCTTCAGCCTGTCCCTCGGGATGGATTTCATGGAGGCGGACAGGAAAACGCAAGTAGATGATTCCCATGTGGAGCATGCTGCTGAGGGGGATATCGATGAACTCTATCAGATGACTGTAAGCTTCATCAGGGACTGCGGCCTGTCTGATGTGGCGAGGAAAGAGCGGATCAGGGAGACCCTGCAGGACTACAGGATCCACAGGAGGGACGGCCAGATCGCCTCTTTCACGAAGATCCACGAATGGACGGACAGGGACACCAAGATCAGCACCGTCTATACAAGGGATGAGTTCCGCAATCAGGGATGCGCCAGGACAGTGGTGGGAAGTGTGCTGAATGAGATAATCGACTCAGGCAGGATCGCCGTGCTGAACGTGGACCAGAAGAACCCTGTCAGCTATCATCTTTACACTTCAATGGGATTCAGGAAGATATTCTCGCAGGGCGTGTTCAAATTGAACGAATAGTATTTTGTCCTTGTCTGTCGAATATACTTTTTTCTCGAATTTCAGGCTAAAAAGTATATAGGATTGACTTTTTTGCTTAAAAAAAAGAAAAAAAGTATATTTTGACAGAGGTCCGGACAGGGGCCGGAGGGTTCAAGGAGCACCAAAGTCAAAAAAAAGGATCATCGCTATTATGCAACAGTCCCTTGCATTTGAATCATCTGCAGGTTTTTGCTACAACCATGGGAGGTAACAGTTTATTCAAGGGAGTAACACTTTTCTGGCAGGGGGTAACAGTTTCTTGTTCAAGAGGTAACAAACCGAACCGTATTATTTCTTCAGAGCTGAGAGAGAAGGGCAGTCAGCATCTTCTCGTCGTCATTCAGGCTGATTTCAAAGGCTTTCTTCACTGCATTTCCATTTGCGTATGTCTGTCAGGAAAAGGGATGCCCAAGTTCTTTTATAATTGTTTTTGAGGTTGAAACTTGCATCGGCCTGGTTTAGAGTTACCAGATAGATGGAGGATCACGGAAATGTCTCTGAACGCTCAGTAATCTGAGCTTGAATCCACATTTCAATCACAAGCTCAGATGAACCCCTATGAATCATATGGGAGGAGCGTATGCGCTATATCAGGGCTGATGAGATACTGCCGTCTGAATTGCTGGAAGCGATACAGCAATACGTTGACGGGCAACTTATTTACATACCAAGCAAAGAGAAACAGGAATGGGGAAGCGGGACAGCCTCCAGAAAGTACTATTGCGAGCGCAACAGGAAAATCTTTCTGGAGTGGAAATCCGGCGTAAGTCGGGAAGAGCTGTCCTTGAGTTTCTCATTGTCAGAAAAAAGCATACAGAGGATACTGCGGCAGCAGAGGGCCGCAGAAGGAGAAGAAAATGACAAACAATAATGAACTGCATCTGGAAAAGATAACATGGGACAATATGGATGCCATCATCAATCTTCACGTGACAAAAGAGCAGAGGAATTTCGTTGCATCGAACAAGGACAGTCTCGCCGATGCCTGTGTGAGAATGCTTCACGAGGAAAAGAAGGTGTTCCCGTTCGGAATCTACCTGGGCAAGAAGCCGGTGGGATTCATCATGATCACATATGACATAGGAGAGGATGACGGAGAGGAACCGCGTGCAGATTGGTTTCTGAGGAACAGCTATTTCATCTGGCGGTTCATGATAGACAGACGGTATCAGGGAAACGGCTACGGACGGCAGGCCATGAAGCTCGCTTTGGATTTCATCCGCACGTTCCCAGCGGGTGAGGCCAAGTACTGCTGGCTGTCTTATGAGCCGAAGAATGAGGTTGCAAGGAAACTGTATGCGTCATTCGGTTTCGAGGAACATCCCGAGCATTACGAAGAGGGCGAGGAGATGCCCGCCATCCTAAAGCTTTAAGGAAGGAAAACATGACAAACAGAATGGATAAAAAGAAAATGATGGAAAAGCTTGTCCGCGAAGCTCATGAAAGAGGACTGTTCAACGGAACCTGGCTCTATGCAGAGAACGGCAAGATTGTATCCAAAGGTGCTGTCGGTTTCCGGGATGTGGATGACAAACTCCCCATGCAGGAGGACAGCATCTTCGACATTGCATCGGTCACCAAGCAGTTTACTTCCACAGCAATCATGCTGCTGGTTCGCAAAGGCCTCGTGGGACTGGATGACGAGATCACGAAGTATTATCCCAAGCTTCCTTATCCCGGAGTAACGGTCAGGCAGCTGCTTACCCACACAGGAGGCATACCCGATTTATTCGAGGACATCAGTTTCTTTGTCCGGATCTGGGAGGAAGAACACAGAATCCCTGACAACCATGATGTCATCCGCTTCCTCTGCGAAAGCAACGTGAAGGCTTACTTTGCACCGGGGGACGGTTTTGAGTATTCCAACTCCGGCTATTGCCTGCTGGCTCTGATTGTGGAGCAGGTCTCAGGAATTCCCTTTGAGGACTTTTTGAGAAGGAACGTTTTCGAGCCTGCCGGTATGAATTCCACCGCGGTCTGCCATGTCCGCAGAGACGGCTATCCCTCCGACAACTTCGTGCGTTCCATGGTTCTGGAAGACGGACGGTACATTCTCCCTGAAGAATCCAAGAACGATGATACTGTTGTTGCGGAGGACGGCACCAACGGTGATGGCTTCGTGTATTCAAATATCTTCGACCTTCTGGCGTGGGACATGGCGCTGAGGGAAGAGAAAGTGCTTACCCGTGAAGAGCAAAAACTCATGTACACGCCTGTGGAACTCAACAGCGGCGAGGTTTATACTGATGAAGAGTTTGGTACGGGTTACGGCTTCGGCTGGGACGTCGAGAATGATCCCGAGCTCGGCCTCGTCGTGGAGCATAGCGGCTGGCACAAGGGTTCCTATGCCAAGTATGAACGCCTTGTCGATGCTGATAGATTGCTTGTTCTTCTGTACTGTCGCGACCCTGAGGATTCCAACGCAAGCTATGCCTTCTATGAGGGCATGCGTGCCATTGCAAGGGACAAGGAGCCTCAGCCCATCCGGACTCTTGAGGAGCGCATGGAACAGAATCCGGACAAATCCGCATGGGAGAGTTTCTGCGGAAAGTATGCCCATGAAGAGGGGAACACATTCTATCCTGAGGAGGTTTATCTGCGGGACGGGGAACTATACGTCAAATGGATGCGCACCCCTGGTGATGGGTTCAATTGGAAGCTCTACCCACTGGGAGACAATGAATTCGGCATCAAGAAGTTTGACTTCACCATCAGCTTCAGTGAGGGCCAGCTGACCTGCTTTGATGAGGTCTACAAGAGGCTATAGGTGGATGTGATACACTAAATTGTGAAAAGGGAATGAAAAATGGATATTAGCAACTATGAGATAAAGAACAAGGGTCTTCATCTGGTGAAGGCAACTAAAGAGAACTTCTGGCCGCTGATGGATCTGAGGGTCACAAAGGAGCAGGAGAACTTCGTGGCAGCGAATTCAGTCAGTCTGGCACAGGCCTACGACACTCGTGCTGATGGCAAATTCGTCCAGCCGTTCGGCATCTATGACGGTGAAACTCCTGTCGGATTCGCTATGATAGGCCACCATTCCTATGAGTACGAAGGAATGCCGGAGGTCGATAAACACAGTTATAGTCTCTGGCGCTTCATGATCGATCACCGTTATCAGAAGCGAGGCTACGGACGTGATGCCCTGAAACTCCTTCTGGACTATATCCTGACATTCCCGGACGGTAAGGAAGAGTTCTGGAGCACATCATACGTGGAAGGAAACGATATCGCAGCCAAACTGTACAAGGAATTCGGTTTCGAGGAAAACGGAGAGAAGGACGGTGACGAGATAGTTGCGGTCATGAAGCTGAGTTAATGCGTCATTTGCTTATCCAGATGTTTGACAAATCTTTTATTTGATGTATCATGAAAATGAGCTTGACCGATATACGGTTGAGGCCTCAACGTTGTTATGGATTAACCGCACAAGTTGTGATGTGACCCCAATTTGTTGGACGGTCACAAGGCGATTTTAAAGGCATGTTTCCTGAATTGTAAAGGGGACATGCCTTTCAATTTTACTTGGATCCTTTCGCTGTTGTACCAGTCAATGTAATCATTGATTGCTGCAATCAGTTCTTCCGGACTTCTGTAACTCTTTTCCTTACCGAACCAAATTGCCTTTTTCAGTGTTGCGAAGAATGTTTCCATCTTGCTGTTATCCAGACAATTGCCTTTGCGTGACATGCTCTGTGTGATGCATCGGGACTCCAGCTTATCTATCCACACCTTTTGCTGGTACTGCCATCCCTGATCACTATGAAACACCAATCCAGAAAGACACATGTTCTTGTTCAATGCATTATCCAACATGCTCATGACAAGATTCATGTTCGGAGATGTGGAGCAACTGTGACTCACAATCGATCCATCGCAGAAGTCCTTGATTGGCGATAGATAGACCTTGCGCTCACAGGTGTCCAGACGGAACTCCGTGATGTCGGTGGACCAAAGTGTGTTCGGCGTTTCTGCCTCAAATTGTCTGTCGACTATGTTATCAGCAATCCTGCCTACATTACCCCTGTAAGATGAATATCTCCTGCTGCCATTCCTGGAAATGTATCCGAACAGTCCCATTTCCTGCATCAGTCTCTGTACTTTCTTATGATTCACACAGCAGAATTCATCTTCTTTCCGGAGTTCCAGATGGATTCTCCTGTATCCGTACTTTTCATTCCCTTTCCCTTTTGTAGCATAGAGCTCCCTGATTCTGGCTTTTAGCGCAGAATCCTTGTCATCCTTCTTCATGACATCAAGGTTGTGGAAAAAGGTGCTCCGAGGAATTCCTGCCAGGGAAAGCAGGTTCTGGAGAGCGTACTTGTGCCTCAGTTCATCGATTACGGAAACTATCTCCCGTTTTCGCGCTCGATCCTCTCCCGAACCAAGGCATCGAGTTTTTTTAGGAACTCGTTCTCCATTTCGGCATATCTGAGCTTCTTTGCGAGTTCCTCATTCTGTGTCCTCAGCTTCTTCAATTCATCAGAATTCTCTTCGGAAGCCTTCTTCTTCGGTCGTCCCATGGATTTCCTACCTCTGTTGTCAGCTGTCAATGCTTCAACTCCGCCTTTAGAGTATCTCAGAAACCATGACCGTACAACATGGTAATCCACGTTGAATTCAACAGAGGACCTATCAAGCGTATGTCCATCCAGAACATATTTAACGACCTGATATTTGAAGTCTCTTGGGTATCTTCTTTGTGCGTTCTCATGAAGAACATTTTCAATGCCATGGACACGCGCTCTGGCAAGAAGCCGTTCAAGGGCTCTCCTTGAGTACCCGTTTTCTTTTACCGTTTCGCTTAGAGATTTGTTTCTGATTAAAACATCCTCTAGCATCTTGCGTTTTTGAATGTCGCTGATTTTCATAAACGAAACCCCCTAAAGTTGACTTTCTAGTCCAACTTTTGGGGGTCACATCAGTTGTAGGGGCTTTGCGGTTATTTTTTGTTATGGGCAGCAAAGACAATCAGAAAGACCGTCAGGACAATCATAATCATCTCAAAGTCTGACATCATAGCATCACCTCCTTTCCTGCTGTGGATTAGAGGTGCGATCCTCTCAGCAGGTGCCAAGAGGCCAACAACCGCATACCGTTTTACTGGTCAAGCTCATATTTATCTTAACACATATTAATCTGTTATGGAAGCCAAAACCTGTAAAAGGCGAGTGTTCCGAGAATGAACACATCAATCGATCAAATCATTATTGTATAACAAGTTGAAAATAGAAGGCTGACCAGATGTTATTGTATCAAGGTCAGCCAATCAATTTGAACTTGTTTGCCTAAATTGATACAAAAACCATGGGGAGGGGACAACCTGCATTTGATGTGTCTATGTGCGTTTTAAGGATTATATGATAGTATTGAGAACAAGAAACAGAGATTAGGGAAAATGAAACCAGAGGAAAAAGCCAGAATAATAATAGACAGACAGTTACTCAATGCAGGTTGGGATATTGTTTCCCGTGAAGAGTATATTCCCAAGGCAACGTTAGCAGTAAAAGAAGCTCTGATGACGGGGAATAAAGAGAGTGACTATTTGCTTTTTGTTGATGATAAGGCAATTGCTGTTGTTGAAGCAAAACGAGAAGAGAATCTTTTAGGGCCAGAAGTAGAAAAACAAGCTGAGAATTACGCAAAGACTCCTCAACACTGGTATGGGCTTTGGTATGAAGGTCTTATTCCTCTCGTATACATGGCGAATGGTAAGAAAATATTCTTCAAGAACATGCTTGTTAATCCTGATGGCGATTATACAGAGATACCGCAAATGCACTCACCAAAGAAGATGCTTTCTTTAATAAAGCAGTCAAGTGAGTATGGTGCTCTGCCTAGAATTGATAAAAAGGGGCTTAGAGATTGCCAGTATGATGCAGAAGTAAATTTTGAATCAGCACTGAAATGTGGCAAGAAAAAGGGTCTTGCTGTTCTGGCAACCGGAAGCGGGAAAACCTACTTAGCATGTTTGGCTAGCTATCGGTTGCTGAATTATACCGCAACCAAAAGGGTATTATTTCTTGTAGACAGAAACAATCTTGCCCGTCAGACCGAATCTGAATTCAGTACATTCGATAGAACGGAAGATCAGGTGGAGATGAGTTCCCTCTATGATATCAAGCGTCTTAGAAACGAAAGTGACATAAAGGCGGATATAGTCATCTCAACCATTCAGAAGCTTTATGCCGTTCTCACAGGCCAGAAAATCACAGAGAAAGATGAAGATGCTGAGGATGAGGAATCGACTGCAGAAGAGGAGAATGATGCTGGAAAAGAAGTTGAGCTGGGGAATGATCTGAAACTGCCTCCTGATTATTTCCAGCTTATCATTGTTGATGAATGTCATCGGTCTATATATGGCAAATGGCAGAAGGTTCTGAAGTATTTCTCGAAGGCAAATGTCATTGGCCTCACTGCAACTCCTACGCCTGAAGCGTACGCCTTTTTTGACAATAATGTAATAGAGGAATATACGTACGAGGACTCAGTTGTAGATGGAGTCAACGTACCATTCCGTGTTTACCGAATCAGTACAGTTAAGACAGAACATGGTGGAGCGATACAAGCTGGAACAAGAATTACTGAAACATCCAAGAGGACTGGTCTTTTTACAGAATTAGTGGCAGAAAAAACGGTAGAATATGGGAGCTCTCTGCTTGATAGGTCAGTTGTCAACAAGGATCAGATAAGAAAAGTTCTACAGGCATATAAGAAAGCAATTTACGAAGAATTGTATCCAGAGCGAGAGAATAATTGGAGTTATATCCCAAAGACTCTCATATTCGCGAAGGATGACAATCATGCCTCAGAAATTGTAAAGGGTGTAAAAGAAGTATTCGGTGTGGAATTTGATAACGGTGAGGTGCCTGAGCATTTTGTACAGAAAATAACTTATTCTTCAGGCGACTCAAATGCTCTAATCCGAGATCTTCGTACAGAGAAAGATTTCAGAATTGCTGTCACCGTGACCCTTGTTGCCACTGGTACAGATGTCAAACCTCTTGAAGTTGTTCTTTTCATGAAAGATGTTCAGTCCGACGTGCTCTATACACAAATGAAGGGAAGGGGCTGCCGTGTTATCAGAGATGATAAGTTACGTGAAGTCACTCCAAATGCAATCACTAAGGAATGCTTCTACATCGTGGATGGAGTCGGAGTTACCGAACATGAGAAGTCCATACCACATCCTGTGGTCGGTGGAGGGGCAGTTAGAAAGGTCCTTTCTCTTGATCAGCTGCTGGAACATCTTGCTCACAATGAATTGAGTGATGATAACTTGTGGCTTCTCCGTGATTACTGCTCCACCATCAACCAGAGATATGAGAACGATAATCTTTTCGGGAGACATCTGGACTTCTTTATTACAACGTATGGATTTGCTCCTCGGTCTATAGCTGGGGCAATACAGAAAGCTACTGATGAGGGTGTCTTGGATGAATTTGCATACATTGATCCTTCTCATGACAATACTCATAGACTAAGTCTGATATATCCACTTATCAGCAACATCTCTGCTCGCAAGAAACTTGTTGAGATGCAGAGAGGTTATGTTGCAACGACTGATGAGGATCCTGATGAAATCATCTATGCTGGTTTCTCAAAGGAGACTGCAAGAACTTTTATTGAGAACTTTGAGAAGTTCATTAATGAAAACAGGGACAGCATTGAGGCTTTGAGGATTATCTATAACTCGGAAGATGTTGCCATAACTCATAGCATGCTTGTTGAGTTGAGGGACCGGCTCCTTTCAGAAAGCCGACAATACGGTGTTTATCAGATTTGGAAGAACTATAAGGTTCTGGATGAAACCGGCGACGTTGATGAACTTGATGTGAAATCAAATATCAATGCTTTGACAAATCTTATTCAGATTGTGCGTTATGCATATGGAAAGAACCAGAAGCTGACAAGCCTGATTAAAGGTTATGCCCAGCGTTTCAGTCTTTATTGCGGTCAGGCTCAGCGAATACTGACAGACGACCAGCGGGAAATAATGCGCCAGGTTGCAGAATTTGTCATAAATGATGGTGCTATTAGTTTAATGGAACTGAATGAGATTGACACAGACCTGTGGAGAAGAGGTGTGACAAGTTTCTCCGGTTCCGTTTTTTCAGAAGAAATGCAGTCATTGTCAAAGTTCTTGTTGAGAATTGCGTAAGAGGTATTGAATGGATAAAACACAGAAAACTGAATCGGCCCTTATCTCAAAAGTATGGAGTATTGCAAATGTTCTGGCCGCTGCAGGCGTTGGATTTACAGACTATATAACACAGCTCACTTATATCCTGTTTTTGAAGATGGATGATGAAAAAGAAACGATGGGTCTGCCAAGCTACCTGCCGGAAGGTTACAGATGGAAGGACCTTTGTTCTCTTAATGGCACTGATCTTGTTGAGCAGTATGAAGAGACATTGAAGAAGCTTTCAGAATGTGATGGGCTGATTGGAACTATCTTCACAAAAGCAACAAACAAGATTTACAGGCCGACGCTTCTTGGTCAGGTTATCAAAATGGTTTCTGAAGATAACTGGTACATGATGGAAGGGGATCTCAAAGGTGCTATTTATGAAAAAATACTGGAGAAAAACGGGCAAGATAAGAAAAGCGGAGCAGGACAGTACTTTACACCCAGGTCTTTGATTTCAGCTATTGTTGATGTAGTTGATCCAAAGATCAATGAGACAGTTGCAGATCCTTGCTGTGGTACCGCTGGATTTCTTCTGGCTGCATATGAGCATATGCGTACGCAGAGCAAGGATGTTGAAAAGCAGCGCTTCCTTAAGAATAATGCCTTATTCGGGGCAGATAATACATCTCTCGTTGTCACTCTTGCATCCATGAATCTATACCTTCATGACATAGGTGTGAACAAGAGCCCGATTATCTATCAGGATTCTCTGATTGATACCTCAGATAAGATGTTTCAGGTTGTTATGACGAATCCTCCGTTTGGAACAAGACCGCAAGGAAGTGTTGATGTCTCAGCAAACAGACCTGAGTTCATAAAGACTTCGGATAATCAGGTGAATTTTCTGCAACATATCATGTCTATCGTTAAGACAGGAGGAAGAGTAGGTGTTGTTATGCCTGACAGTATTCTGACTGATGGAGACTCGACAAAGAAGGTAAGAGATAAACTGCTTAAGGACTTTAATCTCCACACCATCCTTCGTTTACCTACCGGAATCTTCTATGCCAACGGTGTTAAGACCAACGTCCTCTTCTTTGATAAAGGCGAGCCAACTAAAGACATCTGGGTATATGACTACCGTACTGGAATCAAGCATACGATGGCAACTAAGCCGATGACCAGAGAACACCTGCAGGATTTTGTAGAATGCTACTGCTCCGGTCATATGGAAGACAGAAAGGAAACTTATAATGCAGAAACTAATCCCAATGGAAGATGGAGAAAATACACAGAGGCCGAGGTTAAAGCAAAAGACGATTTGAATTTCAAGTGGTTGGATTTCACAGAAGATGATGACCGAACTGTTTCTGAGATTCTTGAAGAGATGCAGGATGAGGCAAACGGCATCAGTGCTGCGGTCGCTCAGCTTAAAGAATTGCTTGGAGGGATTGAGTTTTGATTGACACTACTGCACTTAAAACATCGATTATTGATCTCGCTGTTTCTGGAAAAATATCTGAACATTTTGAAGTGCAAGATTCTGTGTCAGAGATAGTCTCAGAATTGCCTGAATTATCTATAAAACGTAAAAAACTACTGGAACAGACATTTGAATATGGGCGGCAAAACGCCATCCCCTCGCATTGGAAATGGATACGACTTGGTGAGATAACATCTTACGGCGATACTCCGAAAAAAGTTTTTTTTGATGACGTTAGTGGAGATACTTGGATATTGGATCTTGAGGATATTAAAGCCGGTGGAGAGCTCATCGTAAAGACCCGTGTACATGGGAAAAAGTTTGTTGGAGATAAAACCGTATTCAGAAAAGGGCAAGTTCTGTATAGCAAGCTACGTCCATATCTGAAAAAGGTGTTCGTCGCGGATGAAGATGGAATATCTACCCCTGAGTTGATTTCTTTCGACACATATGGAGGTGTGATTCCGCAATACATTGTATTCTGCCTTCTGAGCTCATTTACGGATCGAGCCATAGACAAACGGTCTTATGGTATCAAAATGCCAAGAATTGACGCCGGTTTTATGGTAAATCTCCCAATTCCGCTGCCACCGATATCCGAGCAGAAATACATCGTTGATCATGTTCAAACAGCATTTTCTCAAATTGATACCATCGATAATCTTCAGGCGCAGTATATCAATAACCAAGCTGTCCTCAAAGAAAAGTTGATTGATGCTGCCATTCAAGGAAAACTGACAGAACAGTTGCCGGAGGATGGTACAGCGGAAGGACTTCTAAGTGAAATCTCGAGAAAGAAAAAGATAATTGATTCTTCTGGAGTATTAAAGGGGAGAAAGAAAAAAAAGATTAAGCCAATTGACGAGGAAGTACCTTTCCCTATACCACAAAATTGGCAATGGGTACGCTTGGATTCTGTTGCAGAGATATTTGGTCGTATAGGCTTTCGTGGTTATACGAAGAACGACATTGTCAAAAAAGGTGAAGGTGCAATATCTTTATCTCCTTCGAATATTACGAAAGACGGCAAAATGGTTTTTGATAGTTGTACCTATATTTCTTGGGATAAGTATGAAGAATCGCCAGAGATCAAGGTTGAAGAAGGTGATATTATACTCGTAAAAACTGGCTCATCCTATGGAAAATGCGCTGTTGCAAACAAGATTCCTGAAAAAGCTACAATTAATCCACAGCTTGCAATTCTAAAATATGTAATGTGTAATCACCACTATTTGAATGCTATCCTTAACAGCGAACTTGCTCACAAACAGTACAAGGAGTTTGTAATTGGAGCAGCTACCCCTACTTTTTCTCAGGAGGACCTGGCTAATTTCCTTCTTCCGCTTCCTCCTTTAGCGGAGCAAAAACGAATTGTGACAAAGCTTGACATGTTGCTGAAATTGGTTGAAATGGAGAATCATAATGACTAAAGGAATCATCTATATCATGACTACAGTAGTTCCTGGTCTAATTAAGATCGGAAAGACCGGATCCTCAAACTTTGACCAGCGAATGTATAACTTGGAGCATAATGGTTATTGCAATGTGACTGGGCTGAAACGATCATTTGCCATCGAGGTTGATGATTATGAAGACAAAGAAACACTTCTTCACACTATTTTTGAGAAGAGCCAAGTTGCAGACACGGAGTTATTCGCTGTTGATGTTAATATAGCTAGACAATTGCTCTCATCATTCGACGGAACTGTTGTTTATCCAAAAGATGAATCAAAGGAAACTATATTTGAACAAGCTGCAGCTAATAGCAAGAGCATGCTCATCCCTGATGGTGAGTACAAATTCAAGAGGAAGAAGAAATCAGACAATAAAACAGTAGAAGCAACTGCTGAAATTAGGAACGGAAACTGGACAATCAAAAAAGGCAGCATTCTTGGTTTGCATGAGGCATCAGAGGTTCCACAAATCGTAAAAGAATTCAGGAAAACAATGGCCATAGACAAGAACGGGAAATTGCTGGAAGATGCAAACCTTGGCGTGTGCACTCCGACTTTTGCCGGATTTATTGTTTTGAATCAGTCTAATAACGGCTGGGTCGAATGGAAAACAATGAGTGGAAAGCCGATTGATATTTTCAGAAAAAAGAATCAAGACGAGTAATTACTTGTATCAAAAGCAATACACGATTATCGGTTGGCCTACACGATTTGAAATGTATTTACACGATTTGCTTTTTGTTTACACGATTTGAAAACCGAGAGATTTAACTGAGCTTCTTGTCAGCGCAAAGGAACACAAGTGGACCTTGCAATCCCAAGACGTAGAATTGTGTTAATTCATTATGGACAAGAAAATAAAAAGAAAACTGGACAGCTCTGAATTGTATCAAAACTGTCCGGTAAAGATGGAGGTGGGGGGAGTCGAACCCCCGTCCTGACGGTCCATCCATCGGCGTCTACAGGCTTAGATCCGGCTAATGAATCTTAGTTCCCGGCGGCAGTCGGTCGGTCCTAGGGGAACCCAGGGTGAAGGATGTCTCTACAACCTACATCCGTCAGCTGTAGATAAGCCCTAAGGGTTTACAGGGCTTGGGGCCTAGGGCAGGGCGTCCCAAACCTTGTCCGTTCTGGCTGCGATTAAGCAGCGAGAGCGAATTCTGCTTCGTCGAGGACGAAATCGTCTTCTTTCTTGGCAGTTAAAGGTTTTGCTAGTTTAACAAGTTGGCGCTTGACCTGCAGCTGGTGGCATGAAAATCCGCCAGTCGAAACCAATACACCCCCGTAGGAATTTATTGGTGTAATGGGAATATAAGCTTTTTCCTGTTAAAAATCAAGATTGTACGGTCAATCCGCTCATCAAATATGCTATGATACATGACTATGAGCAATCCACTTGTACTGACGTTTGATCTAGGCACACAGAGCATGAAGGCTCTCCTGATAGACAAGAACGGGGAAACCGTCCTTTCCTCTCAGGTCAAATATGATTATCCGTGCATACCCACAGAAGAGAGGGGAAAGGCGGAGCAGGAGCCTGATTTCTACTATGACAGGCTCTGCGAGGCAGGAGCCCTCCTGAAGCAGAAGGATACCAAGAACCTGTTCAAGAATATAATTGCGGTGACCATCACCTGCATCAGGGACACCGTCCTGATCCTGGACAAGGACCATAAGCCGCTGAGGAACATCATTGTCTGGATGGATGAGAGAAGGGCCAAGGGGGATCCAAAACCGCCGCTTCTTCACAAGATCCTGTTCTCGTCAGTAGGCATGACGGAGACGATAGACCTGCTGTACAAGAGCGCCTTCTGCAACTGGATCATGGAGGAGGAGCCTGAGCTCTGGGCAAAGACGGACAAGTTCGTGATGCTCTCATCCTATATGAACTACAAGCTCACCGGTGAGCTCCGTGACGGGGCTGCCAACCAGGTGGGACACATCCCGTTCGACTACCGCAACAGGAGGTGGATGAAGAAGGGCCTGTCCAAGTGTGTGGCCGACATCCCTGTCGAGAAGCTTGTTGAGCTTGTGGACTCACCGGGTATCGTCGGCCAGATCAACAGGGAGACAAGTGAGAGGACCGGAATTCCTGAGGGCCTTCCGCTGATTGCCACGGCAACCGACAAGGCCTGTGAGGCCCTGGGCCTTTCCGTCATGACCGAGGACAAGGCGGCCATCTCCCTGGGAACGGCGTCAACAATCCAGTTCTGCAGCCCGCATTATTTTGAGCCCTGTCCGTTCCTTCCGTCATATCCGTCTGTTATGCCTGGCTTCTACAACGGCGAGTATCAGCTTTACAGGGGATATTGGATACTGACATGGTTCATCCGCAACTTCTGTGATGAGGAGAGACGCATCGCAGCGGAGAAGGGTGTTGCCGTTGAGTCCATCCTTGACACCTATCTTGACTCTGTTCCCGCCGGTAGCGGAGGTCTTGTTCTGACACCGCACCTGTCTCCGGGAAACAACAACCCGTTTGCCAAGGGTGTTCTGATGGGGCTGAGCGACTATCATGAGAAAGCGCATGTCTACCGTGCCATAATAGAGGGCATCGACCTTGAGCTCTATCATGCGATGCTGAGGATGCAGAGGCGCTCTGGACAGCGCATCAAGGAGCTTTATATCGCGGGCGGCGGTTCTGTCAGCGACAGCGTGGTGCAGATCTGCAGCGATGTGTTCGGGCTTCCGGTGAAGAGGATCCAGACGCATGAGGCAAGCGGGATAGGGTCATCCATCGCGGCTTTCGTGCATATGAAGGAGTTCCCGTCATTCCAGGAGGCCTGCAGGGCGATGGTGCATGACAAGGATGTCTTCATGCCGAATGCTGAGAACCACAAGGTCTATCTGGACTTGTATAACGATGTCTACAGGCACATCGAGAAGGATAACACAAAGCTGTTCCGCAAGCTGAGGAAGTTCGGCAAGGAAATGTAGAATCTGTTTGCATTTGTGTTTTATTTGATGTAAAATTAGACATCAAATAAAGAGGTGAAAACAGATGCCTAATATCAAACCAGTCTCTGATCTGCGCAATTACTATGATGTTCTCTCGGAGGTTCGTGAAGGTGCTCCAGTATTCCTTACAAAAAACGGGAGAGGTGCTTATGCAATAATCACCCTTAAAGAATACGAAGATTATAAGCGATTGGAAGATTTTTTCTCTTCACAAAAAAAAGATAGAATTGAGGTTTATCTTTCAGAAGAAGAAGTAAAACAAAAGATGGGTGTTCTTACTCCAGATAGTCAGAACCTGTAGTCGCGGGCCTCGCGCTGGGCCTGGCGGTTGAGGTCGCGTTCCTTGATGGCCTCCTTCTTGTCGTGGAGGGCTTTTCCACGGCAGAGCGAGACCTGGACCTTGACCAGGTTTCCCTTGAGATAGATGCGTGTGGGGACGATTGTCAGTCCCTTCTCCTCGACCTTGCGCCTGAGGCGCTTGATCTCCTGCTTGTGAACCAAGAGGCGACGGTTGCGGTCTGAGACATGGTTGAAGATGGAGCCTTTGTCATAGGGCTGGATGGTGAAGCCTATGAGCCACATCTCACCGCCATCGATCTTCACATATGAGTCGGTGAATGAGAAGCGTCCGGCCCTGATGGATTTGACCTCGGTTCCAGCAAGCGATATTCCGGCCTCAAGGTCCTCCAGGACCTCGTAGTTGAAGTAGGCTTTCTTGTTGGTCTGGACGACCTTTATCTCGTTTCTCTTCTGTTCCATGCCGGCCTCCGCTCAGTTCCAGGCGATCCTGAATCCGATGAATGAGGAGCAGAAGCTCCTGGATGTCAGACCGGTGGTGTACATGCTGATCTCGGACTGGTCGTTGACGTATGAGCCGCCCTTGACGACCATGTCGGTTTCCGCTTCATAACGGTCAAGGACCTCGACGGCTTTCTCCACCTGGCTGTCTGCCGCAATTCGGGAGAGGGGGACAAAGCGTGTGCTTGTCATGTCCCAGAGCCCGCCCAGAAGCGAGGCGGGTGCTTTCTCCGCAGCTGACGGCATGAGGGACTTCTGATAGCCGCCCTCAGAATCTGAGAGGCAGGCGGCCATCCACTGGTTCTCTGAGGGCAGGGTGACGTTCCTGCCTGTTGCAGCGGAGAGCCACTTACAGAAGGCATCGGCCGCGTACCAGCTGATGTTGTTGACCGGCCTGTTGGCTGTGCCAGAGCTGAAGTCAACTCCTGAGAGATAATATTCATCGGCAAGGCCCTTTGCTATCAGCTCATCCTTGTTGTCCTTGCCCCACTGGGGGTTGCTTGCGATGAACTGCTGGAACTGGGATTCTGTGATGAGGTAGGAGCCGATATTGAAGGCATCGGTATGGACTGTCTTTCCGGCCTCCATGATCTCGGGGAAGGTGGCCTTGACTGTCTTTCCGTTTGAGAAGTCTGCCTCCGGGATGGTGAAGCCATCTATGGTGAACCATTCTGTCTTGAGGCTGGTCTTGCCTGCCTTCAGGACCGGGGTCTGGGCATCCTGGACGCCTGTTGTCCTGCTCTGGTCAAGGGTCTTGTAGACCGGGAGGAGGTTGATGCCGATTATGGATGCGGCATTCTCGAAGTCCTTGAGCATCTCATCTGTGGTGATGAAGAGGCTGGCAGCCTCAAAGGCATCTCCGCTTGTCCTGAATGTGCTGTTTGCGACGTTATTTGCGTATTTGGTGAAGATTTCCGGATATCTGTGGACACTGTCGTACTCAAGGATGGCTGAGTAGGCGTTGGCCTTCTCCAGAAGCTCCAGGCTCACGGCGTCAAAGGCCTCCTGATTGATTGTGGCGCTGCTTGAGACAGACTGGGTGCGGGGGAAGAGCCAGTTGAAGAACACGGGCGTTCCGACCTTGATGCTGAAGCTGTCGATCTCATATCCGTTGAGCCTGTAGGAGACCTGGTGGGTTCCGCTCTTGATCTTGCGTGTGAAGGGTGTTCCGCCCTGGTAGACATCGTCCAGATAGACTGCCACGGTTCCGGAATCGCTGGTGAAGGTGACGCGCTTATGGGCGTCAATGATGTCCGGAAGGACGGCCACCAGGAAAAGAATGAGAAGCAAGGCAAGAATGTAGGCTATTGTGAGCCAGAGGCCTGGCTTCATTCCGAAAAGGGGTTTTATCTTTACTGGATCTACCTTCGGTAGTTCTTTGGTTTTCTTTGCAAACATGCCTAAAAGTTAACTGTATTGCCCGTTATTGTCAACGACAGTATTTGTCATTATACTTTGAACATTGAATGTAATCTGAGGAGAACGGATACTGTGGACAGGTTCTTTGACGGAGTCCAGTCTTGGACTGAGAGATATCTAACAAAGAAAAAGGCCAGAAGGCTGGCGAACAAGAGGAAGAAGAGGACTTTCCTGAGCGAGACTCTGGAGTGGATCGATGCCATCCTTTTCGCCGTTGTGGTGATCTTCCTGGTCAACCAGTTCTTGTTCCAGTTCTTCATCATCCCGTCACCGTCAATGCTGAATACCCTTCTTGTCAAGGACAGGGTCATGGTCTCAAAGCTCACATACGGCCTTGAGTTGTTCCCGCAGGGGCCTAAGATCCTGGACTCACGCATACCGGACAGAGATGAGATAATCACGTTCTACAACCCGCAGTATGAGAGCAAGGGCGCCTTCTTCAATATCTTCAGCCAGATTCTCTACATGATCACGTTCTCACTGGTGAACATCGATGTGGATGAAGAGGGCAACATGAGGGAGAAGCTCCTGGTCAAGAGAAGCGCTGCCGCATCTGGTGACACTGTGACGTTCATTGACGGAAACGCCTACATAATGCCGGCGGGAACTTCTGAGTTTGTCCTTGAGTCGGATTTCCGTGAGGCCAACGGCCTCTCGACTGCCCCGCACAGGACAATCCCCGAGGAGGCCTACACCTGGTATAACTCCATGGGAAGGATCAACGGGCTTTCCGCCGCCGGAGTGTCAAGCGGCTACATGCCCAGATACCTTGTCAATGACTACAGGGCACTGGATGAGAGCATCTCATTCACGGACCTGTACGAGTACAACAAGCAGACTGCCCTGGGCACGATGATGGCTGAGCCCATGGACATGAGCGCCAGAAGCACCTGGGCAAAGTACTCCACAGGCGTCTATGTCCCGGAGGGTCATGTCCTTCCGCTTGGCGATAACCGCGACAACTCACAGGACGGCCGCTATTTCGGACCCATAAACGCTGACAACATCAACGGTAAGGTCGTATTCAGGATCTGGCCGCTCAACAGGATAAGATCACTGATCGGCGAATGATGCCTGAAAGCTTTCTGGACAGCTTCGATTTCTCAAAGGACCTCTCACTCTACATCCATGTGCCTTTCTGCATCTCAAAGTGCGATTACTGCGCCTTCTATTCGGTGCCTTGCCTCTCAGACGATGTTCTGGACGCCTATACCGCGCGTCTTGTTTCGGAGATTGATGCCGTAAGCAGGAGGATGGAGGGAAGGCCGTTTGTCACCGCATTCATAGGCGGCGGCAATCCCGGATGTCTGGGGCCTGTCCGGCTGGGCCGTATTGTGCAGGCAGTCTGTGCCAACGGCAGGCCGTCTGAGTTCAGCACGGAGATGAATCCTGAGAGCCTTTACGAGGATTATTTCCCGCTGTTTGACGGGGCACTCACAAGACTTAGCATGGGTGTGCAGAGCCTGGATCCTGCAGCTCTGAGGTTCCTGGGACGCAATGCGGACCTGGACAGGACAAGAAGGGGCCTTGAGCTCTCCCAGAAGCTCAAGGCTTTCAGCGGATGTGATCTGAGCTATGACATGATCACCTGCCTGGGTGACTGGCATGACGAGCTCTCTGATATTAAGGCCATCACTTCCGGCTATCCTTCTGACCATCTGAGTGTCTATGCTCTGACCCTTGAGGAGGGCACGCCTTTGTGGCGCAGGAACCCTGACCTCCCGGATACGGACAGGCAGTATGAGATACTGAAAGAAATCTGGGATTATCTTGAGGCAAAGGGCTTTGAGCATTATGAGGTCTCCAACTTCGCCATGCACGGTTTCCGATGCGAGCATAACTGCCGCTACTGGGCATACCGCCAGTATATGGGCCTGGGGCCGGGAGCTGCGTCAACTGCGTTCAGTGAGGACGGCAGGGTGAGCAGGATCAGCTTCAGGCAGTCTGCATCCGCTTATGTGGGAGGTGGCCTGTTTGAAGGCTTTGACAGGGAGGTCCTTTCATCCAAGGAGGCCTGCGAGGAGCTTGTGCTGATGGGCATGCGTTACAAAGGCGGCCTGGATCTTTCAAGAGCCGAGGAATTCTCAGGTGTGAGCGTCGGACGGGCCATTGATCCCGGTTTTGTCAGCACCCTGGGTGGCTTTCACCTGGAAGGCGGATCCCTTGTTCCTGATGACGATGGCCTTATGGTGGCGGATGCTGCAGCCTCAACATTATTGGACCTCCTGTATTGACAGTAAAAATAGAGGCATGGTAAATTTGACGGGTATTCTTTTATATAATCACAGAGGTATTAACTAATGTCAGGTCACAGTAAATGGGCAACCATCAAGCACAAGAAGGGGATTGCTGACCAGAAGCGTGGTCAGAAGTTCACAAAACTCATCAAGGAGATCAGTGTCGCAGCCAGAATGGGCGGTGCGGATCCCGATATGAACGCAGCACTCAGGACTGCCATTCTCAAGGCAAGAGCCGAGAACATGCCTAAGGACAACATCGAGAGAGCCATCAAGAAGGGTTCCGGTGAGATGGGCAACGCGGTCTTCATGGAGCTGGTTTATGAGGGTTATGCACCTGGCGGAGTTGCCATAATCGTTGATACACTGACAGACAACAAGAATAGAACGGCTGCCGATGTCAGGAGCACACTGACAAAGCTCGGCGGACCACTCGGTTCATCCGGATGCGTATCCTACATGTTCCAGACCAAGGGAGTCATCACCTATGACGCCTCCAAGTACTCTGAGGACGAGATCTTCAACGCCGCCCTTGAGAACGGCGCGGAGGATGTGACCAATGAGGACGGCGTGATTGAGGTCACAACCTCACCGGCAGACTTCGGAACAGTCCTTGAGGCCATGCAGGCCGCTGGTTTCGAGCAGGACGGCGCTGATGTCAGCAGGATCGCCGACCAGACAGTCACACTGGACAAGGAGAAGGCCAGGAAGGTCATGAACATCGTCGAGCGTCTTGAGGATCTGGATGACGTTCAGAGCGTCGCAACCAATCTGGAGCTTCCGGACGATTACGACGAAGAGTAACAGATATGCTGGTTCTGGGTATTGATCCAGGAATCGCTAACACAGGCTGGGGCATTGTCGATTTTGCAGGACAGAGGTTCCAGCCTGTTTGTTATGGCGTGATCAACACTGATCCGGATGACAGGCTTGACCACAGGATCGCAGTCATTGCCGAGAGCGTGAGCCAGATAGCTCAGAAGTATGAGGTGAAGCAGATATCTATGGAAGATATCTTCTTTGCCAAGAACGAGGTATCGGCAATTGGTGTGGCCAAGGTCATTGGTGGCATCTGCTATGCCGCTTACAAGCTTGAGGTCCCTGTGACCATGTTCACGCCCATGCAGATAAAGATCGCCATAACAGGTTACGGGAAGGCTGAGAAGAAGCAGGTGCAGGAGATGTGCCGCATCCTTCTCAAACTGGACAAGATCCCCAGGCCCGACCATGCTGCGGATGCGCTGGCTGCGGCCGTGTGCTTCTGCAACACGAGTTCCACAACAGGGAAGCTCGGTTTTTTGAGATGAGGTGAAAGATGATCAATGCGGTAATAGGTCAGCTGGTCTGCGTGAACGCGCAGAGTGCCATCATACTGGGCGGAAGCCTTGAGTATGAGCTGATCATATCGTCTCAGACAGCACAGAGGCTGTCCAACCTGCAGGGAGCTGAGCGCAACAACGTCAGGCTCCTGGCATGGCTCCAGCACCGCGAGGACGGCATGACTCTCTTCGGGTTCTCAGACGAGGATGAGAGAAGGCTCTTCCTGGAGCTGATCAAGGTCAACGGGATAGGGCCCAAGCAGGCCATGAAGATCCTCTCCGGCGTGCGCGTCAGGGACTTCATCAGTGCCCTTGACCAGAGCGATGTCAACTTCCTCTCAAAGATCCCCGGCCTCGGCGCAAAGACCTCCCAGAAGATCATCCTTGCACTGCGTGACACTCTGGTGTTCACACAGGAGGCCGCTAAGCCGCAGAACGTGGCTACAGGTAACTCCAAGAAGTATCAGGATATAATCGATGCCCTTGTTGAGATGGGATACGACAAGAAGAAGGTCATGGAGACCATTGCCAATCTCCTGAAGGACAACGAGCAGTATGTGGCTACCCACAACCAGAGCGCTGTTGAGGAATGGCTTTTCCGCAGCGCGGTGGTGGGGCTGAGCTGACAAGGTGGTTTAGAAGATGGATGACGTTGATTTCCTGCAGAGCACATCTATAATGTCCACCTCCGCTCAGGAGGCAGATGCACAGGAGAACATCCTCAGGCCCAAGTTCCTGAAGGATTTCCAGGGGCAGAAGAAGATCAAGGAGAACCTCGGTGTCTTCATCACGGCAGCCCGTGAGAGAGGCGAGGCCCTTGACCACGTGTTCCTGATCGGCCCTCCGGGACTGGGAAAGACCACACTGGCATCCATCGTGGCCAATGAGATGGGCTCCGAGATCCGCATGACAAGCGCACCTGCCCTTGACAAGCCGAAGGACCTTGCCGGAATCCTGACGAATGTCACGGAGAACTCCGTCTTCTTCATAGATGAGATACACCGCCTGAAGCCCGCCCTGGAGGAGATGCTTTACATCGCCATGGAGGACTTTGAGATAGACTGGGTCATAGGGCAGGGCCCCAGCGCCCGCACCATGAGGATCCCGATCCCTCATTTCACCCTGATCGGAGCCACCACAAAGGCCGGTATGGTCAGCTCTCCGCTTCAGACAAGGTTCGGCATAAACTGCCGCATCGAGTTCTACAATGAGCAGGAGCTGGGCCAGATCATCAAGAGAAGCGCATCGCTCATCAATGTCCCCATTGAGGATGAGGCAGTCACGCTTCTTGCAAAGTGCTCAAGGGGTACCCCAAGAATCGCCAACAGGCTCCTGAGACGCTTCAGGGACTTCGCGGAGGTGAAGTCAAACGGCGTCATCACGCCTGAGGTGGTCAACAGCAGCATCAAGAACCTGGGCATTGACCTGAACGGTCTTGAGGACCAGGACCGCAACATACTCAGGACAATCATAGAGTTCTACGGCGGAGGCCCTGTCGGGGCTGAGACTCTATCCATCTCGGTCGGAGAGGCGATTGAGTCCCTTGAGGACTTCTATGAGCCGTACCTGATCCAGAAGGGCTACCTCAAGAGAACCCCGCGCGGCCGCATGGTCACCGCAAAGGCCTATGAGCTTCTGGGTCTCCAGGACCTGATGCAGGCCCAGATGAACACCAACGGCAGCAACTTCCTGCCTGGATTCGGTGGCGCAGGTGACCAGCAAGGAACCTTGGACCTGTTTGAATAATTACTTGTTAGGTTTGAAGATATGAAAATCAGTGAATTCACTTTCGAGCTTCCTCAGGAGCTTATCGCCCAGACACCCGCACAGAGGCGCGGTGACGACAGGCTTCTTGCGATTGACCGCAAAACCGGTGAGTACCGGGACCTTCACATGAGAGATTTCCCGTCTCTGATAGAGCCGGGCAGCGTGGTTGTGGTCAATGACACCCGTGTGCGCAAGGCACGTGTTTTCGGTATCTCCGAGACAGGAGGGAAGGTTGAGTTCCTTTTCACTGGCGCAGTTGGTCCTGACCGCTGGCAGGCCATGGTCTCCAAGAGCCGCAAGCAGCGCCCTGGCAAGGGGTTTGAGTTCCTCACACCGTCCGGAGAGCTTTACTGCAAGGCTGTGATAGACACTGATGTGGATGACAATGACTCCGGCTCAAGCCTGAAGGTGGTGCGCTTTGACAGGCCTGTCGATGAGTCCTTCTTCCAGGTCTGCGGCCATGTGCCTCTTCCTCCTTATATCAAGCGTGAGGATGACTTCAACGACGAGCAGCGCTACCAGACGATCTTCGCCAACGAGTGCGGCTCAATGGCCAGCCCCACAGCCGGTCTTCATTTCACACCTGAGATGGTGACAGAGCTGGAGAAGAATGGCGTGGAGATCCTTCACATCACGCTTCATGTCGGCATGGGCACGTTCCTTCCCGTCAGGACAGAGAACCTTGAGGACCATGTGATGCACACCGAGAGCTACCATGTCTCCGAGGATGTTGCCCAGAAGATAAACAGGGCCAAGGCCGAAGGCCGCAGGATAGTTGCAATAGGCACAACCAGCGTCAGGACGCTGGAGAGCGCGGTGGACAGGCAGACAGGTCTTCTTAAGGCCGGCTCAAGTGCCACGAACCTGTTCATAAAGCCTGGTTTCCAGTTCATGATAGTGGACCAGATGCTGACGAACTTCCACACCCCAGAGTCAACATTACTTGTTCTGGTGTCTGCATTTGCCGGACGAGAGCACATCCTTGCGGCATACCGCCACGCGGTTGAGGAGCGCTATCATTTCTTCAGCTACGGCGATGCCACATTCCTGATGTGATCTTACTCTTTAGAACTTCCAATTTGAGCTGTTTCGGATTAGAATGACAGTACCACTTTTACAGGAGGAACACGTGAGAAACTTTTCCAGAAAAGTTATTGCAGTGATGCTTGTCCTTCTTGCAGCAATGACATTTGTCTTTGCGCAGTCAATCAGCGAGGTCAAGCATGGTGAGTATTACGGCAAGACCGTTATCATTCATTCAAATGATGTCCATGGTGCCATTGAGGGCTATGCGAAGATCCCCACACTCCGTAAGTTCTATGAGGACAAGGAAGCCTTCGTCATTGTCGTAGATAACGGAGACTTCAGCCAGGGAAATCCCTATGTCAGCCTTGCAAAGGGTGCAAGCGCCATCTACATGATGAACATCGCCGGCTATGATGCTGTAGGACTAGGAAACCACGAATTCGATTTCGGTTATCCTCAGCTTGCCGAGAACATCAAGGATGCAAATTTCAAGGTCCTCTGTGCAGATGTCCTGGGCCCGACAGGTGAGCTGCTCTTCCAGCCTTACCAGGTATACACCACCGGAACAGGACTCAAGATCGGTTTCTTCGGCATTATCACTCCTCAGACACAGACAAAGGTCAACCCGTCACTCATCAAGGGATTCCGCTTCCCGGAGGGCAAGGACCTTTACGCTCTCTCTCAGCAGGTCGTCAACCAGATGAGGACAGAGGAAAAATGTGACGTCATCATCTGTATCGGACACCTCGGAATTGATTCATCTGCTTCCCCGAACACTTCCATCGAGCTCATGAGGAACGTCAATGGAATAGACTTCTTCATCGACGGTCACTCACACTCAGTCTTCTCTGAGGAAGAGGGTCTTCCGATGCAGCAGACCGGAACCAAGTTCGCCAATGTCGGTGTCATAGTCATTGACAACGCCACAGGAAAGATCGAGGACAACTTCCTTATCCCGGCAGAGAGCATCGAGGATGATCCTGAAGTCCTTGCCGCGGCCAAGCAGATCATTGCAGAGGTCGATGCCGATTACGGTGTCAAGTTCGCTGAGTCAAAGGTTGACCTCAACGGTGAGAAGGCTCCTGGAAACAGGAACATGGAGACCAACAACGGTGACCTGATCACTGATGCAATGCTCTGGGCAATCGTCAACAATCCTTCAGCCCTTGAGGTTCCGGAGGAGAACGTTGTCGCTATCACAAACGGCGGCGGAATCCGCGCATGGATCAGGAAGGGTGATGTCTCAATGAAGGACGTCAACACAGTCCTCCCGTTCGGAAACACTGTCGCAGTCGTCTATGTCTCAGGTGCTGAGCTCCTTGAGGCCCTTGAGGCTTCCACATACTGCACTCCTGCAGCAGTCGGCGGATTCCCGCAGGTCGCAGGAATTAAGTACACGATCGACACGACAAAGGAGTACGCTCCTAACGCGGAGAGCTATCCTGAGTCAACATACTACGGTCCTTCCGAGATCAGGAGAGTCACCATCAACGAGATCAACGGCAAGCCGTTTGATCCGGCAGCCACTTATGCTGTTGTCACAAACAACTTCTGTGCAGTCGGTGGAGACACCTACTATGCATTCGCTGCCGCAACATCACAGTTCGACACAGGTCTTCCTCTTGATGAGGTCCTGATGGACTACATCACAAAGGTCCTCAACGGCGTGATCGGCGAGCAGTATGCTGAGCCGCAGGGAAGAATCACTGTCATCCAGTAGTTTTGTTCTGCTTTCTAGGGCTGAGGCTTAGGTCTCAGCCCTTTTTTTTGACTGTTTGATGAAAAGTTCAAACTAAACATTGTTTAGAAGGCCTTTGATGTGAACCCCATTTATTGGACACAACATCTACGAAGCCATCTTAAAGGCTTGTCTCCTGAATTGTAAAGGAGTCAGGCCTTTCAATTTGACCTG